>JBBQZD010000225.1:0-4882 GCA_038208045.1 Gemmatimonadales bacterium | reverse complement strand
GGGATCGTAAGCCAGGACACCGTGCTGTTCAACGACACGGTGCGCGCCAACATCGCGTACGGCAACTTGACGACGTACTCGACGGCGCAGATCGAGGCGGCGGCGCGCGCCGCCAATGCGCACGGCTTCATCAGCGAGCTGCCCCAGGGCTACGACACGGTGCTGGGCGAGCGGGGCACGCGGCTCTCGGGCGGCCAGCGCCAGCGCCGCGCCATCGCGCGCGCGCTGCTGGTGGACCCGCCGCTGCTCATCCTCGACGAGGCCACCTCGGCGCTCGACACGGAGAGCGAGCGGCAGGTGCAGGAAGCCATCGACCGCCTGCTGGCGGGTCGCACGGTCTTCGTTATCGCGCACCGCCTCAGCACGGTGCAGCACGCCACGCAGATTCTCGTGCTCGACCGCGGACGCATTGTCGAGCGCGGGACGCACGTGGAACTGCTCGCGCAGGGCGGCGCCTACGCGCGCCTGCACGCGCTGCAGTTCCGCGACGCCGCCACCGGGCAGTGAGTGCGCGCCTGCTTCGTGGTGCGGCATGCGGAGTGGACGGGCCGCGCACGCGCGTTTGCCGACGCGGCAAACGTATTGGCCGCGCGCGGCTACGAGACCTGTTTCGTGGCGCCGGAGGCGGGCGAGGCGGCGCGCGTCCTCGCCGCGGCGGGCCACGACGTGGTCGGCATGCCGGCGGCCGGGGGCTGGCTGCGCACCGGGTGGCGCCTGCGCCGTGTGGTGGCGCGGCGGCTCAGCGAGGTGCTGTTCGTGCACGATGACCGCGAGCACCTCGAAGCGGCCGCGGCCGTGCGGCTGGCGGGCCGCGGCGCCATCGTGCGCCGCACGCCCGCCACGGAGCGACTGGTTCTTGGTCGCGACGGCCGGCTGGCCATGCGGCTGGCCGCCACGGCCTTCGTGTTCGCGGATGCCGAGGACGTGCGCGGCATGACGCCGCCTCACCGGGCGTTGGCCGCGCACGTCGCCCCGCCCGGTGTCGCAGCGCGTGCGCCGCGCCTTGAAGCTGGCGGTGGTGGTGCGCTGGGCGCCGCCGCCTCCGACACGTCCCTGCATCTCGTCATCGTCGCGGGCGGCGACCGGAGGCACGACACCCTCGTCGCGTTGCGCGCCTTCGCGCTGCTTGCCCCGCGCCTGCCGGCGTTGCGCGCCACCGTGATCCTGCCAGCCGCCGGCATCGACGCCATGCGGATCGAGGCCGCCGCCCTTGGCATGGCCGAGCGCGTCACGTGGCGCGGCGCCGACGCGCCGCGAGGCGAGGTGTTGGCGGGCGCGCACCTCGCCTGGGTCATCGCCTCGGCCGACGACGCGGCCTTCGCGCTGCTTGATGCGCTGGCCTACGGCGTACCCGTCGTGGCAGAGCGCTCGCCGGTCTCGGCGCGCTTCGTGGTCGACGGCGTCACCGGAGTGCTGCGCCACCGGATGGAGGAGGCCGCGTGGGCGAGCACCGTCGCGGCCGCGCTGGCCGACACGGCCGCGCACACCGCCATGAGCGCCGCGGCGCTTCGCGCCGCCGCGCGCTGGCCGCTCGATGCGGGCGCCGAGGGATGGATTCAGGTAACGGAGGCCGCGCGCGACCGTGCCCGGTGGATCTCCTGATGCGCCACCTGTTCCTCACCCAGGACTACGCGCCTGACGTCGGCGGCATGGCGCGGCGCCACGTGGAGCTTTGCCGGCGCTTTCCCGCGGACACGCTGGTGTCGACGGTAGCCGCACGCGGTCCCGAGGCGCCGAACGCGGCGCGGCTCGACGCGGCCGAGCCGGTGCGCATGCATCGCCAGCCCTTCACGTTCCACGCGGCCGGCCGTTTCACCAACCAGGTTCGCTGGGCGCGATGGCTGCGCGCCGAGGCGCCGGCCTTCGACGTGGTGCACTGCGGGAACCTCCGCCCCTGTGGCTATGCCGCCTGGTGGGCCATGCGGCGCGCGGGCGTGCCGTACCTCGCCTACGTGAACGGCGGCGATCTGTTGCGTGAGCGCGAGAAGGCGCCGCAGGCGCTCAAGCGGTTCACGGCGCGTCACATCCTCGGGGACGCCGCGGGAATCGTGGCGAACTCCACCTGGACCGGCGAGCTCGCCGCCGAGGTCATGCGCGAGGTGGGAGTGCGCCGGTTGCCGCCCATCGCCGATTTTCCGCTCGGCACGGATCCCGAGCAGTTCAGCCCCGGCCATTCGTCAGCTGCCGCCCGCACCGCGCTCGGCCTCGGTGACGCCCCCTATCTGCTGACCGTCGCGCGGCTGGTGCCGCACAAGGGACAGGACGTCGCCATGCGCGCCCTCGCGGCGCTCACACCGGAGTTTCCGGCGCTGCGGTACGTCGTCGTCGGGGAGGGTCCCGACGAGGCGCGCCTGCGCGAGATGGCGCGAACGCTCGGCATCGCAGCGCGCGTCGTCTTCGCCGGGTTGCTGCGCGACGACCTGTTGCCGTCGCTCTACGCGGGCGCGTCGGTGTACGTGGGGCTCTCGCGCCTGCTGCCGCCGATCAACGTCGAGGGGTTCGGCATCTCGTTCGCCGAGGCGGCCGCCAGTGCCGTGCCGTCGGTGGCGGGCGACTCCGGGGGCGTGCGGTCGGCGGTGCTCGACGGCGAGACGGGCTTCGTGGTTGCACCAGAGGACGACCGCGTCGCCGCGCGCGCCATTGCCCGCCTGCTGCGCGACGACGCACTCCGCCGGCAGATGGGTAGCGTAGCGCGCCGCGCGGCGCTCGAGCGCTTCAACTGGGACCGGGTGGTGCGCGACACCATTGAATTCGCGGCGGCCTGCGTGCAGCGCGCGGGACGCCCGGAGCGTGGGCGGTGAAGGCGACCTGGAAACACTGGATCGAGTACGCGCTGTTGCGCGCCATGGTCGGCGTGCTCAGTCCGCTCGGCATTCGGCGGGCCAGCCGCATCGGGGCCTGGGTCGGCGCGCTCGGCTACTGGCCGCTCGGCATCCGGCGCGGCGTGGTGACCCGCCACCTGGCGGCCTGCTTTCCCGAGCTCGACGAGGAGGCGCGCGTTCGGCTCGCGCGCGCGACCTACGAGCATCTCGGGCGCGTGGCCATCGAGTCGGCCATGATGTCGCGGCTCGGGCCGGACTCGCTGCGTGCGCTCTTCGAGGGCGTGGACGGTTGGGACACCATCGAGCGCGGTCGTGCGCGGGGCAAGGGGATCGTGCTCGTGGCTGGGCATCTCGGCAACTGGGAGCTGTCGGGCGCATATCTGGCGGTCCTCGGGCTGCCCGTGGCGGCGGTGGCCAAGCGCCAGCTGAACCCGCTGGCGGACGGTTTCGTGAACCGGACGCGACGGCGCCTCGGCATGACGGTCGTCTTCGATGACGAGGCCGTGCGCAAGTTGCCGCGCATGTTGAAGGACGGCTACGCCATCGGCCTGCTGGCCGACCAGGCGGGGCTCGGCGCGGCCACGCACGTGCCCTTTTTCGGGCGGCCGGCGCGCACACCGCGGGGCCCGGCGGTCTTCGCCCTGCGATTCGGCGCCCCGCTCATCTTTGTCTGTGCCGTGCGGCAGCCCAGCGGCAAATTTCGCCTGGTGCTCGAGGAAGTGGAGGTGCGGCGCAGCGGCGAGCTCGATGCCGACGTCGAGGCCACGGTGGCACGATTCACCGCCGTGCTCGAGGGGTGGGTGCGCCGGTATCCGGGCCAATATCTTTGGGCGCACCGTCGCTGGAAACGCCAGCCGCCCGACACGCCACCCGAACTGCGCGAGCCGTGAGCGCACATCACCGGACGCCATGACCTACGACGTTGAGGCGCTGCGCGCGCGGGAGTTTCCGTGGGCCGCGCGCGGAGACCGCATCTATCTCGACCACGCCGCCACGGGGCCGCTGCCGCAGCGCGCCCGCGATGCGCAGCGCGAGGCCAACGACTATCGCGCCGAGCCGTGGCGCATCGGCTTCGGCTACTTCTGGGAGGCCATCGTGCAGGGCCGCGCACTGCCCGCGCGGCTCATCAACGCGGCGCCCGAGGAGATCGCCATCACGACCAACACGTCGCAGGGGATCAACCTCGCGGCGCGCGCGCTGCCGTTCGTGCCGGGCGACGTCGTGGTGACGAGCGGCGGCGAATTCCCGGCCAACGTGTATCCGTGGATGGCGCTGGAGAAGGCGAAGGGCGTGATGCTGCAGATGGTGCCGATGCGCGACCGCCTGCCGGACGAGGACGCGATCATCGCCGCGCTCGACGGGCCGCGCGTGCGGGCGCTCACCGTGAGCTGGGTCTCGTTCGCGACAGGGGCCCGGCTCGACCTGGCGCGCCTGGGACGGGCGTGCCGGGAGCGCGGCATCTGGTTCGTGGTGGACGCCATCCAGGGCATCGGCCCGGCGGTGCTGGACGTGCAGGCGTGCCAGATCGACATTTTGTCGAGCGGCACGCAGAAGTGGCTGCTGTCGCCGTGGGGCACCGGCTTCGCGTATGTGCGCCGCGAACTGATCGAGCAGCTCGATCCGCCCTCGGTGGGATGGCTCGCCCTGCCGGCGTCGGCCGACTTCACCAGGTTCCTCGACTACGACCTCACCTACTATCCCGATGCGCGCAAGTTCGAGGTGTTCACTGCACCCATGCACGACCTCAAGGCGATGGTTGCCTCGCTGGGGCTCTTCCTCGAGCTCGGTCCGGCGGCCGTCGAGGCCCACGTGGCGTCGTTGGCCGACCACATCGTCGCCTG
Organism: Gemmatimonadales bacterium; assembly: GCA_038208045.1. Classification (GTDB taxonomy): domain Bacteria; phylum Gemmatimonadota; class Gemmatimonadetes; order Gemmatimonadales; family Gemmatimonadaceae; genus PNKL01. The sequence continues at coordinate 219 of JBBQZD010000225.1, read as the reverse complement.
GTGCGACGGGCGCACCGACGCGCGGCTGGTGACGCCGCGCGCCCGCGCCCGCCGCGCCGGCCTCGTCTCGATCGCCGTCGACGACCTGGCGGCGGCCAGCGAGCGCCTCAACGCCGCCGGCGTGTCGCATACCGTGCGCGAGGGCGGCGTGCGCCTGTCGCCGCACCTCTACAACACGACCGCGGAGCTCGACATCGCGCTGGAGGCGCTGGCACCCCG
>JBBQZD010000224.1:0-4894 GCA_038208045.1 Gemmatimonadales bacterium | reverse complement strand
CTCACCGGGGCGGAGCGACGTGGCAGACATGTTGGGCGCGTGGTGCGGAGGGTCGGATCGTCGGCGCGACAGGCCCCTCGGTCGGGGGGCCCACGCGAATCGGGTACAGCTTGTGAAAATTGTCACAAGTGGGGCTGAACTTCAAGCCGGGCGCGGTGGAATTTTCTCGTTCCCGCGCTGGTTGAAAACGCCCCGAATGGCGCACATAACCAGCGGGGCACCCTCATCGGATGCCCCGCCGTCCTGCAATCCTGCGCTACAACCGAGCGCCTACTTGTCCCACCACATGCGCGTGGAGTAGTCGTCCGGCCCCTGGCGCGCGATGGCGGCCGTCAGGTTGACCTTGTTGACCGACGCCTCGTTGCTGGAATACGGCAACCGGCGGTTGACGTAGTTCCAGTACTGCTTCGGTCCCGGGACGATCGTGGACGGGTTGCCCGTGCGGCGCCACTCGGCCCACGCCTCGTTGCCCTGCGTGAACAGCGAAATCCACTTCTGCACGCCAATGCGCTTGAGGCCTTCGGCCCCCGACACATAGGCGACGCTGGGCTGCGCCAGGTAGGCCGTCGCTTCAGCGTCCGTGCCGCCCCACTGCGTGATGGATGCGCGCACGGCGTTGTTGTAGTGCGCCGCCGCGCCCGACTGACCGCCCAGTCCGCGCTCGGCCGCTTCGGCCGCGAGGAACTCGACTTCCGAGTAGGTCATCAGGTTCGACGGCGTCCGCTTGCCCGCCGCCGTGCCGTACGTGCCGTAGGACGTGGCGCCCGGATAGTAGATGGCGCCCGGACGCGAGGTCGTGTTGAAGAACGGCGCGACGAGGATGTTGTCGAGCCCATTCTGCAGGCCCGTGTACTTCGTCGGGTCGGCCTTGGTGGGCTGCGCGTAGATCTTCAGGCGCGGATCGTTCAGCGCGAGCAGGGTGTCGACCAGCAACTTGCCGACGCGATGATCGTCGCGCGTGGCAAAGTTCGACGCCCACGGGGCGTCGAACACGCCGTCGCCCGGCCACGCCATCGAGGCGTTGTCGGCGTTGGACGTGAACACGCCCGCCGAGAATGCCGCCGACAGCTCCGTGCCGGCCTTGGCCGGATCGGCCTTCAGCATGCGCAGCGCCATGCGTGCACGCAGCGAGTTCGAGAACTTCTTCCACTTCGCCACATCGCCCTTGTAGATCGGGTCGGCGCCGGCGAGTCCGGAGCCCGAGCCGCCCATCGCCGCCGAGGCGTCGGTGAGCGTCTTCAGGATGCCATAGTAGATGTCCTTCTGCGCGTCGTACTTTGGCGTCAGCGAACCACCGGCGTCGCCCTTGAGCGCTTCGCTGTAGGGAATGTCTCCCCACCAGTCGGTCGCCTGCAGATAGACCCAGGACTGCATGACCTGCGCCGGCCCCGAGATGTTCGGCGCCTTCGCCGCCACACCCTGGTCGATCACCTTCTGGTAATCTTCGAGCTCGGCGGAATAGATCGCCGTGAACAGCCCGTCGATGACGTTTGGCCGGACGCGGCCACGGTCCTCGTCGACGTACTGCACCTGCGCGATGTGGTTCACGAAGAGTTCGGTCATCGACAGCGTCTGGAAACTGCCCCAGAAGCGGCCGACGGTCGTCGCCGTCGCGTTGGTGAACAACGCGGTGGCCGGCGCCGTGGTGGGACTGTTCGGGTTCTTGTTCAACCCGGTGAGGTCGGTCGAGCAGGCCCCCGCGACAGCAGCAACGGCGAGGAGCGCGACCGGGAATCGAGTGAATCTCATGAGTGACTTCTCCCGGTTGGCGGTCACGGAGTGATCGAAAGGTTGAAGCCGAAGTTGCGCGTGGTCGGCATGGCGCCCATGTCGAAGCCCTGACCACCGTTGCCGGCATTCGTCGAATTTTCTGGATCGTAGTTCGGGAAGTCGGTCTTCGTCCACAGGTTGCGGCCGACGAGCGCGACATTCATGCGCGTCAGGTGCAGACGCTTGGCGATGTCACCCGGGGCCTCCCAGCCGAAGCGCACTTCGCGCAGCTTCACGAAGCCCGTCGGGAGCACGGCTTCCTCGTGCACGGGATAGATGTTGTGGCCGTAGTCTTCGGCCGTCACGGAGATGGTGTTCGCCTTGCCCGTGGCGACGTCAATGCCCTTCACGACCAGGCCTGGCTTGTTCCAGTCGAGTTCGCGCCCCTTCAGCGTCGACTCGAGGATGCCGCCATACATGCCCCACCAGTTGCCGACCGAGAAGTTCTGGCCGCCACTGCGGATGTCCACCAGCGCGCTGAGCGAGTAGTTCTTGTACTTGAACTCGTTCGACCAGCCGCCGACCCAATCCGGGTTGACGTTGCCGAGGATCTTCTTGGTGGTGTTGCGCATCGGGAAGCCGTCCGACAGCAGGCGCTGGCCGGTGACGGAGTCGCGCTGCCAGCCGTAGCCGTAAATGATGCCGTAGGGCTGGCCGACGCGTGCCTCGATGTTCGCGCCCCACTGGCTGGCGATGATCAGCGTCGTCAGGCCCGGGGCCAGCGCGTCCACGTGGTTGCGGTTGCGCGTGTAGTTGAACGAGGACTTCCACTGGAAGCCGTTCTTCATGTCCAGCAGCTTCGCCGTGACCAGGGCTTCCACGCCCTTGTTGCTCATCTGGCCCGCGTTGATCGCCGCCGTGGTGAAGCCCGAGGCGGGCGCGACGGTCAGGTTGATGATCTGGTCCTTCGAGATCTTGCTGTAGTAGCTGGCGTCGAGGGTGATGAGGTCATCCCACAGCGACAGTTCGATGCCGCCCTCGGTGCCGGTCACGCGCTCCGGCTTGAGGTCGGGGTTGGCGCGGCCGTTGTTGTACGAGTAGAGCGCCGAGCCGGCGAACTTGTTGGAGCTGCCCGTGTACAGCGTCTGCAGCTGGTACGGCTGGGCGTCCGAGCCGACCTGCGCGTGGCCGCCGCGGATCTTGGCGTACGACACGATGCCGCCGTTGGTCAGCGACGGGAACAGGTCGGTCAGCACGATGGACGAGCTGACGGACGGATAGAAGAACGACGCGTTCGACTTCGGCAGCGTCGACGACCAGTCGTTGCGGCCCGTGACTTCCACGGTCCACCACTGGTTCCACGTCGCGACGACGGAACCGTACGCCGAGTTCACGCCCGAGTGGAACTCGCTGTTGGTGACGGTCGGCGTGATGCCGGCGTTCGACAGGTTGTACAGCCCTTCGACGAGGATGCCGGCGGTGCTGTACGCGTTGTTGTACGAGTCGTTGCGGCGGATGTTGCCGCCGAGGTTGCCGGTGAGCGCCAGCTTGTTGAAGCTGTACCGGCCCGTCAGGATGCCCTCGAGGTTCGACTCGTTGGCCCGGCGGTCGCCGACGTTGAAGCCGCCGTTGAACGACGGGCTCGCGCGGTCAATGTTGCCCCGGGCGAAGTCCTCTTCAGTCCGCATGCGGTAGTTGTCGTTGCCGGCGCGCACGAGGCCCGAGAGGAAATCGTTGATCTTGTAGTTGGCGTTGATCTGGCCCACGAAGTGGTCACGGTTGTCGAACGCCGGGTTCATGGCCTGCTGCCAGTACGGATTGCGGTGGTAGTTGTCGTTCCAGTTGTACAGGTCACCGACGGCGAAGCCGTACGGGTTGCCGGCGGTGTTGTAGAACTTGTTCTTCAGCGCCTGCACATCCACCTGGCGACCGAACCACGTGAAGGTCATGAACGGGTTGCCTTCGGTGTAGCCGTTCTCGGGCCGGTTGAGGCCCTGGTTCTGCGCCCACTGCACCGTGGCGCCGACGGTCAGCTTGTCGGTGACGTCCACGCCGCCCGAGATGCTGCCGACCAGCTTGGACAGGCCGGAGTTCGGCACGATGCCCGCCGTGTTCTCCTTGGTGAGCGAGACGCGCAGGTTGGTGGCGCGGGTCGCCGTGACCATGCTGATGGTGTTGGAGGCCGTCGTGCCCTGGCGGAAGTAGTCACGCACGTTGTTCGGGTGGGCCACCCACGGCTGCGCCTTGCCGCTGAACTGGTCGAGGAGCCGTCCGTCGAGCTTGGGGCCCCACGATTCGTCGGCGCCGTCGTTGAGGCCGCTGCCGGCGCCGTCCACGTAGTTGAACTCGCCGCCGAAACCCTGGCCGTAGCTGTTCTGGTACTTCGGGAAGATCGACATGCCGTCCGCGGTCATGCGCGTGGTCAGCGTGATCTTCGTCCCCTCGACGACCGTGCGACCCGACTTGGTGGAGATGACCACCGCGCCGTTGGCGGCGCGCGAGCCGTACAGGGCCGCGGCGTTCGGGCCCTTGAGGACCGTCATGCTCGCGATGTCATCGGCGTTGATGTCGGCAATGGCGGTGCCGTAGTCGCGGCCACCGCTGGCCGAGGCCGTCGAGAAGCCGTCGTTCTGCACCGGCACGCCGTCCACGATGAACAGCGGCTGGTTGTTGCCGAGCAGCGAGCTCTGGCCGCGAATGACGATGCGTGCCGAGCCGCCGACGTTGCCGTTGCCCGTGATCGTCACGCCGGACAGCTTGCCCGACATGGCGTTGATGACGCTCGGCGTCTGCGTGCGCGTCAGCTCCTCGTTGGAGATCTGCTGCTGCGACGTGCCGACGGTGGACTTCTCGCGCTGGATGCTGAGGGCGGAAACGATCACGCCGGTCAGCTGCAGCGCGTGGGGCACCATCGTGAAGTTCTGCGTGAGCGACGTGCCGTTCAGGTCGACGGTCGTCGTCATCAGCTTGTAGCCGATGCGCCGCACGCTCAGGACCGCGTTGCCGCGGCGCGCGCCCGGCACGGTGAAGGTGTAGGCGCCGTCATCACCCGTGACGCCGCCCGCCTTGAAGGCATCGAACACCACGGTCACGCCGGGCAGCGGCGCGCCGGCCTCGTTGACGACCTTGCCCTTCATGGTGGTCGGCGACTGCGCATGCAATGATCCGGCGACGCCGAACAACA
>JBBQZD010000223.1:0-4927 GCA_038208045.1 Gemmatimonadales bacterium | reverse complement strand
CGGGCTCGGGGTCCACGCCCTTCTTCCATCCCGCGTACTGTCGCGTGGCATCGCCGGCGGCGAGCGTCGGGCAGAAGGTGACGCGGTGCTCCTGCATGAGCCGCCACGTCTCGTCGGTGGCATTGTCCCCATGCTCGATGGTCTCGACGCCGGCCATGATCGCCCGGCGCATGCCTTCGGGCGTGCTGGCGTGTGCCACGACGGCCCGGCCGCTCGACCGCGCCACCTCCACGATGGCCCGCAACTCGGCCTCCGTGAAGGTCGGCATCGCCTCGCCGCGCGGCCCCCACCGGTAGTCGGCATACACCTTGATCCAGTCGGCGCCGTGCGCAATCTGGTCGCGTGCCACGCGCATCACGCCATCAATGCCGTCCGCTTCCTCGGCGCCCTGCGGCGGGTCGAACGCGAAATCGGTGCGGCGCGGCGCGTAGCTGCCGGTCACGAGCATGGCGCGCGTCGTCACGACCATCCGCGGGCCGGGCACGATGCCCTGGTCAATTGCCTGCTTCAATCCGACGTCGGCGTAGCCGGCCCCTTCGGTGCCGAGGTCGCGCACCGTCGTGAAGCCGGCCAGGAGGGTGCTGCGTGCGTGGTTCACGGCGCGCGCGGTCCGGAGCGCCAGCGGCTCACGCAGCACCTGGTCGTTCCACGCCGTCTCGTTGTACGGATGCAGGAACAGGTGCGAGTGGCCTTCGATCATGCCCGGGATGAGCGTCTGGCCCGGCAGGTCGATGACCGTGGCGCCCTTCGGTGATCCCACCTCGGCGGCCGGACCCGCGGCGGCAATGCGATCGCCGCGCACGAGCACCGTCCAGCCGCTCCGCGGCGCGTCGCTGGTGCCGTCCCACACCGCCGCCGGCCTGAGGAGCACGAGGGTGTCGCGCGACTGGGCAGACAGCGCCGCAGGACACGACAGCGCAATGGCGAGCGAGAGTGGTGCGGCGAACTTCATGAGGACGGCACCGGCGAATGGTGGCACGTGGCAACTGCCCGGGCGCGGGGAGCTCGCGAGGCGCGAGCGTCCCGTACCCGGGAAAACTACCGCGAACCGTACCGTGCCGCCGCCCGGCTCACGCCGCCGCATCTCCAACGATGCCGCCCACGACGGCGCCGTACACCAGGTGGCCGAGCAGGCTTCCCCCGGCGAGCTGCATCGAACCGGAGAAGAGCCCCATGCCCATCATGGGCATGACGATCAGCTGCGCCATCAACCAGGGCGCGATCGCGTACGTGGCGCCGCGCACGACGGCCGGCCCGGGCAGAAAACGGGCCGACAGGCCGTAGCCGACGGCGAGCACGACGCCGATCATCAGGTGCGCCATCCATCCGGCGGCCACCATGCCGCCCATCTGGGCAGCGAGCATCGTCGCCGGGTTCATTGGCGGCATGCCCATCATGGGTGCGCCATACAGTCTAACGGCCGTCATGGCCAGCGTGCCGACCAAGCCGGCCGTCACGATGCGCGTCACGTTCATTTTCATGCTGGACTCCTTGTGAATTGAGGGTCTTCGTGGCGCGCCGGCGCCCTGCCGTCGCCTACGGTGCGTCTGCGAGTTATTGTCTTGGCGGTCGGTTTCATTACACGGACCCCGGAGCCAGTCGGTCGCATGGGCGAAGACGCCGCTCTCACCAGGCAAATCCAGCAGCGCCAGCCGGCGGCCCTCGACCGGGTGGTGCGGGACGTGCTGCCCTCGCTGCTGCGCGCGGCGCGGACGGCGGGACTCGACGCGGACCGGGCGGACGACGTGGCGCAGGCCACCCTGCTGGTCTTCCTGCGGCGCGCCCATGAATTCGACGGCCGGGCCCGCGCGAGCACATGGCTGCACGGAATTCTCGTGCACAAGATCGCCGCGGAACGGCGGGCGCTCCGCCGCGAGGACGGGCGCGACGACATCGAGGACGTCATCGATGCGCGCTTCGACGCGGCCGGTGCGTGGACCCGCCCACCGTGCGCCCCCGTGCTCGACGTCGTGCGTGACGAGTTGCGGCGCCGGATCGCCGACTGTCTCGAGGGGGTGCCGGACCGCCAGCGGCTGGCCTTCACGCTGCGCGAGGTCGAGGGGTTCGACACCGCCGAACTCTGTAAGATTCTCGCGGTCTCGCCCAATAACCTTGGTGTGCTGCTGTATCGTGCGCGCCACCGCCTGCGCGAGTGCCTCGAATCCACGGGAGTGTCAGGGAGTGCCGATGCTGTCCTGTAGGGACGTGACCACCCTGCTGGCGCGCGACGAGCTCAGCGCGGCGCCGCTGCGCCGGCGCCTCGGGGTGCGCCTCCACCTGTTCATGTGCGAGCACTGCCGCCGCTTTTCGCGGGAGATCACGGCCATCGGGTCGGCCATGCGTGGAGCAACGCGTGACGACGACCTCGCGGCCAGGGCAGAGCGCATCGCCGATCGGCTAGGCGAGGAGATTGCGCGCCTCGGTGGTCCCGGATCCGACGGTACGGGGCCGGCCGGCCGGCCCGACGGTTCCGGCGGGTCGGACCAAGCGCAGGATCTTTAGGGCCGCAGCACGGGAAAGTCGGTGACGCCGCCCGACACCGCGAACGCCATGAACTCGGCGCTGTCGGTGTCGAGCAGGGTCACCTGGGCCGACGGCACCACGACGAGCTGGCCGGACCAGGCGTACGAGTGCGGCACGTACACCAGCACCGCCGCGTCCACGCCGAGCCGGTCGGCCGATGCCTGCGTCAGGAAGCCGAGCACCTTGATGTTGAGGTCGGTGCCCAGCGACAGCAGCACGGGCTGGCCAAAGCGCTTCTTCTCGCCGACGAAGGCACTCAGCAGGTCCTTGGTGGACGTGTAGAGCAGCCGCACGAACGGCAAGCGGTTCAGCAGGTTCTCGAGCACGCGGACGGCGGAGGCCGTGAGGATGCTCGAGCCCAGCGCGCCGACAAGCGTGATCAGCGCAATCGTCGTCACGAACCCGATGCCGGGCGTGCTGATGCCCAGCCAGCCGTCGACCTGCACGAAGACGGAGTAGCAGACCCAGACCGTCACCACGAGGGGGACGGTCAGCACGAGGCCGCGCAGGAAGTAGCCGAGGAAGCGTTTCATGAGATCGGGGACAGCGGGAAGGGCAGGGTGCGCGTAGCTTCTCGACGGGGCACAGTCCGCCCCGGCCTGGAGAAGATAACTCCTCAACCCGACTCCGCGATGAAGCCCACTCGTCTCGCGCTCTCCGCTCTGCGCCGCCTGGCGCTCGCTCTCGTGCTGGCGGCCCCGCTGGCCGCGCCCGTGGCGGCGCAAGCCCGGAAGCCGATCACGCAGGACACCTACGACCTTTGGCGCACCATTTCAGGCGCGTCGCTCTCGCCGGACGGCACGTTCGCCATCTACACGCAGAGCCCCGTGGTGGGCGACGGCGAGGTGGTGATCCGTGCGACGGCGGGTGACGCCGAGTGGCGCTTCCCGCGCGGCTACACGGGGCGGCCGCAGTTGCAGCCGGCGGCCGACTCGGCGGCGCTGTTCAGCGCCCCGCCGGCCCAGTTCTCCGCCGGTTCGCGCGTGGCCGCATTCATTACGTACGCGCCCGGCGCGGACTTCGAGGCGGCTCGCAAGGCCAAGCCGCGGCCCCTGCCCGCGCCGCGCACATCGCTCACCGTGGTGAACCTCGCCGACGGCAAGGCCCAGGTGATTCCGCGTGTGCGCTCGTTCCGGTTTGCGCGCGAGGGCGGCAAGTACCTCGCCTACCTGATGGAGGCCGACAGCGCGGCGCCGTCGAGTGGCGGAGCCGGCGCAGCGGCGGCCGGTGGTGCGCGCGGCGGAGCACGAGCGGGCGCGGGCGGCGCGGGCGGCGCGCGCACGGAACCCGGTGCGCCGCTGATGCTGCGCGACGTCACCACCGGGCAGGAGGTGAAGATTGACGACGTCACCTCGTACCTGTTCGACGAAGGCGAAAAGGTGCTGGTCTACTCGACGGCCTCCGCCGACACGGCCAAGTCCGGCGTGCACGTGCGCGACCTCGCGTCGGGCGCCGTCACCACGCTCGCCGCCGGCAAGGGCAACTACAAGTCGGTCGCCGTGGACCGCAAGGGCACGCAGGTGGCGTTCGTCACCGATCGCGACGACGCGGCCTCGGCCAAGCCGAAGTACGCGCTCTACTACGCCTCGCTGGTGCCGGTGAAGGGGCAGAAGGGGCCGGTGGCGGCCACCAGGATCGTGGACGCCGCGATGGTGGGCGCCGACCAGCTCATCGCCGACCGCGGCCGCGTGGACTTCGTGCGCGACGGCAGCGCGCTGCAGTTCGCGCTGGCCCCGCTGCCCATTGATTCCATCCCGGCGGACTCGCTGGCCGACAAGGCCATCTATGACCTGTGGCACTACAAGGACACGCAGGTCATGCCGTCGCAGAAAGTGAACGCCGCGCGGCAGCGCAACCGCACGTGGGCGGCGGTCTACCAACCGGCGTCGAAGAAGTGGGCCAAGCTGGCCAACGACTCGCTGGCGCAGGTGACGCTGGCGGACAATGGGCGCGTGGCGCTGGCCCTGAACCCCGTGGAGTACGCCATCGAGCAGACGTGGGGCGACGGCGGCAGCGATGCCTTCCTGCTCGACGCCACCACGGGCGCCCGCACGCTCGTCGCCAAGCATCTCGAAGCCGGTGCGCAGCTCTCACCGGGCGGCAAGTACGTGACGTACTTCGCCGATGGCAAGTGGTTCTCGCACGCCACCGTCGGCAACAAGAGGGTCGAGATCACGGCCGGCATCAAGGACGTGAAGTTCGACAACGAGGAAAACGACACGCCCGACACGCGTCCGCCCTACGGACTTGGCGGATGGACCATTGACGATGCGCGCGTGCTCGTCTACGACCGGTACGATGTCTGGGAAGTGGATCCGGCCGGTGTCGCCGCGCCGCGCAGCGTCACGGCGGGCGCCGGCCGTGCGGCCGACGTGACGTACCGCGTGGTCAACCTCGACAGCGA
>JBBQZD010000222.1:0-4951 GCA_038208045.1 Gemmatimonadales bacterium | reverse complement strand
GCAATGGGCGTCATCGCGAACAGCCCCAGCAGGAGGGCGATCGCGACGGTGGCCATCAGGGTGCGCCGGTCGAGCGCGGCGTCGGCGTCATTCACGACCGCGACTCAGTGCAAAAGCCGAGCCGCCGCCCATGAGGCGCGGCATCGCCAACAGCTGCGGCGCGCCGGCACGGCGCGCGAAGAGCGGGACGGCCTCGGTTTCCGCGGTGCCAGGCGAGAGCACGAGCAGCGTGGGGTGATACTGCCGGTCGAGCGCCCACATCTCATCGGCGAATTGCGCGATGGGTTTTTCGCGCACGTGCTCGGCGGGGGTGAGCGCCGACACCGGAATGGTGGTGCGGCCCGTGTACAGCGCGATGATGACGTGGCCGTCGCTGGCCACGATGTCGCCCGGACCGGCGTGCGTGACGGTCCACTGCACCATGGGCCAGAGCCGTGCGGTCATGGCGCGCTGCGGCGCTCCGGCCCAGCCGGCGGCGAGTCCTCGCACGGCGTACGCGGCGTGGCCCGCGAAGAGCAGCACCACCGCGAGTGTCACGGCGCGAGGGGCCGCGGGCCATCGTGGCGCCAGCCAGCCGCCGGCGTCGCGGGCCCCCACCGCGAGCACGAGTCCGGCAAGCGGCCACACCGCCCAGACGAACCGTTCCGGATTGTACGGCCAGAGCAGGACGATGGCGCCGTAGGCGAGCAGGAAGAGCATCAGCACCGGCGCCCGGCGCGCGAGCGCCGCGAGGCCGGCGCCCAAGGCGACGAGCACCGCAAGCGCCGCCCCGGCCTGCACCAGGTGCGGCAGCCGCGGCGCGAAGACGATGCCGAAGGCGCGCCACAGGTCGGCGGCGTTCTTCACCACGACCCGTGGCGCCAGCGTCGGTTCGCTCCGGAATCCGTTGACGACCCACTCGAGGTACGGCCCGTAGCTGCCGCGCAGCACGTCCGGGAAGCCCCGCGCCGCCATCCAGACCCACGCTTGCCACGGCGCGAGCAGCACGAGGGCGACGGCCAGCAGCACGGCCGCGTCGCGCCCGCGCTCGCGGCGCGTCCCACGACCGCTCCACAGGATGGCGATCACGGCGGCCGGCACCAGCACGCCGCCGACCGTGCGCACCAGCGCCAGCGCCGCACTCAGCGCACCCGCGGCGAACGCGCGCCGGGCCCCGCCCTCCGCAACCGCGCGTTCGGCGGCGATGAGCGCGCCCGTGAGCAGCGCGAAGAAGAGCGACTCCGACAGCAGCACGTTGGTGAGCACGAGCACTGGGGCGATGAGCGCACAGATCGCGACGGCCAGCGCCGCGGGTAGCGGCTGCAGCGAGAGCGCACGCACGCCGAGCCGCGCCGCACCGTAGGCGCCGAGCGCGAGGAAGACCGGATTGAGCAGCTTGAGCACCGCCACGTTCGCCGGAAAGTCGGGCGTGAACCGAAGCACCGCAGCGAGCAGCAGCGGGAAGCCGGGCGGGTAGTGGATGGCGGGCGGCGCGCCGGGCAGGTAGGTGTAGCGATAGCCCTCGCCCGCAACGAGCGCCTTGGCGGTGAGCAGGTAGACGCCGTCGTCCCAGAAGACGCCGATAGGATCGGGGGTCATGGACGCGATGGCGCCGATGAGCACCACGAGCGCCGCGATGAGGGCGATCGTGCGGGGAGCGAGCGGCGTGCGGGGGCGCGCCGCGGCGTCGGTCACGCGTCGACTCCGTACCGTGCGAGCTTGCGGTGCAGCGTCGAGGGGTCGATTCCCAGCGTCTCGGCGGCGCGCGTCTTGTTGCCCTGCTCGCTCTGCAGGACCCACAGGATGTAGGCCCGTTCGATGGCCTCGAGCGTCGGGTTCTGCGCCGGGCGCTCCGACACCAGGGGCTCGGCCCGACGCTCGGACAGCCGGTCGGGCAGCGAGGTGATGCCGATGACCTGGCCCGGGCAGAGGATCACCGCACGTTCGAGCGCGTTCTCCAGCTCCCGCACGTTGCCCGGCCACGCGTAGTCCGCGAGCAGTTCGAGCGCCTCGTCGCTCAGCCGCTTGAGCGGCTCGTTGCGCTGCACCGACGCCTGCGCGAGGAAGCTCTCGGCGAGCAGCGATATGTCGTCGCGCCGTTGCCGCAGCGGCGGCAGGTGGATGGCGATGACATTCAGCCGGTAGAACAGGTCGCGCCGGAAGTTGCCCCGCTTGATTTCCTCCTCGAGGTCGCGGTTGGTGGCCGCGAGGATGCGCGTGTCGATCGGCTCGGCCTCGGTGGCGCCCACGGGAATCACTTCGCGCTGCTGCAGCACGCGCAGCAGCTTCACCTGCGTGGCCGCGGTAGTCTCGCCGATCTCGTCGAGAAAGAACGTGCCGCCCGCCGCCGCCGTGAAGAGCCCCGACTTGTCCTTTACCGCGCCGGTGAACGAGCCCTTCACGTGCCCGAACAGCTCGCTCTCCAGCAGCCCTTCGGGCAGGGCGCCGCAGTTGATGCTGAGGAACGGCCCGTCGGTGCGCAGCGACAGTTCGTGGATGTAGCGCGCCACGACTTCCTTGCCCGTTCCCGACTCGCCGGTGATGAGCACCGTGGAATCCGTGGCGGCGACGGCCTCGGCGACGCGCAGCGACTCGAGCCACTTCTTGTTGATGCCGATCGGCGCTCCCTCGGTGGCGCGGTCGCGCCGGCGGATCTCGCGCTTGAGCGACGTGTTCTCCATTCGGAGGTTGCGGTGCTCGGCGGCCCGGCGCAGGATGGCGATGAGTTCATCGTTGCGAAACGGCTTCTGGATGTAATAGAAGGCCCCCTCGTTCACGGCCTGCACGGCAGACTGCAGCGTGGCCTGCGCCGTCATGAGGATGACCGGCACCTCGGGATCGCGCTTGCGCGCCGCGGACAGGATCTCGACGCCACCGACCATCGGCATGCGCACGTCGGAGAGCACGATGTCGAAGTCTCCCTGCGCGATGGCCTCGAGGCCGGCCTTGCCGCCCTGCGCGACGCGCGGGGCAAACCCCTCCGTCCGCAGCAGGATCTCGAGCGTCTCGAGGATACCGGTCTCATCGTCGATGACGAGGACCGAGGGCTTGGCAGGATCCATCAGGCAGTGCCTCCGGAGGGGCGGTGCGTACGCGGGAGCAGCACGGTGAAGCGGGTTCCCTCCTCGTCGGTGTCGACGAGGACGTACCCGCGATGCGCCTCGACGGCGCGGTGGGTGACGGCCAGGCCGAGGCCCGTGCCGCCCGGCTTGGTGGTGGTGAAGGGCTCGAAGAGCCGGTCGCGCACCTGCGCCGCGATACCCGGACCCTCGTCGGACACGACGATCTCGTATCCGCCATCGTCGAAGGGAACGCCCGTCGGCAACTGCGCCCGTTCGACCGGACGCACCGTGACGCGCACCACCGACCTTTGGGGTGCCGCCTGCAGGGCGTTGAGCACCAGATTGAAGAGCGCGCGATGCAGCAGGTCCTCGTCGCCGTCAAACGGATAGGGCGCCGCCAGCGCCTGCACGTCCACGCGCGTGTCCGCCGTGCGACCGGGATGCGCCATGGCCAGCGTCGCCGCGCCTCTGGCGATCTGCCCGAGGTCCACGGACTCGACTTTCGTCACACGCACGCGGGCAAAGTCGAGGAACTCGGTGAGCAGCCGCGAGAGACGGTCGGATTCGCGCAGCACCAACGTGCCCAGCGTGCGCTCGTCGTCCGAGGTGGCGGGACGGCGCGTCAGCTGTTCGATGGCGCTGCGGATGGACGCGAGCGGGTTCTTGATCTCGTGCGCCAGCGACGCGGACAGCTCGGCGACGGCCTCCAGGCGCTGCGCGCGCAGGTTGAGCTGCTCCAGTCGCTTGTGGTCGCTGATGTCCTGGAAAATGGCCGTGGCGGTGCGCGGGACGTGGCGTCCGTCGCCACCGTCGGCGGTGGTGGTCACGCCGACGGGAAAGACGTGCCCGTCGCGCGAGAGCAACCCCTCGGCGCGGCTCTGGTGCACGTGGTCGCGCAGCGCACGGTCGAGCGCGTCGCCGACCACCGGGGCCACGCGCCGCAGGTCGCCGAGCACCACCCGGCCAAGCGCGGTGTCGAGCGGCAGGCCGAGCAGCTCGCTGGCCATTGGGTTGGCGTAGTGCAGCGCGCCGTACTCGTCCACAGTGATGATGGCACTCCGGATGTTGGCCAGGATGTCAGCCGCACGAAGCCGGACGCTCGCGAGCTCGGCCTGGAGGCGTTCCGTGCCCTGCCCGCTCTCGCGCAGGCGTGACGCGATGGAGCTGGTGCCGAACGCGACGCCGACGAAGACCAGCAGCTGCAGGGAGAGCGGCAGGTCGAGCGGTCCCGCACTGACGACAATGACGTCGGCCACGTACAACATGCTGCCGAGTCCGGCGATGAGCAGCGCGCCCCGAGTGGGCAGGAGAATGGCCGCGGCGGCGTTGACCAGGATGTACAAGGCGGCAAATCCCGACGCCGCCCCCTCGGTGACGTGCACCACCGCGGTCACGACAAGCAGGTCGAAGACGAACTGGCCGTACAGGAAGCCCAACGTGACGGGGCGGCGCTGCAGTTCCGTCCAGACCGACGACGCCACGACGACGATCAGCGTGAGTGCAAAGCTCAGGGACGCGACGAGCGTCTTGTCCGGATCGGCGATCTGCCAGACGTAGACGGCGGCGACATAAATGGCGGTCGCCACCGACAACCGGGAGAGGTAGAGCCACCGCACGACCCGGCGCGGATCGAGGACGGCGAGAAATCGTTCGTCAGCGACTTCAAAGAAATTCGAACGCATGACCTCCCCGGGCGGGACCATTGCAGGATGCAAGAGGAACAGGATTGGTGTTTCTGCCGCAAAATGCAAGAGCACCGTCCAGGCGGTGGGCATGCCGCGATTTCATTACTATTAAGGCTCTTCGGGGATTTGAGTGGGTGAATTTCGAAGGTTTTTCAGGTGCGCGGTAGTGGTGGTAGCGTGCAGGTGAGGATCTTCAGGTGGAGGTACTCTTCGTCACGCAGCCCG
>JBBQZD010000221.1:0-4959 GCA_038208045.1 Gemmatimonadales bacterium | reverse complement strand
GAGATCTTCCAGAAGAGAGCGCCGTCGCTCTGCGACTGCACACCGTCCTCCGTCAAGTCCGGTGCGTTCCGTGTGCCGCGACCTTCAGCGCCGTGGCAGCTCGCGCACCGCTCCAGGAAACGCTTGCGACCGCCCGCCACCGCGGCGGTCTGGTTCGCCAGCGGGTTGGCGCGGCGTGAGGCATCGAGCGGCGCCGTCCAAGCCGAGTCGCGCAGACGAACGCGCCCGCCAGTCGCCTGGGCACATCCGAGAGAAGAGACGGCGGCAGCCACGGCGAGCCACCGCATCGCGCCACGGCGTTCATGCCGCGTCATCGACCTGCTCCTGTCAACGGAAACTCGTACGCCGAGCCCATGCGAACCAGGTACCGGTCGCTCGCGCCAGTCATTCCGAATCCGACGGATGCCTTGATCGTCATACCAGGGCTCACGCGCCAGCTGATGACGGGAGCGATGAAATGGCGCGTCTCCGCGAGCGTGGCCTCCTTGGTGCTGCCGAGGCCGCCGTACGCCTCGGCGCCCACGACGAAGTTTTCTCGACAGAACCGACAGGCGGTTCCGCTCGCCAAGCCGCCCAGCCCCCGGGACACGCCAACGCTGTACCCGAATTCGATGCCTTCGGCCTCCGACAGGTTCTTCTCGCAGACGAAGTTCTCCGACACGTTCCAATCCCCGACGGAGCTCGACAGGATCAGCTTCGCCTCGATTTCACGCGCGTGCTCGCGCCGCAGCGCGCCGATGGGATCCAGTGAAAGCGCACCGCCGCCGACGACTGCCTTCTGGATGCGCGAGGCCTCGTTGATGCTCTCATATTCAACGTAGAGTACCGGATTGACCCGATGCTCGCCCTGCATCAGCCGGAAACGATTCTCCCAGCGCCAGCCGGTGAAGGCCGACCCCTCGCGCCGTGTCGTCACGCCCTCGACATAGAGTTCGGTCGTCCACCGGCCGGTGACGCCGTACTCGAGTTCCAACCACGGCGCCGCGTAGCCGCGGCCGCGCCTCGGAAAGCCCGCCGAACCAGCGACCGCGATTTCAAGATTTCTCGGCTCTTCGAGATAGTGGTCGTAAGTTACAAAGTACGCGCGCTCCTGCGCGCGCGCCGGCGCCGTCATCAACGCCAGGGCGGCGCCGAGAAGGGTGCAGTTTCGTGAGAGTGACATGTGATTCCCACACGTTGTGGTCGAGGGCAATGGGAGGGTCATCCGGGCCGCCAACCTCAGGCCTCAGCGCCATTCTCGAGTGACAGGAAGGGTGACCCCGTGAATTGCGACAAGTCAAGTCGGTTTTCGGATTCCGTAGTTTCCGCAGGCCGCCCGTGCGGAGACCGCGGTGTCAGTTGCCAGGCACCGCAGCGCTGAAGAGGCAACCGCTCCGAACCCAGCCGTGTCGACTCGCCGCTCGCCAACACGAAGGCCGCCTTCCGAGGCGGCCTTCGCTGTCCCGTTCCGTCATCCGTCTCGAATTCCGAATTCGAC
Organism: Gemmatimonadales bacterium; assembly: GCA_038208045.1. Taxonomy (GTDB): domain Bacteria; phylum Gemmatimonadota; class Gemmatimonadetes; order Gemmatimonadales; family Gemmatimonadaceae; genus PNKL01. The sequence continues at coordinate 3,482 of JBBQZD010000221.1, read as the reverse complement.
TTCCGATTCCGGAATCCGCATTCCGATTCGCCTGCCATGCCCAGAGTGGGGATCGAACCCACATGAGGTTGCCCTCGCGGGATTTTGAGTCCCGCGCATGGCAGACCATTCTACGCGCGCGGCAGAGTTGCGGTATCACAAATTGTGGGCGGTGGTCCCGTGTGTCTGACAAACGGCGCTGCCACTCTAGGCACCGCGTAGCGTCACGCGCCGAGAATCTCGTTCAGCCCCTCAAGCACCTGGGTCAGTTCTTCCGGCGAAGCTCGGCCGAGGCGCTTCCCGATCCGATCCGTCGCGAGGGTGCGGATCTGGCTGATCTTCACCCACGAGCGCTTCGGCAGCTTCGGTGCCGTCAGCTCGAGCGTCAACGGAAAGCCTGCGCGCTGCTTCTGGCTCGTGAGGGCGACGGCGATAACCGTTCCCGAGCGTGCGTTGAAAATGTCGTGGCTCAGCACGAGCACTGGGCGCAAGCCGGCCTGCTCGCTCCCGCGCGTGGGGTTGAGATCCGCCCAGCGGATCTCGCCCCTCAGTATGCCGGCCATGCCGACGCATCCTCCCCGAGTCCTTCCTCCGCCATGGCACGCTCGGCCGTCGGATCAAGCTTGGCACACTCGTCGGCGAGCCGACGTCCTTCGAGCCGTCCGAGCTGTGCTGCCACCGCCGCCTCGATCGCCTGGCTGCGATTCGGATAGCGCGCATCGCGCACGAGCCGATCGACGCGCTGCAGGGTCTGGCTCTCAAGCGTGACGGCAACCTTGGTCTTGGCCATTGCACACCTCTGAGTATGATATTAAATCATACCACCGCGACTCGCAAGGTGCACAAGGCGTGCGGAATAGCCTCGCGTGACGCGTCGGAGTCCGGCGTGGCAATCAGATTGCTCGGCCGTGTCGCGGAACGCAGGACGCACGAAGGCCGCCCGAGCAGGCGGCCTTCGCGTTCCAGTTCCGTCATCCGTTTCGCCTTCCGAATTCGGATTCCCATTCCGGAATCCGAATTCCACTTCGTCGTCAGTGCCCAGAGTGGGGATCGAACCCACATGAGGTTGCCCTCGCGGGATTTTGAGTCCCGTGCGTCTGCCAGTTCCGCCATCCGGGCGCAAGCGCGCGTCACACCTAAAACACCAACGCCGCCGCCAGCGGGAAGCTAGCGGCGGCGCAGTATCGATTCCAGTCGCCGAACTCAGACCGGCGGAATCTCACCCATCGGCGGCAGTTCGCCGGGCGGGCCCTGCGGCGGACGGCGCACGCCCAGCCCGGGACGCGCCTGCGGATTGCGCCCTCCGGCGCCCATGCCCTGCCCCATCCCCGGGCCCATGCCCTGCCCCGGCTGGCCATTCGGCGGGCCGCCTGGGCCCATGGCGCCGCCCCGCTGTGCCCGCATCTGTTCCATACGGCGGAACATCTGCTCCTGCACGCCGAGGTACTTGGCACGCTGCAGCGGCGTCAGGTAGCCGGCCAGTTCCTTCTGCTCCTGGTCCACGAGCTCCATGCGCTGCCGCTGCACCGCCAGCAGACGATCGAGCCCCTGCCCCACCTTGCCCTGATTGGTCGTGTCACCGCTGATCACGATTTCGCGCAGGCCCATGCGCGCATCGCGTTCCTGCTCCACCAGCAGGTGCCGCTTCTCCTCGAAGCGCTTGTTCGTCGCCTGCAGCTTGCCGTACTGGTCGTCGCTCAGGCCAAGGTTGGTCTTGAGCGCCGTGCCAATGCGGTCGCGGATCTGCTGCTCCAACTCGGCCCGGCGGGCCTGATTGTTGGCCTGACCTGCCTGGCCCGCTTGGCGGGCAGGGCGCTGCATCGCCGGCTGCTTGGTGACTGGCGGGTTCTGGGCGGCCGCGACTCCAGCCACGAGGCCAAGCAAGGCCGCTGCACGCATGTGGATCTTCATAGGGACTTCTCTCCTTCCGTCGTGGCAATCACTGGGGTCATCGGTGCGGGATCACTGCTGGGTACGGCTTTCACGGAATCCATCTGGATCAGGAGCGCCTGCAAATCATCCAACGAGAGGTCTGACAAGCCGCCGCCGAACGACATGCCGGACGTCGCACGCGCCGGCACGGCGACGACCGCCGGTGTGTCGCTCGAGGCGCCGACGCGCGCCGGGGCCTGCGTGCTGTCGGCCAGACGCGCCGGCCCGTCGGCACGCGGCGCACGCCAGAGCGTCGTGCTGCTCACGGCCAGCAGCAGCACCGCCGCCGCCGCATACTGCCACGAGCGCACCGCCGTCCAGCGCGGACGCGACGTCATCACGCGAATCGCCACCGGCGCCGCCGGCAAGGCCGCGACGATGGCCGCCACGTCCATGGCTGGCGTGCGATGCGCCGCGACGGCGCGCACGGTCTGGAGCAGCGCGACTTCCTCGCGACACGCGGCGCAGACCTCGAGATGCCCGTCCACGCGCGCCGCCTCGGCCGCCGCGAGCGTGCCATGCACGTACTCGGGCAACTGGTCGCGCATCAGGCCATCGGGACAGTCAGTCATCGCGCAGGTACTCCTTGATTGCTCGCATCGCGTTGTGGTAGTGCACTCGGCACGCCCCTTCGGTACTCTCGACCACCCGTGCGATGTCGGCGTAGGCCATGCCTTCGGTCACTCGCAGCGTGAACACGCTTTTCTGCAGCGGCGAGAGCCGCTCCATCGCCCGGTGCACGCGGCCCATCGTCTCGTCCGCCACCATGCCATCGAGGGCGTCGAACTCCTGCACCGCGTGCCCTTCGTCCAGCTCCACCTGGTTGCGCTGGCGTCGCTCGGCGCGTTGCCGGTCGAGCATCAGCCGCTTCAGGATGGTGAACAGCCACGTGCGCAGCGAGGAATCGGCCCGAAAGCTCTCGAGCGAGTTGAAGGCCCGCACGAACGTGTCCTGCACCAGCTCGTCGACGCCGTCGCTGCCGCCGTGACTGGCGGCAAAGCGGGCCAGCGACTGGGCGTGCCGCTGCACGAGCTCGGTCGCCGCCCGCTGGTCGCCCCCCTTCCAGCGGGCAATCAGCGCCAAGTCCATGGTCGCGTCGTCGTGTCCTGTCGTTGCTCCCATGCGCTCACCATCTTGGACGCCGGCCGCAGCCGTGTGTTAAGGCGTCTGGCTTGACGGGCGGCGGGCCGGGGGCCAGCATCCCCCCGGTCCCCACCATTCGCCATGCCGACCCCGGAAATCATCGCGCACCGCGGCGCCTCGCGCGACCGCCTCGAAAACACGCTCCCCGCCTTCCAGCGCGCCATCGACCTGGGGGCGGACGGGGTCGAGCTCGACGTGCACTTGGCCCGCGATGGCACCGTGATTGTACACCACGACGCCGTCCTCCGTGGCCCCGGCCACCCTGCAACGGGCGCCGGGCGGCCGATTGCGTCAATGACGACCGCGGAGGTGGCCACGTTTCCGCTGGCCGACGGCAGCATGGCGCCGACGCTCGCCGAGGTGGCGGCGCTCGTGCGTGGCCACCTCACGCTCTACTGCGAGCTGAAGGGCCCCGGGACGGCCGGCCC
>JBBQZD010000220.1:0-4972 GCA_038208045.1 Gemmatimonadales bacterium | reverse complement strand
CCGCCACCGCGGTGGCGGTCGCGGTCGCGGTCGCGGTCGCGGCCGCCGGCGCGGCCGCGACGGGCGCCGCGGATGCAGCCGGAGCGGCAACCGTCGCGGCGGGGGCGGCGCTCGCCGCGACCGGCGCGGGCTTGTCGCCGTTGCCCGACCCCGGCACCGCCGGGAGCGTGGCGAGCAGCTCGTTGAGCGCACTGCTGCCGCCGGTCCGCATGAGTCCCTCGGCCAAACGGCGCGCGATCTGCTGCGGGAACTCCCGCTTGAGCTCGGCGATTTTGGCGTCGTACTCGGCCTTCAGCGAGGCCACCTTGGCCTCGAAGGCCGCCTCGAACTCGCCTTCGACCACGTTGCGCTGTGTCTCGGTAACCTCGAGGCCCGCCAGCTGGCGCAGCTGCGACCAGTAGTGCAGGCGTTCTTCGGCCAGCGTGGCCATCTCGGGCGCCACGCGCATGCGGCGGAGCTTGCGCCCCTTGCCGACGGTGTTGATGTACGCCGTCTTGCCATTGCGCTCATCGCGCGGCAGGCGCACGTACTCGGCAAACGGCACGGCGTCGTCCCACTCCTCGGCGGGCAGCGTCTTGAAGTGCTGCTTGAAGCGGGTCTCCGTGGCCGCCCAGTCGGCGATGGTCAATGGCACTTCCATCGTCTGCTCGGCACCCGCGTCGTCGACGTAGCGCAGGTCGTACGTTGGCCAGTCGGTGTCCACCGACGGATTGCCCTCGAGCGACAGGCAGTCGGAGAAGGCGTTGCCGCCGTCCGGATCGTACGTGAGGAACGGGAAGGCGCGGCTCTCGAGCGCGAAGCGTGCGGCCTCGCGCGACCAGTCGTCGGCCAACCCGTGCTCCACGGGGCACGGCGTGTAGATGTTGAACAGCGCGGGGCGCCGCTTGTGCAGGCCCTTGAGCACGCCGGCAATGAGGTGCGCCGGCGAGGCCTGCGAGGTCTGATGCACGAAGACGCCGCGATGCGCGATAGCGAGCAGGCCGAGCTCCTTGCGCACCTCGGTCTTGCCGTGCTGCGCCTTGCCGAAGCCGGCCATGTCGGCCACCTGGCCGGTGAAGCCGCTGGTGCAGGACTGGCCACCCGTGTTGGAGTAGACCTGCGTGTCGAGCACGATCACGCGGATCGGCTTGCCGCTCGCGAGCAGCCGCGAGAGGTTCTGGAAGCCGATGTCGAGCATGGCGCCGTCGCCGCCCATGGCGATGATCGGCGGGCAGAGGAAGAACTCGTCGTCGGTGAACTGCTCCCAGCCGAACGCGTGCAGTTCCGCCTCATGCACCGTGGCGTCATAGCCGCCGCCGGCCAGCAGCTCGGCGCGGCGCACCGCGACGAAGCTGTCGGTCATCTTGCGCATGTGCGCCTCGAACAGGCCGATGGCGATGGACGGCGAGTCCTGGAACAGGTGGTTCACCCACGGGAACGGGTACGGGTTGTACGGATAGGTGCTGGCCCAGACCGACGAGCAGCCGGTGGAGTTGGACATGCCCAGCATCGCGCGCCCCTTGCCGCTCGGTCCCTCGACGTAGCGCCAGCGCAGGTCCTTGAGCTCCTCGATGGCCTTGTTGATGACGGCAATTTCCGCGCGCCGCGCGTCGTCAATCGGCACGGCCACGCCGCCCTTCACCGACGCCGCCGTCTTGATGTCGGCGCCGGCCGCGATGATGCCGCGCGCCCGCTCGTCGAGCTGCGTGATGAGCTCTTCGAGATGCGCCACCTGCCGCACCACGCGCGGTCCCATCTGCGCGTGGATGGCCGAGACGATCAGGTGCACGGCGGTCTTCTCGCCGCAGCCCATGCAGGCGCCGTCGCCGCCCACCATGGAGCGGTACGTCGTCTTCTTGAGCAGCAGCGACGACAGCACGCCGATGCCCTCGTCAACGTCGGAGACGTTGATGAAGCGCTCGTCGGTGTCGGGCAGCTTGTTCCACAGCTCCCAGTTGCGCCGCAGCTTGTGCAGGCCCTCGTCGTCCTGCTTGATGGTCACGAGCGCACCGTCGGGGCAGACCTCGACGCACAGGTTGCAGCCCTTGCATGCCTCGGGGTTCACCGTCACCGACAGCAGGCCGCCGGTGCCCTTGGCCTTCAGTTCGATGGCGTCGTAGAAGGGCTTGGTGCGCGCCAGCGGAAACTCGGCGAGCCGCGACTGCACGGCCGTGAACTCGACGTCCGTCGCGGCGCGACGCTCGTCGTCCCAGCCCATCTTGGCCGCGACGTTCTCGTAGCCCTTGGCAAAGGCCTGCGCCACGCTGAGCGCTGGCTCCTTGTCGAGCAGCTTCTGCGTTTCCTTGCCCCAGTGCCGCGCGATGGGGCGCAGGCGCTCCAGGCGGACGCCGTTGGTCGCGGCGTCGATGGCCGCGCCGATGACATCTTCGATGCTGTTGACGAGGCCCGGAATGGCGGCGTCGGGGCACTGCGTCCAGCAGGCGGCGCAGCCCGTGCACTTCTCGCCGATGAACTCCGGCACTTCCATGCGCACGCCACTCATGTCGCGCACGACGCCCGTGGCGGCCGGCACGGCGCTGATGGCCGCGAAGGGATCGGCGATGCCGTCATCGCCCAGCGCACAGACCGAGCAGACCTGCTCCCAGAAACGCCCCTCGTGCCCGAGGCCCGGCTGGGCGTTGGGCGCTTCCATCAGCACGGGCATGTGCGGCACCGTGCCCACGTCCGCGCCGAAATCACCGGCCGCGGGCTCCACGGCCTTCAGTTCGTCGAACCCGCGGCGAATGACGCGCACGTTGTCCGCGACCACGCTCGCGCCCTTGCCGCCGAACTTGTACTGCAACTGCTTCTCGATGCCCTTGAAGAGCGTCTCCTCGGTCTGCCCCTCGGCCTTCAGCAGCGGCGACGCGCGGAAGAAGGCGCCCATGAAGGCCGCGCCCTGCATGCGGTAGCGCAGCTCGACGTCGGACGCCTCGTCCTTGGCGATGGCGAAGGCGTCGAGGCAGAAGATCTTGATCTTGCGGTCGATGATCGTGCGGCGCGCCTTGGCCGGCAGCGTCTGCCAGAAGGCCTCGGGGGCCAGGTCGGTCTGGATCACGAACACGCCCCCCTCGGCCAGTCCGGCGAGCGGGTCGCTGTGGCGGAAGACGTTGGGATCGGGCGAGAGAACCACATCCACGTACTTCAGCTCGCAGTTGAGCCGAATGGGCTCGTGCGCGAAGACGGCGTAGAACGTCGTCGGCTGGCCCTTCTTTTCCGAGCCGTACTTGGGATTCGCCTTGATGTGCATGCCGAACAGCTCGAAGGCCGTCATCGAGACGTTCTTGCCCATCGTGATGGCGCCCCAGCCACCCACCGAGTGGATGCGCATGGCCGTCGCGCCCTTCGGCAGGAGGTTGACCGGCGTGGCCGACGGAATCGCGAGGCTCACGATGTCCGGGTAGCGGTCGGCGACCTGGTCCTGCCAGATCTGGAGCTTGGGCATGCGCGTGCCCTGCCGCACGAAGTCGATGCCGAGGTAGAACTGCCGGCGCTGCCCGCCGCCAGGCAACATGTTCTCGACCGCGGCGATGATGTCGCCGGGCTGCAGGTCGCGGCTGCCCATGCCGAAGCAGGCCGTGTAGAAATCGGGCACCTGCTCCGGGCGCAGGGCCATGACGCCCAGGTGCGCCCCCGGCGTGCGGCCGTTCTCGACGCCCTTGCCCATCGCCGCGCGGATCTCGCGCAGCACCGGCGGGTCGACGGCCAGCGGCTGGTCGAGGCGCTCCATGACCACCGCCCCCTTCTTGCCCGCCAGCAGCTTCGTGATCAGGTCGGCGGGGAACGGGCGGAACATCGTCACGTTGAGCACGCCGATCTTGAGCCCGCGCGTCTCGCGCAGGTGATCGACCACGGCCTCGGCGTTGCTCACCACCGACCCCTGGCCGATGATCACCCACTCGGCGTCGTCGAGGCGGTAGCCCGTGGCGCGCGCGTATTCGCGCCCCGTGAGCGCCGCGAACTCCTTGAACGCCTGGTCCGTGAGGTCGGCGATATGGTCGAAGTAAAACGGCCGCTGTGCCGCCACGCCCTGCGCGTAGCTGTCCTGGTTCTGCACGACACCCAGCATGGCCGGGTAGTCGAGGTCGAACATCTCGGGAATGCGACGGCGGCGGTCGCCGAAGACCATCTTCTGCGCGGGCGTCGGGCTGTCGATGATATCGGACGGGTCGCCCAGATACTCCTTGATCATCTCGCGCTCCGGAATCCGCGCGGTCTCGATGACATGGCTCGTGAGGAAGCCGTCCTGCGCGATGATGCCGGGGTTGAGCGAGAGCTCGGCGACCCGGTGGCAGACGAGGTTCAGGTCGGCCGACTCCTGCACGTCCTTGGCGAAGAGCTGGAAGAACCCGGTGTCGTCCACCGCGTGATAGTCGTCGTGACCCGCGTGGACGTTCAGCCCCTGCTTGGTCATGGCGCGCGCGGCGACGTTCAGCACGTAGGTGAGGCGCTTGCCGACGGCGGCGTACAGCGACTCGTGCATGTACGCGATGCCCTGCCCGCTCGAGAAGTTCGTCGCGCGCAGGCCGGCCATGCTCATGCCGGCCGTCACCGCGGCCGCGGCATGCTCGCCCTCGGGCTCGAAGAAGATCAGCTTGCGCCCGTTCACGTTCAGCTTGCCCTCGGCCACCGCCTGGGCCCAGCCCTCGCCCATCTGCGTGGACGGCGTGATTGGATACGCGCCCGCGGCTTCGCTCGCGGCGGTTTCCATGGCGACCACGGCGGCCGAACCATCGAGCGCCTGCAGCTCACCGGGGAATCGGGGGGCCTGCGGCGCCGCCGCTTCGCCCTTGGACTTGTTCCAGAACATCATGCTGCCTCCGACGTGCTCATTACCGGCACGCGCGCGAACTGCGCGCCGGACAACCAGACGATGGCGCCGGTGGGGCAGCGTTCGGTTGCACGCGCCTCCGCCTGGGCCATCAAGGAGTAGTCAATTACCGCGAGACCGCTGGCCACGCTGATCAGGCCAGGCGCCGCGTCCATCACGCAC
>JBBQZD010000219.1:0-4988 GCA_038208045.1 Gemmatimonadales bacterium | reverse complement strand
GTTCTGCGACGCGGCTCCGCCCGCATTTTTGGGGTGGGCCCCCGGGTCGACGTCACGCGCGGGTCCGTATTGCGGCCGGCGCGGGCCCGCGGGGACAATTGCCCCGGGCGGGCCGGCGTGTCCTGCCTGGGCCGGGGCGGCAGCGCCGCCCCGAACGCCGCTACTTCGTGGCGATGGTCATCGCCTGCGGCATCGAGAAGGAGATGTGCGTGCCCGGAGCGACGATGATGTCGCGCCGCGCCTGGCTCACCGACACCGCGCCACCAGCCACCGCGCCCGCCGCACCGCCGATGACGGTGGATCGCGTCGACTTGCCGATCAGCTTGCCGGCGATCGCGCCGACTGCCGTGCCCACGGCGAGGTTCTCCTGCACCTTGGTCGTGACGCCACGGCCCTTCATCGTGTGGGGCACGTTCGTCACCACGGCGTTCAGGTTGTGCGCAACGCCGTTCACCGTCACGCTCGTGACCGTCACCTCAATGACGCCGTCGCCGTTGTGGTCGCCCGCGTCCGAGGACGCAAGCGCGGAGATGTGCACCGCGACGGGCGAGCCGGCGGGAATCACCACCTTGCCCTTGGCATCGAGCACGTCGCTACTCACCGTGGCGCTGACCGCGTTGCCGACGCCGTTGACACGCGACGACAACTCGTCGTGCAGCGTCACGCCGACGGTGGTGCCGCTGGCCACCGTGCGCTTCGACGAGAAGAAGCTCGTTCCGGCAGTCTTGCCCTCGGCCGGCGTCCCGTCGTTGGCCATTCCGGTGCCGCAGGCGGCGAGGCCGAGTGCGAGCAGCCCAATCACTACAGTTTGTTTTGTCATGCTCCTAGCCTACGGGAACTGCCGGGCGGCGGGTATCGCTCGAAGGAACTACTCCCGGGGGTACGCTGTTTGCGCCGCGAGCCGGGGAGGGGCAAACGCCCCGGGCGGGGCGGTCGATGGTCTGGGCAAGAGGAACCGCCGGAGCGCTGCTGCGCCCCGGCGGTCTCGTGTGGCCTGTGATATGCGAAGAGCGGGCGACCGGACTCGAACCGGCGACGTCCAGCTTGGGAAGCTGGCATTCTACCAACTGAATTACGCCCGCGTTGTTTGCAAGTTAAGCAATCTTCCATGCGCAGTAAAGGAAGGGGAAGGGGCAGGGCTTGGGAAGGGGAACGGGAAGGGTCCGCCCGACGAGGCACTTCCCCGCCGCATCCTGCAGAAAACCCTGACGCATCCTCATCCCAAGCCCTGTCCCTTCCTCTGCCCGTGAGTTGCTAGATTTGGTCATGCCAATTCAGTCCCCACACGACTGGCGCCAGCGCGCCCTCTCGCCCCAGGATGCCCTGGCCCTCGTGCACAGCGGCATGCGCATTTTCGTCCAGGGTGCCTGCGCTACCCCGACTCCGCTGCTCGAGGCGCTGACGGCGCGCGATGACCTCGAGAATGTGCGCCTTTACCACCTGCACCTGGCCGGCAGCGCGCCCTGGACGGCGCCGGACAAAGCCGAACGTTTTCATTCCGTCTCGCTCTTCACCGGCCCGAGCATGCGCGAGCCGGTCGAGGCGGGTCGGGCCGATTACGTGCCGATCTTTCTCTCCGACGTCCCCGGACTCTTTTCGTCGGGCCGCGTGGCGCTTGACGTGGCGTTCCTGCAGATGTCGCCGCCGGACGCACACGGCATGTGCTCGCTCGGCACCTCGGTGGACGCCGCGCGCGCCGCCGCCGACACCGCGCGCTTTCTCATCGTCGAGATCAACGAGCAGATGCCGCGCACGCACGGCAACACGGCCGTGACGTTCGACCGCATTGACGCCTTCATCCACACCAACCGGCCGCTGCACCAGCACCCCGGCGGCACCGAGAACGAGGTCGAGGCGCGCATCGGCGAGATCGTCGCCGACCTCATCGAGGACCGCTCCACGCTGCAGATGGGCATCGGCAACATTCCCGACGCCGTGCTGTCGCGCCTCTTCGACAAGCGCGACCTCGGCGTGCACACCGAAATGTTCTCCGACCGGCTGATTGACCTCATGCAGCAGGGGGTGGTGACCAACCGATACAAGCAGGTGCATCCCGACCGCACGGTCACGAGCTTCATCAACGGCTCCAAGCGGCTGTTCGACTTCGTCGATGACAACCTGCTGGTCGAGTTCCACGCCTGCGATCGCACCAACGACACGGCCACCATTGGCCGCAACCCGCGCGTGGTCGCCATCAACTCGGCGATCGAGGTGGACCTGACCGGCCAGGTGGTGTCCGACTCGATTGGGCATCGCATCTACTCGGGCATCGGCGGGCAGATGGACTTTATGCGCGGCGCGGCGCGCTCGCGCGGCGGCAAGCCGATCATCGCGCTGCCCTCCACCGCGGCGAAGGGCCGAGCGTCGCGCATCGTCACCGAACTGGCTCCGGGCGGCGGCGTCGTGACCACGCGCGGGCACGTGCACTGGGTAGTCACCGAGTACGGTGCGGTGAACCTGCACGGCATGACGCTGCGCGAACGCGGCGCGGCGCTCATCTCGATTGCACATCCCGATTACCGGGCCGAGCTCACGCGGGACCTGACGAAGATTCGGCACTAGTACCTACTTCCGTAAATACGCGAAATAGCCTATACTTGCTCCCGTTGGGAAGATTCCTCTACCGGGAGGGCGCGTCATGGGAGCGACGGCGATTGTACTGACTGCGGAGGAACGACGCACCTTGGACGCGTGGACGCGCGCCGGGTCGACCGAGCAACGCTATGCGCAGCGCGCGCACTTCGTCTTGGCGGCGGCACGGGGGGACGGGACCACGCACATCGCGCGCACCTACGGGGTTCGCCCGGCCACGGTGAGCAAGTGGCGGACGCGTTTTGCCGCGCACCGGGTCGCTGGCTTGCAGGACGACGCGCGGCCGGGGGCGCCGGTCCAGTACGGCACAGCCACGGAGGACCGGATTCTCGCGCTGCTCGACAAGGCGCCCCCGAAAGGGTATGCCCGCTGGAACGGTCGCTTGGTCGCAGAGCGGCTGGGCGACGTCTCGCCCTCGCAGGTCTGGCGTGTCCTGCGGCAGCATCAGATCCAGTTGGAGCGGCGCCGCAGTTGGTGCGTGAGTACGGATCCGGAGTTCGTCCCCAAGGCGGCGGATATCATCGGGTTGTATCTCCATCCCCCGGAGAACGCCATCGTGCTCTCGGTAGACGAGAAGCCACAGATCCAAGCGTTGGAACGCGCGCAGGGCTATCTGCGGCTCCCGAACGGCCGCGCCGTGTCGGGCTACAGCCACGATTACACGCGCCATGGGACCACCACGCTGTTCGCGGCCCTGACGGTCGCGACCGGCCAAGTGAAAGCGGGCCATTTCTGGCGTCGCCGCCGTCGCGAGTTTCTCCAGTTCATGAACGAGGTCGTCGCCGACTACCCCGCCGAGCAAGAGCTTCACATCATCCTCGACAATCTGAATACGCACAAGCCGAAACATGACCGCTGGCTGGCCCAGCATCCGCACGTGCATCTGCACTACACGCCGACCCATGCGAGCTGGCTCAACCAGGTGGAAGTCTGGTTCAGCCTCCTCGAACGCGCGGCCCTGCGCGATGCGAGCTTCACCTCGCCCTGGGGCGTCCGGGACGCCATCGATGCCTTCATTACGGTGCACAATCCGAAAGCCGCGCCCTTCGAGTGGCGCAAAGAAGTCGTCCATGCTGTCGCGCTACAAAAACGTTACTCGCACTTACGGAAGTAGGTACTAGCCGGGGGTGGCAGGGACGACGGACGACGGGGCGTTCATGCTCCGTCGTCCGTTTGTCCTTGCCCTTCTCGTGGTCGTGCCAGAGGTTGAAGTGCGGCGATCAACACGGGACCTCCCCCTGATCGACGAAATCGGCCGTCTCACCGGACTGGTACTGCCGGGGGCACTCAGGCAGCCATCACAACCGACCATCCCATGAAACCTCTCCTCACCCTGGCCCTGGCCGTCACCGTACTCGCGACGGTCGGCGCGGCCCAAGCCACGACGCCAGCCGCACGGCGCGCCGCCGCAGAGGCACGCTGCGATGCGTTGATGACCACGGCCGAGGCCCGGGCGGTGTCGGGCCTCGAGTACACGAAGCGTGACGCCGGCGGGCAGATGATTCGAGCGGTCGTCGTCACCACCTGCACGTTCGATGACGCGAGCGCCCGCTCCGCAATCAAGCCGCTCTCCATCCTCACGCGCCGTGCCGCCAGCGTTGCGGAAGCCAAGAAGGTGTTCCTGGCGAGCCGAACGACGCCCTACGCCGATGGCCAGCCGTTGAGCGGTGTTGGCGAGGAGGCGCTCTGGTCGCCGTCGTTCGGGCAGGTGTCGGCGCTTCAGGGACGGACGTGGATCATCGTCACCGCCAGAGGGAACCAAGACCTCGCGACGAAGATCGCCCGGGCGCTCGTGACGAAGGTCAGGTAAAAGGCAGGGCAGCGCGGGCGAGCGCGTCAGTCGTACAGACGGGTCTCGGCCGGGCTGCCGCGCGGGATTGAACGCACCCTACAGGCGCGAGCAGATGCCGCCGCCGCCCCACGCCCCCATGGCGGCATCGGCCCGGCCGAGCCAAGCCGCGACCTCTGCCGCGGTGGCCGCGCCGGCGGCGCCCAACACCGGACCGACGGCGCCGGTGGCAATCGAGCAGGGCAGTTCGCCCGCGCTGGCGATGTCGCCGGGCTGCACCTCCATGGTCGCGAGCGTGAGCGTCGCCGCGTGCAGTTTGGTGAGCTTGGTCTGCTCGAACGAGAGCCAGGCGCCGAAACCGAAGCCCGCGCCAAAGACCGACGCCGCCACGCCAATGTTGTTCAGTATGGTGGTGGCTTTATTGAACACGGCGTTGATCTCCGCCACTTCGCCGCCGCCGCTTCCATCGGGCAGCACGCCGATGAGCGTGCCGTTGCGCGGCACCACCGCCCAGAACGCGGCGGTGGACGCATCCGCCGCCACGAACCGCAGCCGCGAGCGCCAGACCGGGAGGTCGGCCACGCGGGCAAGCGCGGCGAGTCGCTCT
>JBBQZD010000218.1:0-5035 GCA_038208045.1 Gemmatimonadales bacterium | reverse complement strand
GAAGGTGGCACCCTGCCCCTCCACGCTCTCGACGCCGAGCGTGCCGCCAAGGAGCTCCACGAGCCGCGTCGAGATCGCCAGCCCCAGCCCCGTGCCTCCGTACTTCCGAGACGTCGACGAGTCGGCCTGCATGAACGGCTTGAACAGGCGGGCGATGCCTTCCGGCGGGATCCCGATGCCGGAGTCGCGCACGCGCACGCGCAGCGTGAGCGCCTCGCCGGCGCGCTCCACGACCTCGATGGTGACGTACACGTCGCCGGCCGCCGTGAACTTGATGGCGTTGCCGACGAGGTTGAACAGCACCTGCCCCAGGCGCAGACTGTCCACGATGACCGTGCCCGGCACACCGGGCTCGATCCAGTAGACGAGATCGAGTCCCTTCTGCGCGGCCTTGGCCGCCAGCAGGTCGAACACCCCTTCGATGATGGCCAGCGGCCGACAGGAGACCGGATCGAGCTCCATCCGACCCGACTCGATCTTCGAGAAATCGAGGATGTCGTTGATGATCGTCACGAGCGCCGCGCCGCTGGTGCGGATGGCCTCCACGAATCCCGCCTGCTCCTCGCTGAGCGGCGTCGTGTTCATCAGGTCGGCCATGCCGATGACGCCGTTCATGGGCGTGCGGATCTCGTGGCTCATCACCGCGAGGAAGGCCGACTTGGCCTTCGTGGCGGCCTCGGCCGTCGCCTTGGCCTCCTTCAGCGCCAGATAGGCTCGCTTCTGCTCGCGCCGTCTGGCGCGTCGCGCGAGGGCCAGCGCCGTCACGAGCACGAAGACCGCGACGGCCAGGGCGACCAGGTACCTGCTGAGGCGCAGTTCGCTGCGCAGCGACGCGTTCTCCTGCTCCTTTTGTCCGGTCTCGTAGAGGATTTGCAGGTTCTTGAGATCGCGGAAGCGGTCCTGTTTTGCCACACTGTCGTGCATCGCCGCGCTGCGCTCCAGGTACCAATACGCGTTGCGCCAGTCACCGCGCGCCGCGTAGGCGCGAGACACGAACCCGAGCATCTCGAAGTCGGCGCCGTCGCGCGCCATCCGCCGCCGGCCGTAGTCGAGCGCCTCTGCCGGACGGCCAAGCTGCAGCAGCACGCGTGCGATGTCATTGTAGACGTTCAGCTCGGTGGCGGCCGGCACGGAGTCGGATTCACTGACCTCGCGGTACTGCCGCAGTGCCTCGTCGTACCGGCCCATCCCTTCGTAGGCCCGGCCCATCGTGCGGAGAGCCGTGAGCGCGTTGGACGTGACGCGCAGTGCGGTGAAGCGGTCGTAGGCCGCCGTGGCGTTAACCAGGGCCGAATCGTGCTGTCCGAGCGCGTTGTGCACTTCACCCAGCCGGATGTAGGCGTAGGCGATGCCGGCGGCGTCCTGCAGCGCGGACTGCTGCTCGAGGGCCAGCCGTGCGTAGCGCAGCGCCTCGTCCGCGTCGCCTTCCCGCAGCAGCGACGAGGCGACGTTGTTCAGCGCGTAGCCCCGCTCGAGCTGGAGGTGGTACCGGTCCGCGACCGCGAGCGCCCGGAAGAACCAGGCCGACGCCGCCTTCTCATCGTTCACCCACTGGTGAAAGACGCCGAGCCGATTGAGCGCCTGCGCCTCGCCGTCGTGGAATCCAGCCTGCTCGGCGAGGGCGAGCGCCCGCTTGCCAATGCTGATGGCCTCGATCGGCCGGTCACGCCGGATCGCCCACGCCGCGTCGCTGAGCGCGCGCACCTTGGTGGTGTCGGGCAGGCGTGCGAAGGCTGTCGAGTCGAGCGGCGCCCGCTGGGCGCTGAGTGAAAGGCTGGCGACCGTCGCGAGCGCCACGACCCGGAGGGTGATCCGAAGGGCGATCCGGAAGGCGACCCGAAGGGCGGAGTGCATCGTTCAAGTATCGGCGCCGGGACGAGCCCACCGCAACCGGCGCGGGCTGTCGTGCTACCCGAACCGCAGCGCCTCGACCGGATCGAGCCGTGACGCCCTTAGTGCCGGCCAGACGCCGAACACGATGCCGATGACGCTCGAGCAGACGAAGGCCAGGAGGATGGACGCCGAGTCGAGCGCGGTGCGCCAGCCCATGCTCGCACTCATCCGCGACGAGGCGACAATGCCCGTCGCGATGCCGAGCATGGTCAGCGCCGAGCGCAGCTTGTTGGCACGCGGGGCATCGAATGCGATGCTTGCACACGGGGCGCCGTTGGTGCGGGGGCCTTCGCCGCGCGGGCCGCCAGGAGTCCGACGGCCGTGGTGCGGGCGGGCGTCTCCTTTCCGAAGCGGCGGCGCGGCGCTATTCTAGCCATACCCCTTCTGCACCCAGCGACACGCCATCCCGCATGGCGCGTCGCGTTCCCCCACAAGGTACCCATGCGACACGCACTCATGTACGTCGGCGGCTTTGAGCGCAACTTCCCCGCCCTGACGACTGCTTCCACGACGTTCGAGGGGACCGACGGAAAGTCGCACCCCTACCCCGAGTGGCCCGCGAGCGCCGACGGCCTGCGCATCAGCTACATGGAGAAGGCCGGCAAGAAGTTCGTCGCCGTGCGCGTGGCGGACGGGACGGCCGACGTCGTGCTCGCCAACGAGCTGGTGCTGGTGCCGGGCGACCACTTCGGCTTCGGCACGAAGCTGAGCGGCGAGCCGACGTCGGTGGAGGACGATCTCGCCATGCTGAAGCTGCTCGAGGACATCACCAAGAAGAACGCCGCGCACAGCGAGGCGCTGCTGCTGGTGCGGGCGCGGTTCAAGGAGACGGCGCGGCTGAAGTAGCGGCGCAGGGCGCAGCGCGGGACGACAGCGGGGCGGCGCCGAGTGGCGCCGCCCCGTCGGTCATTCACGGGCGAAGCCACCCCAGTCACACGGGCCGTGCCGGTGGCACTACGGGCGGGTGGCTCTGAACACGGTGAATCGGGCGTCGCTCATGAGGGAAAGGCGGCCATGGACGCCCGACGTGGCAACCGCGTCGGCCACCGAGAACTCCCGCATTACCGCATAGTCGGTCCGCAGCAAGAGGGAGTCTCGCTGGCTCAGTCGCGTGATCTCCGCAGGGCGCAGAACCAGCCAGTCGGGATGCAGGTATCGAATGAGGACGTTCCAGTCGTTGCCCACGCGTCGCCGCGCGTCGACCACCTCTCGCGAGGACATGCCGGGGAAGTCATACGTCTTCAACCCGGAGTAGAAACCGATGTAGCCGAGTGGTTCCAGGAAGACGGTTTGTCCGGGCGTGGCGTTCGCGCGCAGCCACTCTCCGATCCTGCGTCGGTTGCCGTCCTCGACGAGCCGCTGTTGCGCCGCCACTTCCCGCGCGACCTGCCACGTCGTCCAGCCCGCCACGCCAAGGGCACCGGCCGCCGCACCCGTGGCAATCCACCGCGTCCACGTTCGCCCGGAGGCGAGCTGGACGAGACCACTCAGCGCCACGAACGCGAGAAGGGTCGTGCTGGGCAGGTACCACGGGTATGCGTAGTTGGGGAAGTAGCTCAGGTACGCGTGCGCGCCGAAGAAGGCGAATGACGCAACGCGCACCTCGACACGCAGCCTCGGCACGAGCCACAGCAGGGTGCACAGCGTACCAGCCATCGTGCCCAGCCGCAGGAGCACGGGCGGCCAGCCGCCGATCATGTAATACGCCGGCAGGAATGCGCGTGCCGGCGTGCTGCCCTGCGGAAACAGCTCGAACGGCAGCTGCACCGTTGACGTGAGAAACCCGACCAGCGTGTGGGCGCTGCCAAGGCCGCTCTTGGCGAGCACCGTGTGCGGCACGACGCTGCCGAAGTAGCTGTACGCGAACACGAGCCACGGCAGGTAGAGGACCGTCGTCACCAGTCCGGCCCGCATGTAGTACGCGAGCAGCTGCGTTCGCGTCATGCGCGTGGCCTGCGGGTCGTTGAACAGCCAGAAGCCGGCGGCGAGGAGGCCGATGTACACAAAGCTGTCGGGTCGCGTCCACATCAGGCCGGCCCAGGCCGCGCCGAGATGTCGCCATCCTCGTGGATCGGCGCGCGTGTGCGACGACAGGGCATAGGCAAGAAACAGCATCATGAACGCCGTCTCCATGCCATTGATGGTGTAGTCGAGAATCTTGGCGTCCGTCACCAGCCATGCCACGAGAAAGAACGTGGCCACGCGGCCGAAGTGCACGTGCCGCGCCGTGCGCACGAGCAGGGCCGCGGCGCCGCCGAGTGCGGTGGCGCTCATGACACGGAAGACCCAGAGGGCCGCCATATCCGACGAGTTCGCCGTGAGCAGGCTGGCCACGGCGGGCAGGAGCACCCCGAGTGGCGAGGTGAACGTGTGCAGCCGGTCACCGACGTTGAAGACGAGCCCGTGCCCCGTCGCCAGGTTCCTGCTGACCCGGAAGGTGATCCAGTAGTCCTCCCAGGCATGCCGGGTGTAGAGCGCGAAGCCCAGGGCCACGACGACTGCGACCACAAAGGCCACGAGCGGTGCGGGGAGTTGCCTGTGCGATTTCATGTCGGGCCGAGGAGAACGTTGGAATCGCTGCGGGGGTGCGCAATCCATTCGCACGGCACGTCGTCGCGGGCCGGCTGGCGGCATCCCCGCTGGATAGCCGCCTGCGGACGCTGCCGTTTCTGAGTCACAGTCTGCAGCTCGACGCGCCAATGTGAAAGGCGGCATTTGATGAGCCCGGAGGGATCGTAGTCCCAGCGCCGTCGGCTGAACGGCGTTCGCGCGGTTTCATTTCGTGGCATTTGCGAAGTCATGTTGCTCGCGGGAGAAACGAAAGCGCGGCGTCATCAGACGCCGCGCTTCGTCAACTTCTTGATTCATCACGTCTCTGGCATTGCGCTCGCGCTGCGGAATCGGCTGCGCCGGGTGTGTCCCGCAGTCAGTTGACATTCAGGTGATGACCTCGGGGAATCGACTCACGCGGCTGCGCGCGTCGACAACGTAATCTTCGCTTTCAGTGCGCGTGCCAGCAAGGGCAGATGCGCGTAGCCCTTCACGCGCCGAAACTGGGGCTCGACCGCGAGCAGCGCCGCCGCGCACCAGCGGAACTTCTGGTCACTCGTGCGCCAGCGATCGACTTTCTGCGTCTTCTGCT
>JBBQZD010000217.1:0-5047 GCA_038208045.1 Gemmatimonadales bacterium | reverse complement strand
TCTTATACGTGTTTGGCCCGTGCCACGGGGGTTGGGCCTGGGGGGCCGCTTATTTTTTCCCGGGGCCGGTGCGCACTTTGCGGCCGCCGGCGCCCATCTTAAATTCGGATGCAGTTGCCGCCTTCGTGGCCCTCAGCCGTTGCTCCCTGTCTCCGTGTGGAAGCGGTGCAGCATGGCGACGAAGACGCAGCCGACTTACCGCGCCCTGCCCGCATCGAGGTCGTTCCAGTTCATGATGGCATTGAACCCGAACGAGTAGGTTCCCTGCGTCTGCCACCGCCAGAAGGGCCGGATGGCAAACATGACCACGTGTCCCTTGCCGAGCGGCGCGTCCACGAGCTGTGCGCGTCCGCTGAGTGCCTGCCCGTTGAGCAGCGTGCCCGACAGCAGCATGTCGTCGGGATTGGACGGGAACGCGAGCACGACGCGCGGCCGTTCGTCGGCTGTCGCCCCACCGCCAAGTCCGCCAAACCCGCCGCCACCGGGGCCACCGGCGCCACCCGCACCACGGCCGCCGCGCCCGCCCGCCGCGTCGGCGCCCGCCGCAGGTGCGGCACCGCTGGCATCCCACGGCGACAGCTTCAGTGGCGACGCCATCGGCGTAACGTTCTGGCTCTGCACCGAGCCGCGGCCGAAGCCGCCGCCGCCCGCAAACGCGCCGCCGGCATTGAGCACCGGCGCCTGGCTGAAGTAGACCGGCACCTGGGTGCCGTCGTAGCCGTACGCGATCGGGCTCTTCTTGTCAGCAATGATGCCGCGCAGGATCGAGCCGCGCGCAAACAGGTCACTCGGCGTCTCGACCGTCACGCCCGGCGTCAGGTTGTACTCCGGGAAGATGGTCGAGCTCGCACCCTCGGTAATGAGCGTGCCGCCCTCCTGCACGAACTTGTACAGGTTCATCAGCCCGTCGAAGCCCATGCCGCCCCGGATGTCGTCGCTCTCGTCCGGCGTGCCGAGGTTCGGGGTGGCCGCCGACTTCTTGTAGGGCAGCGCCTCTTTGCCGACACTCGGCATTCCCGCTACCATCGACTGCGCCGAGCCACCGACGTGCGGAAAGATGATCACGTCGTACTTGCCGCGCAGGTTCGTTTCCGTCCGGAGCTTCTGGTCGGCGAAGTACGTGTAGGGCACGCCGTACGTGTCGAGCGCGGCCCGCACCCAGCCCTCGTCCTGCGTGCGCGTCCAGCTGTGCACGTAGCCGATGCGCGGCACGTCGAGGTCGTGGGCCTTCACCGTCGGTGCGGCGGCCAGCGCGTGGCCGCTGAGGCCCAGCGCCTTCAGCTGCGGCTCCAGCTTCGCCCGGTCGGCGTTGGCGATGATGAACGACCCGGCCGTGAACTTGTGGCCGCCCGCCTCGAAATCCTCCTCGGCCGCCTGCATCTTCACGTCGGCGTTCTTGAAGCGGAAGGTCACGAGGTTGTTGTCGCTCGTCGCGTCCACCACGATCGTGGCGCCCGCGCCGTCCACGCCGCCGGCGGCCACCACCTTGCCCGCGATGCGCGTCATCGGCTGGTCGAGCACCGACTTGTCGCTGACCGGCGTGATGACGAGATCGCGCATCAGCGGGAACGTCCAGCCCGTGTCATCGTACGGCGACGGGTTGCCGGCGGGGTAGTTCTGCAGCGCGAAGTACATGTCGGCGAGCGTGCGGTACGGCTGGTCGGCGCGAATGATGTAGTCGCCAGGCTTCACGTCCACAGTCCCGGCCTTGAAGGCCGTCGTCGCGCGGTGGAACTCGAGCCCCTGCGTCATCAGGTCGTTGGCGGCATCGGCGGCATCGGCCTTCTTGTGCTGCCCGGCGGGCATCACCCACGCGTACGTGGGGCCGTTCTTGCCCTTGTCCACCGACCGCTTGTTCTTGAGCCAGTAGTTCTCCAGGTACATCTGCCGGTTCTTCGCCACGTGGCTCAGCGAGAGCAGGATGGCCGATTCCTGGATGTTGGTGTTGTTGCGCGGACCCCAGTTGATGGTGGCCAGCGGTGGGTTTGGGCGGAACCACTCGCGGCTCGTCGTCGTCGCGCCCGGGCGGACGACGTAGTTGTCGGGCCCGTAGCTCTGCACCTCGTAGAACCGGCCAACCGCGTTGTGCGAGTGCGCGATGAAGAACATGTAGTTCGGCACCCACCCGTCATAGAACCCGTAGGTCCAGACGCCCGGCACGCCGCGCTTGGTCATCTCCATCACTTCGTTCTCGGCGAGCATCCACCATTCGTTCACCGTGATCGCGTCGAGCTGTTCGTTGTACGGCCCGCTCCCGGTGGACGCGTACAGGTACGTCTGCGCCTCGTGCAAGTCGTGCATGATCGTCGGCGTCCACTCCAGGAACGTCTTGGTCGTGTTCTTCGTGAGGGCGAGGAACTGCCCCATGCCGTCGCGGTTGTTGTCGTGCTGCACGTACTTGCCCCAGTACATCAGGGGCAGCCGCGTCTCGCCCGTGGCGCGCTTCTTGTTGAAGTAGTACGTGTCCACCTGCTTCTCGCGCCCGTCCACCTCGATCACCGGCGTGATGAAGGTGATGACGTTCTTGCGGATGTTCTGGTAGAACTCCGACTCGTCCACCACCAGGCGGTACGCGAGTTCCATCAGCATCTCCGGGCCGCCGTTCTCGGGCGAGTGCATGCCCGAGGTGATCCAGTAGATGGGCTTGGCGGTCTTCAGCAGCGCCTGCGCCTGCGACGCGCTCGTCTTCCGCGGGTCGGTGAGGTCGTGCAGCATCCCCTTGTACTTCTCGAGGTTGCCGATCGTCGCCGGGTCGCCCACGGCCAGCATCACCATGTCGCGCCCTTCCTCGGACTTGCCGATCGTCCAGAACTTCGCCCGTCCGCCCGACGCCTTGGCCACGGCCTCGAGGTAGCGGTGGATGTCCTTGGCGTAGGTCAGCTCGCCCGGCGTGCCCACGATTCGCCCGAGGAACTTCAGCGGCGAGGGCACCTTGGACGACGCCGGCAGGTGGTCCACGAACTCCGTCGAGATGCGGGCGTCCTGCAGGTACTCCTTGATCTTCTTCGTGTACTCCTGGTCGATGGCCTGCTGGGCGCCGGCGAGGCGCACGGCGAGCATCAGGGCGGCCGGAGCGAGGAACAGACGGGACAGACGCGGCATGCGAGCCCTCGGGTCGGGAAGGGTGGGAGTGCAGACGGTGTACGCGGGGGAGGGGGGAAACGCTTGAATTGGAATTCGGATTCCGGAATTGGAATGCGAATGCGGAAGCCGACCCGGAGGGCGGAACGGGAGGTGGAATTGGTACCGGACGAGCGGCGCGCGAGGGGCGGGGGGCGTGGGGCGCGGCGAGCTCCACTCCCGAGCCGTCGCTGTTCATTGAGCGGACAACGTCGGCGTAGCGCGTACGGCGCCCTTTCCCCGCCACTCCTCAGCGCGGCGTCGGCCGCCGCCCCGCCCGGCTCCCCGGCTCCGCCCCCGGCGTCACCGCCTCGAACACCTTGGCCTCGACGAACGTGTTGAGCAGCGCCGAGTCCACGTGCCCGTGCGCCGACTCGTCCTTCAGGATGTCGAGGGCGCGCTCGGCCGATACCGCGCGCTTGTACGGCCGGTCGGTCGCGGTCAGCGCGTCGTAGATGTCGCTGATGGTCATCATCCGCGTCTGCACCGGGATCTCCACGGCCTGCACGCCGCGCGGGTAGCCGCTGCCGTCGAGCTTTTCGTGGTGGCCCCACGCGATGCCGGGAATACCCTTGAGCTCGCGCGTCCACGGGATCTGCTCGAGAAAGCGGTAGGTGTGCGTCACGTGGCTCTCGATCTCGCGCCGCTCGCGCGCGTCGAGGTTGCCGCGGTTGATCATCAGGTAGCGCAGTTCGTCGTCCGAGAGCAGCGGCTTCTCGGTGCCGTCGAAGTCCACGAACAGGTGCGCGTTGATCTCGGCGAGTTCCTCGAACGTCCCTTCGGGCAGCACCGTCGGCTCGTTGGCGCGCACGATCGCGTCGAGGAAGCGCGTCAGCTCGTCGCGCGACTCGCCCCGCGACCGATCCAGGCGCTGCAGCGCCTCCTCGTAATTGGTGCGCCCGTGCTCCCACAGGTACTGCGCGCGCTCGCGCTCGTACTGCAGGTCAGCGCGCTGCAGCAGGAACTGGAACCGGTGCCGCACAATCGACAGGTCCGACGGGTACAGCTTCTTCTGCTTTACCAGCACCTGCTCCCGCACGCCCACCTTGCCGAAGTCGTGCAGCAGCGAGGCGTAGCGCAGCTCGCGCAGCTCCTGGCGCGAGAACCGGAGGCCGGCATACGGCCCGTCGCCTCCGCGATCCACCGCCGCCGCCAGCCCCGTCGTGAACGTCGCCACGCGCGACGAATGGCCCGACGTCGTCGGGTCGCGGCTCTCGATGGCCGTCACCGACGCCATCACGAAGCCCTCGAACAGGCGCTCGATGTCCTCGTACAGGCGGCCGTTCTCGATGGCCACCGCGGCTTGCGACGCCAGCGCGCTCACCAGCCCCACGGCGTGCGCGTCGAACGGCATCACCTCGCGCGCCGCGTCGGCCGGCGTGGCCAGCCGCGCGTCGGCGTGCCGCTTGCGGTTGATCAGCTGCAGCACGCCGACAATTTCGTCGCGGTGCGTGCGCATCGGGATCGTCACCATGGACTGCGTGCGATACCCGAACTTCTCGTCGAACGAACGGTTGAACGTGAAGCCGTCGCCGGGGCCGATCTCGTACACGTCGTCAAACGTCAGCGGCGTGCCGCGCACCGCGGCGGCGCCCGCGATGGACGTCTCGTTCAACGGCACCGTGAACTCGCTGAACGGCAGGTCGGGAATGGTCTCGTTCTGCGACAGCTTGAAACGGAGCACCGGCGCGGCCGTCTCGCGGCCTTCCACCAGGTACAGCGAACCGGCGTCCGCGGTGGACAGGCGGCGCGCCTGCTCGAGGATCATGGCCAGCAGCGTCGGCAGGTCACGCTCGGTGCTCAGTGCCACGCCAATGCGCGCCAGCTCGGACGCCTCGCCGGTGCGGGCCTCGGCCGCCTCGGCCGAGCGCGCGGCGGCCACCAGCGCCGCCGCGTGGCGCAGCGCCCCCTGCAGCACCGTGCGGGC
>JBBQZD010000216.1:0-5052 GCA_038208045.1 Gemmatimonadales bacterium | reverse complement strand
TGGACCGATGCCGCGGCCAGCGAGTTGATCGCGCCCGAATGCGTGCTCATGGTCGCCGCCACGATGGCCGCGAGCAGCAGGCCGAGCAGGCCGTGGGGCATGTGGTCGATGATGAACGTTGGAAAGATTGCGTCCGCGCTCGAGAACGTCCTTCCGCCGTTCAGCACCCAGAGGCCGACGCCGATCATCAGGAACAGTGCGAACTGGGCGATGATGACGATGCCGCTGCCGATGATCGCCATTTGACCGGCTCTGAGGGTTTTCGACGACAGGAGCCGCTGCACGATCAGCTGGTCGGCGCCATGCGAGGCCATCGATAGGAACGCGCCGCCGATGAGGCCGGCGAAGATCGTGTGCGGCTTGTCCACCGCCAGCGAGAAGTCGAACAGCTTGAGCTTGCCCGCGGCGCTGGCCTCGCGCAGGATGCCGGACCAGCCGTCGGGCGTGGCGTGGCCGAGCAGCACCACGGCGGTGATGCCGCCGGCGACGTAGATGGACGCCTGCAGCAGCTCCGTCCAGACGACGGCGCGCATGCCCCCCTTGTACGTGTACAGCACCGTGAGGAAGCCGAGCACGAGGATGGCCGTCGGCATCAGGTACTCGCGCGGCATCACGGGCCCGATGATCAGGGCAATCGGGATGGCCGTCGCGAAGACGCGCACCGCGTCGGCCAGCGCGCGTGTCGCCATGAAGACGATGCTGGTGAAGCGCCGCGTCGTGAGCCCGAACCGCGTTTCGAGCAGCGCATAGGCCGTCACGAGTTGCCCCTCGAAGTAGCGCGGGAGCAGCACGAAGGCCACGACGAACCGGCCGATGACATACCCCGCCACCACCTGCAGGAAGCCGAAGTCGCCCAGGTAGGCGAGCCCGGGAATCGAGATGAAGGTGAGGGCGCTCGTCTCGGATGCGACCACCGAGAACATCACCGCCCACCACGGGATGTTCCGGTCGGCGACGAAGTAGTCGGTGGAATTCTTCTGATGCCGTCCCAGCCAGAGCCCCAGCGCCGTGGTGCCGGCCAGGTACGCGATCAGGACAACGAGGTCGAGGACGCCGAAGCGGCTGACGGTCACCGGATGCCCTGGGCCGGACGGTTAGTCGACGACATACGCTTCCATGGCGAAGTACTCGGCGAGTCCCAGCTGGTCGAGGATGCCCGCCGTGTCCTTGTTGCGCTGTTCGACGCGCTGCCAGAACTCGCGGTCGTCCTGCCCGGGGAAGGGGGCCGAGTCCTTCTGGCTCTGGTGCCTGAAGATCGCCTGGATCTTGAGGCGCAGCTCTTCCTGCGCGAGCGGCACCAGCCAGGTCGCCTCGGTGACGGGCCACTCCTGCCAGGCGCCGCGGTAGAGCCAGATTTCTGGCGAGTGCCGCGGCACGCTGGCGTCATCCACGCGACGGGCCAGGTTCGCCACGAGGCCGCGCACGCGATCGGGCCACAGCTGTTCGAGCGCGGCGTCGATCGCTTCCTTGCACATGCGGTGCGTGCCATGCGGGTCCGACAGGTCGCCTGCCACGAAGACGAACTCGGGGGCGGTCTCCTCGAGCAGCGCGCGCACGAGCGCGATATCGGCGGGGCCAATGGAGTCCTTCTTGACCTTGCCCGTCTGGTAGAACGGCAGGTTGAGAAACCGTCCATTCGCCGCGCCCAGTCCCACCGTCTCGAGACCGCCGATGGCCTCGGCCTCGCGGATGATGCGCTTGATGTCCTGCACCTCGGGAATGTCCACGTCGCCCGGCTTCTTGCTGGCGAGGAAGGCGTGCACCTTCGCGACGAAGGCGTCGACCTCGCGGCCGCCGATGGCGTCGTCACGGTGCAGGCGCTGCAGGAACTCGAGATGCCGCCGGACGTCGTGGTCGAAGACGGCAATGTTGCCGCTCGTCATGTACGCCACGGTGATGTCGTTGTCGTTCTCCGTGAGCTTGCGCAGGATGCCGCCCATCGAGATGACGTCATCGTCGGGATGCGGCGAGAAGCAGAGGATGCGGCGCCCGCGCGGCAACTTGCTCTTGCCGCGGATCTTCGCCCCGAGCTGGTTGAACACGAGGCCGTTCACCGCCCCCGGCGAGCCGTGGATCGCCACGAGCGACGACAGCTGGTGCTCGGCGTAGTCGAACTGCGTCAGCTTGAGGATCGCCTTGTGGATCTTGCGTGACAGCCAGACGACGGCCTGCTGCGTCCGCTCCGTCGTCCACTCCACCTGGTCGAGCAGCCACGGCGTCGCCACCCGCGTCAGGTCGGCCGCCGCCGCCGCGTCGACGTAGAAGGTCGTGTCGGGATGCCGCTGCAGGAACGTCGCGGCCACCTCGAGGTCGATCTGCCCCTCCACCGCGCGGCGCACGATGCTCGCCTTGTGCTCGCCGGTGGCGAGAATGACGATCTCGCGCGCGTCGAGGATGGACGCCACGCCCATCGTGATCGCCTCGCGCGGCACGTACTCCTCGCCGAAGAAGTCGGCCGCGGCGTCCCGCCGGGTCACCGCGTCGAGGTGCACCACCCGCGTCCGGCTGCGCTCGCCCGACCCGGGCTCATTGAACCCGATGTGCCCGGTCTTGCCGATGCCGAGGATCTGCAGGTCGATGCCCCCCGCGTCGCGAATGGCCTGCTCGTACGCCTGGCACCAGGCGTCCAGCCCCTCGCGCGGCACCGTGCCGTCGGGGATATGGATGTTGGCGGGGTCGGCGTCGACGTGGGAGAACAGGTTCTCCCACATGAAGCGATGGTAGGAGTGGATGCTCTCCCGACCCATCGGGTAGTACTCGTCGAGGTTGAAGGTCACCACGCGCTGGAACGAGAGGCCCTCCTCGCGATGCATGCGGATGAGCTCGCGATAGACGCCGATCGGCGTGGAGCCGGTGGCAAGGCCCAGCACGGCCGCGCGTCCGTCGGCGTTGCGTGCCCGGATGATGTCCGCGATGCGCTGGGCGACGAGCAAGGCGAGTGCCTCGTGGTCGTCCACGACCACGGTGGCGATGCGTTCGAGCGAGGTAAGGGCGCCGGAAACGGCCGAAGGCCCGCGCTGCGTCGGCGATGCGGCGTCGCGGGCCTTCGGGGACTGTCCGGCGTCGTGGCGCGTGCCAGACGTCATCGGGAGAAACTCGGTGTTATGCCGAGAACGAGCTGCCGCACCCGCAGCCGCCCGTCGAATTCGGATTTTTGAAGGTGAAGCCGGAGCCCTGCATGGACGTCACGTAGTCGACCTGGACGCCATTGAGGTACTGCATCGAGAACGGATCAACGAAGACCTTGTAGCCGTCCTGCGGCAGGATCGTGTCGTCCTCGGCCGCGTGGTCTTCGATCAGCAGGCTGTATTTGAACCCTGAGCAGCCGCCCGGCTGCACGCTCACGCGCAGGCCACCCACGTCGGGCGTCACGCCTTCGGCGGTCATGAACTTCTTGACCTCGGCCGTGGCGTTCGCCGAGATGGAGAGGGCGATTTCGGGGGTGTTCATCGTGCTCACAAGAACCTCCTCATAAGGGGGGCGGTGGTCCGCCCTGCGTATCCGTACAATCTATAGGGGCGCGGGGGCAGGTTCAACGCCTCCCCGCCGCCGCCACCGCCTCCGCCAGGTCCGCCACGGCCTGCCGCACACCGCCGATCTTCAGGTTCTGGCGCGTGGGGTTCACCCGGTTGGTCAGCAGCACGACGAAGAGGTCGCTGGCGGGGTCGATCCACAGGCTCGTGCCGGTGAACCCGGTGTGACCGAAGGCGGGCCGCCGCATGGCGTGCCCCGCCGAGTTGGTGCCGGTGGGCGTCTCCCAGCCCAGGGCCCGGTTGGAGAAGGTCGAGTCCTGCACGGTCGTGAACAACGAGATGGTTTCGGGACCCCACACGCGGGCGCCGTCCAGCGTGCCCCCGTTCAGGTACGCCTGCGCGAAGCGCGCCATGTCGTGCGCCGTGGAGAACAGCCCCGCGTGCGCCGACACCCCGCCCAGCGCGAAGGCGTTCTCGTCGTGCACCTCGCCGCGCAGGTGGCGCTGCCGCCACGGATCGACCTCGGTCGGCGCGATGCGCGGCAGCAGCGCCGGGCCTGGGAGGTACTGGGTATCGAACATCTTGAGCGGCGCGAAGACGTGCTCGCGGGCGAAGGCGTCGAGCCGCACGCCACTGACGCGCTGGATGATTTGCCCCGCGAGGATCGCGCCGAGGTCGCTGTAGAGCATCCGGGCGCCGGGCGCGGCGTCGAGCGGGGTCTGGAAGACCACCTGCATCGCCTGCGTGGGCGTGCTGGCCTCCTTGTAGATCGGACGCCAGGCGGGCAGGCCCGACGAATGTGTCAGGAGGTGGCGCACCAGCACCTTGTCCTTGCCGGGGCCGGTCCAGTCGGGCAGGTACTTCTGCACGGGAGCGTCGAGGTCCACCTTGCCCTGCTCGACCAGCACCATCATGGACGACGTCATCGCCACGATCTTGGTGAGCGACGCCATGTCCCACAGCGTCCGGTCGTCGGGCGCGGGCGACGGCGCCCAGTCGAGATGGCCAGCGCTCACCGTTGCGAGCACGCGGTCCTTGCGGCCAACGACCGCCACGGCGCCGGGAAAGGCCGAGTCGCGCACGGCGCGGTCGAGCAGGTGCTGCAGCGAGTCCTTCATGGCGGTCGGAAGCGCCTCGGGTGCGATGGGGAGGACGCGCGGAATGCCGTCGCCGCGCGCGTAATATCCGGGAAGCGAAATGGGCGCGCGCCCACTGATGGGCGCCTTGCCGAGCACGGCCCGCGCCGAGGCCGTTTCCACCGTGGGGCCATAGCCGTAGGCCATCACGTACGTCCCGATGTTCCGGAACTGCCGGATCACGTACGGATTGCCGTGCGAGACGAGCGCCACCGGGCGCACGGCGGCCACGGAATCGAGCCACTGCCCGACCTGCGCCGCCACGGCCAGCTTGCCCTCGCCCTCGATGGTGCGGCCGTGCGTCGAGAAGACCACGCGCTCCGCGCCGCGCGCCAGCGAATCGAGCTCTGCGCGGGGCGTGCGCAGGTTGATGCGCTGCGCGCGCATCTCCCGGCCCAGCCCCGCACGCAGTTCCGCGGCAAAGGTGCGGCCCGCGTCGACGT
>JBBQZD010000215.1:0-5065 GCA_038208045.1 Gemmatimonadales bacterium | reverse complement strand
CACGACGCCATCGTCGGGGGTGATGTGCCGCATCTGCCCGAGTTGCTGACCTCACGGCGCCTGGACGACGTGCGCGCCTGGGTGGAGCGGCTCGCCTCGGACACCGACCAGCTGGCGCAGTGGAGCGCCAACGCCAGCCAGTTGCGCGAGCACGAGCAGGCGCTGCTCACGCTGGCGCAGCGCACAGCCGCCGCGCGGTCCGAGCAGCTGCGCGCCGACGGCGCGCTCGACTTCGACCGCATGATCGTGGCCACGCGCGACCTGCTGTGCAACGACGCCGACGTGCGCCACGCCGTGCAGCGGCAGTTGCGCGTGCTGGTGATAGACGAGTTCCAGGACGTGGACCCCGCCCAGCGCGACATCGCGCTGTCGCTGGCGGGAGTGACGGCGAAGGATCCCCTGCCCACGCGCATCGTGCTGGTGGGCGACCCCAAGCAGAGCATCTATCGGTTCCGCCGGGCCGACGTGTCGCTGTGGAACGACATCCACGATCGCTTCACGGAAGAAGGCATCGGCGAAGTGCACGAGCTGGCCGACAACTTCCGCAGCCGCAAGGGAATTCTGGCCCTGGTGGACAAGGTCATCGGGCCGGTGCTCGACGCGCCCATTGACGACAGTGGCAATCGACAGAAGTTCGAAGTGGACTACCTGCCGCTGAAGGCATCGGGCGACACCGCCGGCGGCGACCGCTGCGTGGAGATGATCTGCGTGGCGGCCAAGGGCGATGGCAAGCCGCACAACGCCGACGCCGTGCGCACCGCCGACGCGCAGGCCGTGGCGGAGCGCATTCTCGAACTGAAAAAGGCAGGGCGCGGCTTTGGCCAGATGGCCATCCTGCTCGCCGGCTGGGGGGCGCTCGACATCTACGAGGGAACGCTGCGCGCCGCGGGCATTCCCACCTATGCCCTGCGCGGCGAGGGCTTCTGGGATGCGCGCGAGATCCTCGACTGTCTCACGGCCCTGCGCGCCATCCGCGACCCGCACGACCGTGCCGCGCTCATCGGTTTCCTGAAAGGCCCGTTCGTCGGTGCGCGCGACGACACCCTCTATGCACTGGCACTCGGCGGCGGCCAGGACGGGCCATACGCCGCGCTGGACGCCGAACCGCGCGAGCGTGCCCTGCTCGACCAGGCCAAGGCGCTGCTCGACCGGTATGGCGCACTGCGCGACCGCGTGCCCGTGCACGAGCTGCTGCAGCGGCTCGTCGAGGAGAGCGGCTACCTGGCGTCGCTCGTGATACCTGGCGCCGACGCGCGGCAGGCCGTGGCCAACGTCCGCAAGCTCGTGCGCGTCGCCGCCGGCACGCCGCAGGTGAGCGTGGGTGAGTTCCTGCGCGAGGTGGACGAGCAGCGCACGCGCAAGGACCGCGTGCCGCACGAGCGCCTGTACCGCGAGCATGCCGACGTGGTGACCATCACGTCGGTGCACAGCGCCAAGGGGCTCGAGTGGGACGTCGTGTTCTGGTGCGACCTCGTGCGCGACGTAACGGCGCCCAGCGAGAAGATGCTGCGCGGCCGGTCGCTGTTCCGAGTGAAGGAGGCGTACGACGACGACAAGCAGAAGGACCCCGAGCACGAGGTGCTGAAGGCCGAGCTGACGCAGGAGCAGATGGCCGAGTCGTATCGGTTGTGGTACGTGGCGGCGACGCGGCCCAAGGAGCTGCTGGTGCTGAGCGGCATTCCGCTGGGCGATGGCGGGCGCGGCAAGGGATCGCCGGCGCGCATGCTCAAGGACTGCTTCTTTGCGAAGGCCGGCGCGGCCGTGCCCAAGGAGATTGCGTACCAGCACGATGATGGCGACGAGTACCGACTGGTGGTGCGCGTGGTGGAGGTGGCCGAGGAGGCCGAAGCGGGCGAGGTGGTGCGGTCAGTGACCGTGGAGCCCGTGTTGCCGCCCGACGTGGTGAAGGCGCCTGCGGGGCGCACGCGCCTGTCGGCGACGCAGCTGATGACGTTTGCGCACGATCCCCAGCTTTGGTGGTGGCGCTACGTGTTTGGCTTCGAGCCCGCGGACGCGGGCGCCGGCTACAAGGGCGGCGGCAGCCGTCGCGGCTTGGGGACGGTGGTGCACGATGTGCTGGAGCGCTATGGGCGCGAGACGCTCGACATCGAGGAGCTGATTGACGGCGCGATTGCGCGGCACGACGTGGATGATGTGGATGAGCCGGCCGGCGGCATGGCCGCGTATCGGGTGCGGATTCGCGAGCTGGTGGAGTCGGCGGTGGGGCATCCCGCGTGGCAGGCGATTGCCAGCCAGCCGAGCGCGCGGCGTGAGCTTGGGTTCACGCGGGTGCTGGCGGACGGTGGGACCATCGAGGGGGCGTTTGATCTTGCCGCGGTGGATGGCGGTGTGGTGCGGATACTCGATGTGAAGACTGGGTCAGGCGCCAGCGCGGACAAACTCGCCGAGCGATATGCCGTGCAGGCGGCGGCGTACGTGGATGCGGCGCGCAGCATCATGGGCGCTGAGGCACGCTTCGAGTTGCTCTCGGCTGGCGATGGCGAGGTTGCGACGGCCTCGCCAGCTATGGATGTCTCATCGCTGGCACGGGAACTGCGAGGCTAGCACGTGAGGTCACAATCTGTGATCTCACGTTGCCCAGCGCAGCCGTTCATTCCGCCTGATTGCGCAGGACGTGACATCGCGCGAGGAGTCGCCACGTGGCGGCAGGAACTCCCAGCGTGTGAGGCAGGGACTGAAAGACGACGTAGCGATGGTCGGCCCGATACCCCATGCGCCGGAGCGTCGCAGCCCTTCCAGCTCAGCGGCGCCGGGCGCCACGCGCTTCAGCTGCCCGGTGCGCACGAGGTTCTCCAGTGCGCTCGAGGTCATCGGCCGTTCCGACGACGAACAGCAACGACGCCGGCACCAGGCGCGAGACCAGCGAGCCGTGCTGGGCGCGTTTCCGCCGCCACTCCGCCGCCGAGAGCAGCATGGGATTGACCGGCCGTGCGAGCGCCCGCTCGGCGCGCTGCAACGCGTCGTACAGTTGGTCGTAGCGCAGCGCGCGGCCGACCACCAGCAGGTCGACGTCGCTCGACGCGCGGTCGCCGGCGCGCACCGTCGAGCCAAACACGGCCGCCGCTCGCACTCGGGCACCGAGCGGCGCCAGCGACTCGCGCAGCGGGCCGACGATCCCGACCGTCTTGGCGACGAGACCGTGCAGTTCCGCGAAGATGGGAGAGGCGTCGTTGGCCTGGTAGAACTTCTGGCTGCCGATGGCCTCCACCTTCACCAAGCCCGACTCGGCCAGCCGCCGTAGCTGCCGGTGGGCCGCGCCCGTCCCGCGGCCCACGCGGCGAATGAGCTCCGCGCTCTGGAAGCGCCGTTCGGGCTGTCCGAAGAGGAAGGCCAGCACCCGCTGCTGGACGGCGTCGAAGAGCGCGTCGGCGAGGCCGGACGGTGAGACGGCTGGGCTGTTTCCCATATTGGGAATGATCATACCCTTTTTGGGTATTGCCGCAAGGACGGAGAGCCGGGCGCGAGCGCATGTGGCATTCTGCGATTGCGCGTCGGCGGCGCCGTCACCAGGGCATTGCACATGACATCAAGGCGCCGCACGAAATCAGCATGGCCGGCGATCATCTTGAAATCACAATCTGTGATCTCAAACGGTCGAACTCGGCGCCGGTGAGCTGGATGATGAAGGCGCCAGACACAGCATGGCATGCCCGGCGCCCTCCACCACCATCATTTCATGCCGGCCGCCGAGTCGCAGGCAGCCGGGTGGTTCAGGACGGAATAAGCAGAACGTCTACTCAACGGAGCCGCGCACGCATCGAGGCCGGCAGGCGTCCCAGGTCGCCAAGGACGCGCAACGCCTTCGACCGATCGCGCGCGACCCACTGCATCACGATTTCGAGCGCCGTGTCCGGCGTGCGCGTGCCCGACTCCAGGCGCGACAGGTATCCGCGCGACAGGCCCAGGATGCCTTCCCACTCGTGGCGCTGGATGTCCCCGAATTGCTCCCTGATCACGGTGATGAACCCCGAAATGGCCTGGCGTTTGCGGACCGCCCGGAGCCTCTCGAGGACGGCACTGAGGCGCGTCACCTGCGCGCCGCGCAGGCGCATGTCGCCACACGTGTCACAGACCGGGACTTTCAAGTCCTCATCGAAGACCAGCGACGGCTGGTCCAGGTGCGCGAACTCGCGCCCGCGCAGGTTCGTGACGCGCATCGTGCCCGCCTCGCAGTTGTAGCAGACGGAAGATTTCGCGCGCGTGCTGCTGCTCTTGCCCATGGCATGTCTCGCAGTGTGTATCATGGCGCGTCTCGTGGTGCCCTTGTCTTGGCGATCACGCGGCCAGTGACTGTGGTCAATGGGAACACCGGTTCATGGTGTGAAATCACGAGCAGTCCGTCATCGGATTCCCCGATCTTCACGAACCACCCGAGCCTTCCGCGGTAGCAGCCGTAGACATCGAACCTGGCTCCGCGTTGTTCGACCGTTTGCACGAAGTCCGCAACGTGGAGCCGCCGCACTGTTTCGAGAATGACGTTCCGTGCGTCGTCCTCGCTCTTCTGCAGGCGCTGCCGCGTGGGCTCCAGCGCACGCTCCCAATGCACCTCCGACGTCTCCGTGTTCTCCGCCATCCGCTGGAGCCGAGCGAGCTGATGACTGGGGTGCCTGGCCGGACGTGACGGTGGGGGCATGGGCGGAGGGAGATCCGTCAGCCATATTGAACATAGTTCAATACAACCGGTGAAGGCAAGCGGGGGGATGGGAGCCCGTGAGGGGGCGACAGAGGACGCGCCCGACAGACCATAGCCCGCCGAGCGCCCCCACCATCATCATTTCATTGCACCCCTGCCCGGTTCCCCGCAGCCCCCCGCCTACAGAATGACCGGCAGGGACTTCTTGACCGCGCCATTCAGGATCGCGCGCTTCCGAACCCCCCCGCGTCAGATTAGTTGTCGCTCCAATAGCATCACAAACCCAGGGGGCGGCGATGGAGGATGGACGTGGCTCGTTATGGACAAGCATTCAAGGATCGTGTCGTGGCGCGGGTGCTGCCGCCCCCCGCGTCAGATTAGTTGTCGCTCCAATAGCATCACAAACCCAGG
>JBBQZD010000214.1:0-5074 GCA_038208045.1 Gemmatimonadales bacterium | reverse complement strand
CGCAAACAAATACGACTGCAAAATCACCTCTTCCACCCATTCCCCAGGCACAGACGCCGCGGCTGTTTCCGCGAGCCCCGACCGCACGTCCAATTCCGAACCACCCGCAATGCGGGCGGCCAGCCGGACCAGGGCCCGAGTGGCATCGTCGAAGGCAAAGGTACCGTCGACTCGGGGCGAGTCCGTCATCGAAACAATCCCGTCGGTATCGGGTAGACGCACCAGGGACGAACGCCCCGCACGGGGCGCCGCACACTATCTCTCGGACAGTCCGCCCCTTAAGATACACAATTCCCACGCACAGCTGATCTGCCCAATGAAAATCACACGCATCGTCCTCCTGTCCGCCCTGACCCTCGCCGCCTGCGGGGGCGAGAAGGTGCAGCCCATCGGCGCCGACTCCGCGGCCGCGGCGGGCGCCCCGACAGCCGAAGAGCTCGAGGCCAAGAACGCCGCCGAGTACAAGCGGAAGCAGTCTGCCTTTGCCGACTCGGTGCTGAAGAACAGCGCCAACCCCGCCGCCATCGTCAGCAAGCTCGGCAAGGGCTACGAGGTCGGCACGGTGGGCATGCGCGACTCCCTCGTCGCCTTCATCGGCAAGACGCCGCAGTGCTACAGCGACGGCAAGAACATCGACCCGTACCTGGCCGGCACCGTCTCGTTCTATATCCATCTGAATCCGGCCGGCTCCGACGTCATTCGCGTGCAGGAAAGCCAGTGGACCTCGCAGGCGGGCAACGTCACCGACAAGTGCTTCAACGACGCCTCGCGGCAGTGGAAGCTGCCGATGGGCATGGCGAAGCAGGGGTCGTATGTGGTGCAGGTGCAGTTTAAGTAGACGGTAGACGGTGGACGGTAGACGGTAGAAAAGGGCGCCCGGGGGAAGAATCCTCCGGGCGCTTCGTCTACCGTCTACCGTCTACCGTCTACCGTCTACCGTCTACCGTCTACCGTCTACCGTCTACCGTCTACCGTCTACCGTCCACCGTCTACCGTCTACCGTCTACCGTCTACCGTCTACCGTCTACCGTCTACCGCCAATTCCCCCACCACCTCCCCCCGCGTATTCCGCACCGGCCGCCGCACGTACTCGGCCAACCGCGGCGGCAGCTCCGGCAGCACGTCGAGCAGGCGCAGCATCTCCACCACGGCCGCGTACTGCGCGCGCTGGGCCCCGTCTTCGGCCTTCACGGCGAAACCGATACCGCGGTCGGGCACCATCACCGTGTGCACGCCCTCGGCGCCCACCTTGGCAATCACGCGGCCCTGCGTCTCCTGCAGCATCACCGTGTCGAACCGCTCGGCGCCGCCCACCAGCAGCGGGTGCGCGCGCATGGCCTCGGCAATGCGCGACGGCAGTTCCTCGGCGTTCTCGATGGCCACACCGAGCCGCGCGTAGGCCAGCGCCATGCGGTCGAGCGGCAGGGCCATGACGGTCACGCCGCAGCCGTCCACGCCAATGGGCATGTCGTCAATGGCCACGCCCGTCCAGCACGACACCTCGCCGAGGCAGCCGAGCTGCACCAGATGCTCGGGACGCTCGTAGCCGCGCGTCTGCCAGTCCATGGTGAAGGCGCGGGCGAGCATGGCCGCGTGCTTGCCGCTGCAGTTGTTGTGCAGGCGGGTGAGCGGACCGCCGCCGTCGCGCCACAGCTTGGCGCCGCGCACGGAAAGTGGCTCGTGCGGCCCGCAGGCGAGGTCACCCTCCTCGAGGCCAATGGAGGCGAGCATGCCCGCGGCGAGCGCCATGTGCTCGGGCTCGCCGCCGTGCGACGCGCAGGCCAGCGCGAGCTGTTCGGTGCCCCACTCGAGCTTGTCGAAGCCGCCGCTGGCGAGCAGGGGCATCACCTGAAAGGGCTTGGCGCACGAGCGCCACATGGTGACGAGGTGCGGGTCGCGCGCGCCGGCCACGAGCTGCCCGTGCTCGACCACCGCGGCGTGCACGCGATGCCGGGACTCGATAGTGTCGCCGCGGCTGACCGTGACGTCGAGCGAGAGCTGGCGCATATCGCAATCTAACGGCGTGCCCGGCTTCTCAAGTGGGCTGGGATTGGTGCGCGTGGCGGGCCGCGCGTGTCTCGCTTGTCGAAATTGCTCGGGCCTTGGACTGCGCGCTTCGCGCGCTGAATGGCCCTGCGCGGTATTCGCCAAGCGAGACACCCGCGCCCCACCACCCGACGAAGGTGTGCCAGCGTTCCGATTGAGGGGTCTCGCACGCAGCGCCGGGCGTCTCCCGCGGCGAATACCGCGCAGGGTCAAACCGCGCGCGCAGCGCGCAGTCCGGCCCGAGCAATTTCGCAGCGGGAGATGCCCGGCGATGCGTGCGGCGCGACGACCTGCGTGCGGCGCGACGACCTACGACGCGCGGGTCCGCGGTGCCAGCGTGGCGATGACGATGCCCGTGAGAATCACCGCGCCGCCTACCAGCGTGCGCGCGCCAGGCATTTCGCGAATGGCCGGGACCATCATGGCAATGAGCGTCGCACCCACCGGCTCGCCGAGCATCACCAAGCTCACCGTCGGGGCCGGCACGTGCTTGAGCGCCCAGTTGAACCCCGTGTGCCCCAGCAGCATCGGCCCCACGGCGATGGCGGCAAAGATCGTGAGTTCGCGCGCCGGCTGCGGCGTTAGCGCGACACCGGACACGAGCGAAAACGCCACGAGCACCACGAAGCAACTGCCGTACACCAGCGCCACGTACGGCCACAGGTCGAGCTTGGCGCGCAGCCGCCGCGCCGACAGATAGTAGAACGAGACCGTGAGCGCGCCCAGCAGCGCGAGCGCGTCGCCCATCACCACGCGCCGGCTCACGTCGGAGACCGCCGCCGCCAGATCGCCGCCCGCAATCACCGCCGCGCCCAACAGCCCGATGGCCGTGCCGATGAGCTGCCGCCGTGTGGGCCGCTCGCCCAGCCAAAGCGCGGAGCCCGCGATGATCGCCACCGGGTGCAGGTTCACCAGCAGCACCGACGCCGCCACGGTGGTCATGCCGAGCGACGCGATCCAGCTCCAGAAGTGCACGGCCAGGAATGCGCCCGCCGCCAGCGCGATGGCGATGTCGTTGCGGTGCAGTGCGCGCCACTGCCGCCAGCTGCCGGTGACGAGCAGCGGCACGGCGACGATGCACAGCGAGAAGCCCAGTCGCCACGTGGCGATGGCCAGCGGTGCCGCGCCGCTGAGGCGCGTGAGCGGGCCGCTGGTCGAGATGCCGAACAGGGCGATGGCGAGCACCACCAGCACACGCCCCGCGTAGCCGTCCGTTTTCGGACCGGCGGCGGAATCGGCGGGCGACGCGCTTGACCCGGCGCTCACTTCTTCTTCCGCGTCGCGGCGCGTGGCGTGGCCACGGCGGGCCGTTCCCGCACGCGGAGCACCGGCGGTCGCGGCGATCCGGGCACATCGAGAAACGGATTGATCACCTGCACGCCGTCGTACGTGCGTCCGTGCTGGAAGTCCTCGCTGTACAGCACGTCGCATCCGCCGACGATGGCGGCCTGCAGGATGAGGGCGTCGTACCACGGCAGTTGCAGGCGCACGCACCGCTCGGCGGCCGACACCAGGTCGGCGGGGCGAAGCAGGGCGACCGGCAGTAGCGCCAGGCGCGCGAGTTCGCGGTGTATTACCTGCCACCGCACCCCCGTCCGGGGGCCACGGGTGAGGATCGCGGCCAGTTCGCTCATCACCTGCGTCGAGATGACGGCCGTGCCCGCGGCAATGCTGCTCTCCCAGAGTCGCTCGACGCTCGACCGCTTTCGTTCGTCCTGCTCGAGCAACCGATATCCGAGCAGGTTGGTGTCGAAGAAGGCGCGCCTCACGGGTTGGTCGAACGATGCTTCGCGCGACGACGCTCCAGTTCTTCCATGCGCTCGTCGTTGACGATTTGGCGAATGGAGCGTCCGCCCCGCGCGGCTTCCGAGGGGACGCTCCCCGCGTTCTTCCGCGCCGCGCCCTCAGCCCGCTGGAGCGCGATGATCTCTGCCGCCGACTTGCGGAACGCCTCCGCCAGCTTCCGGTTGCGCTCCTCCTGCCCCACGTACTGCTGCAGATGCTCGCGCAGGATCGCGTTGACCGATGTCCCCTCCCGCACGGCGCGCACGCGCGCCTCCTGCAACAGGTCGTCGGGCACGGTGATTGTCAGGTTGGCCACGGAGTCTCCTGGTTACACGGAATCAGTGTAACACGGATTCCGTGTAACGGCAAGCAACGAGCCGAACGCCCGCCGCGACGCGCAGCCGGTAGCCCAAAACAGCGCACCATGCCACAATTCCCACCGAACCAATTCACCCCCTTCCCCTTCCCCTTCCCAAGCCCTGCCCCTTCCCCTTCCCAGACTCTTCCCCTTCCCCCGAAATGCTGCCCCGCCACCGTCTGGAATCCCTCCTGAGCCGCGCGTCCACCCTGCGAATCGCCATAATCGGCGATGCCATGCTCGACGTCTACCTGCACGGCGACGTAGATCGCATCTCCCCCGAGGCGCCGGTGCCCGTGGTGCGCGTGCGCGACCGCAAGGACGCCCTGGGCGGCGCCGCCAACGTCGCACAGAACGTGGCCGCCCTCGGCGCGCACGCCGAACTCGTGGCGGTGGTCGGCGACGACCTTGGCGGCGCGCGCCTGGTGCAGCTGCTCGAGGCCCTCGGCGGTGAGACCCGCGGCCTGGTGACGACGGCGCGCCCGACAACCACCAAGACGCGCGTGGTGGCGCGCGCGCAGCAACTGATGCGCGTGGACGAGGAGACCGACGCCGACTGCACCGCCGACGACGTGGCGCAGCTCCTTGCCGCGGTGGACCGCGCCGTGGCCGACGCCGACGCGGTGATTCTCGAGGACTACAACAAGGGCGTGCTGGTGCCCGCCGTCATTGAGCACGCCATCACGCGGGCGCGGCTGAAGAACGTGCCGGTGGTGGTGGACCCCAAGTATCGCAACTTCTTTGCCTACCGCGGCGCCACGGTGTTCAAGCCCAACCGGCGCGAACTCGAGGCGGCGCTGGGCGCGGCCGTGGACCTCGACCATCCCGACGCCCTGCCGGGCATGCTGGAGCGGCTGGTGGTGGAGCAGTTGCTGCTGACGCTGT
>JBBQZD010000213.1:0-5089 GCA_038208045.1 Gemmatimonadales bacterium | reverse complement strand
GCGCATCCTGTTCGGTGACGGGTGGGGCCTCATTCGCGCCTCCAACACCCAGCCCATTCTCGTGATGCGCTTCGAGGCGCCGAGCGCGCAGCGCCTCGCGGAGCTGCGCGGCGAGGTGGAGGCGTGGCTGGCGACGCAGGGCATCGGGGGATGACGTGACCGCGCGCCGCGGGCTGCTGCTCGCCGGCGGCGCGCTCGCGCTGGCGCTCGTCCTGGGCCGGCTGCTCGCCGGCGCGTACGCGGACTGGGCCTGGTACCGGGCCATGGACGCCGAGGCCCTCTGGGCCGCACGCTCCGCGGCCCTCTGGTCCCTCCGCGGCGGGCTGTTCGCCATCGCCTTCACGTTCACCTTCGCGAACCTGCTGGCCATGCGACGATCCATCGTGTCGCTCGTGCTGCCGCGTCAGCTGGGCAACCTCGAAATTGGCGAAGCGGTGGCGGCGCCCGCGCTCACGGCCGCGGCCGCGGCGCTCAGCGCCGTGCTGGCCGCCGCCGTGGCGCTGCCGGCGGACGACTGGCTCGCGGTGCTGCGGGCGCGCTGGGCAACGACGCTCGGCGAGGGCGATCCGTACATCCAGCGCGACCTGTCGTTCTGGATGGGCTGGTTGCCGCTGGAACGGTCACTGCAAGCGTGGTGCGTGACGTTGGCGGTCGTGGTGGGCGTCACGCTGATGCTGCTGTACGGACTCACGCCGTCGGTGCAGGTCGATCGCGGACGCGTGCAGGTCTCGACGTGGGTGCGCCGGCACGTGGCCATCTACTCGGCCTTCCTGTTGCTGCTGGTGGCCTGGGGCTACCGTCTGGATGCCTTTGACCTGCTGCTGCACGGCAGCGGGCCGCGCGAGACCTTCCTGGCGTTCGACCATCACGTGCTCTTCCCGTATCTAATTGCGGTCAGTCTCGTGACCGGTGCGATGGCCCTGCTGGTGGCGTGGACGGGCTGGAAGGGCTACCAGCGCGCGACCATGTCGGTGCTGTTGCTGTTGCTCCTGGCCGGTCCCGTCGTGCGCTGGTCCCTGCCCATGCTCGATCGCCGCACCGTGGACGCGCGCAGCCGTGGCGCGCTCGATCGGCCCTACCGGAACGTGCGCAACCTGTACACGCGCCGGGCGTACGCGGTGGACGACGTGCTGCGTGGTGCGGCCGCCGATGGCGTGCGGGCGAACGCCGCGCGCCTGGCCACGTCGGTGTCCAGCTGGGACCCGTCGGCGCTGGCACGCGCGCTCGCCGACGAGCCCGGCATGCCAGCGCTGGATGGCGCGCTGGCCTGGCGAGGAGATGCGGACGGCGCGCTGCGCGCCAGCATCTTCCTCGGCACGCCACCGCTCGACGCCGCGCGGTCGCCCGTTCCGCGGCGTGACGCCGACCCTGGCACAGCGGATGACCGCGGAGCCGCCTGGCCGTCGCTGGACCCGGTGCCCGCGTCCGTGCCCGCGCTCGCAGTGGGTATCGGCTTGACTCCCGTGTTGCCCATTGCCGACCCGCTCGGGCGAGTGGCCGCCCCGCCATTCGCGGCGGGCTGGCGGCGCCTCGCGTTGGCGTGGAGCGTGCGCAGGCTCGGCCTCGCTGCCGGTGATGCCGATTCGGGCCGCGTTCGTCTGCTGTTGCACCGGGACGTCCAGGAGCGCGTCGCCAAGCTGCTGCCGTTCTTCGTGGCCGGGCCGTCCACGCAGGCCCTGACCGTCGGCGATTCGCTCTGGTGGACCGTCGAGTTGTTCAACGCGAGCGAGGACTATCCGCTGAGCGAACCGCTGCTGCTGGGCGACGTCAGCGTGCGGTCCGCGGTGCCCGCCGGACTGGCGTTGGTGAACGCGCACACCGGCAGAGTGCGGGTGCTCCTGCCAGCGGAGGCCGATCCCGTCACCGCGTGGTGGCGAGACCATTTGCCTGGCCTGTTCACACCACGCCACGCCGTCGATCCCGCGCTCCTTGCAGCGCTGCCGGCGCCGGTTGACCGGGCCACGGTGCAGGGGAGCGCGCTCGCGCGGACTGGCATTCGCAACGACACCCTCGCCGCCCGTCCGCTCTTCCACGCCGACGATGCCGATCTCGACCTGCTGCCGGGCCTGCCACCGCCGTTCGTGAGCGGGGCGGCCGGCGCGCCGCTCGCCTGGGCCGTGCCGGCCGTCGACGCACTCGACCGCGTCCGTGGGGCCTTTGTCGCGGTCGGCGGC
The DNA here is from genome assembly GCA_038208045.1 of Gemmatimonadales bacterium. Taxonomy (GTDB): domain Bacteria; phylum Gemmatimonadota; class Gemmatimonadetes; order Gemmatimonadales; family Gemmatimonadaceae; genus PNKL01. The sequence goes on along the minus strand of JBBQZD010000213.1, from coordinate 2,915 downwards.
GCGCAGCAGTCCACGGCCCTCGTCGAGGAACCCGACACGCTGCGCTGGGCCGCGATGCTCGATCACCTGCAACGCGCGGCCGACAGCGCGTCGTTCACGAAGGGCCATCGGCATCCCCGCCGCGGTCGCGTGCAGGTCGTGCCCACCACGGACGGCCTCTTCGCCATGCAGAGCTTCTACGAGTGGTCACCCGACCGGGAGCCGGTGCTCACGGGCGTGGTGGCGCTGCACGCCGGCGGCGCGCGAGCGGGAGCGACGCTGGCCAGAGCCCTCGGCGGTTCGCCGCCGCCATCCAGCGCCGATGGCGCCGTGCGTTCGCGCGTGGCGCGGCTGTACGTGGACCTGCGCGAGGCGATGCGGCGCGGCGACTGGCGCGCGTTCGGGCAAGCGCTCGACGCGCTCGGGCAGCTGGTGGGCGACCGGCCGCGGCAGCGCTGAATTTCGCAGAAATGTGAGGTAGTGTCACGGTGTGAGAGCCAACCGTCACAACGTGACGGGGGTGTGTTACGCGCGGCGTGTTGCGTAGTCGGACTGCAAATGACCAGTCAGGCCACGGCCCTCCGAATGGCGGGCACGGCCTGACGTCCGTAGTCACGGACCTTGCAATCCGCCACGAATGAATTCCTCGCATCCAGCGCGGCACCCCATACCCGAGCCGTCCGAGTCACGTCGCGACATGCCGCGCGCGGTCCCCGCTTCGCGAGCCGCCTCGTTGGACCCGGAGCGGCGCGACCTCCGCTCGCGCTACACCGTCGTCTTGCTGACGCTGCCCCTGCTCGCGATCAACGCCCTGGCGATCCCCTACTATGCAATGGGGCCGGGCGAGCGCGTGCGGCATCCGTGGCACCGATTGCTCCGGCCATCCGGGGCCGTCGGCCAGAGCGCGGGCATCGCCGCGTTCGCCATCTTCGTCTTTCTGTGGCTCTATCCGCTGCGCAAGAAGTTCAAGCGGCTTGCGTTCACCGGCACGCTCGGCCGCTGGATGGACGTTCACGTCACGTCCGCGCTGCTCCTGCCGCTGCTCCTCGGAATCCACGCCGCGTGGCATTCTGACGGCGTGATCGGCCTGGGCCTCGTGGCGATGCTCGTGGTCATCGCCAGCGGCATCGTGGGACGATACCTCTACGTGCGCATTCCCCGCGCCAAGAGCGGCGTGGAGCTGTCGCGTGACGAGGTCGCGTCGGCGCGGCGCGACCTGCTCGAGCGGCTCGCCGCGTCCACCGGGCAGACACCGGACGCCATCGAGGATGCGCTCGCGCTTCCCACGGCGGAGCGGGGGGCCGTGGGCATTCTCGCGGCCCTCTGGCTGATGGTCACGAACGATCTCACGCGCGCGCGGCGGCGTGCCGACCTGCGACGTCGGTGGAAGGTGGTCGCCATCGGCGGTGGTGCACTCGCCGGTCGCGCGCTCGATGAGGCCGTGATGCTCGCCGACCGCGAGATGGCGCTCGACCAGCAGGCGCGCATGCTGGACGGCACGCACCGCGTGCTCCGGTTCTGGCACGTGGCGCACCGTCCCTTCGCCATCACGGCGCTGATTGCGGTGACCATTCACATCGTGGTGGTCGTGGCCGTCGGCGCGACCTGGTTCCGGTAGACGGCGATGCTCTGGACGACCGTCGGGTTCTTTGCACTGACCGGTGTGCTGGTCTGGTTCCACCTGCGCGCCGGGGAGAGCGGCCGCAAGTCGACCGGCGTGCGCGTTCCCACCCACCCCTGCCCGCGCTGCGGCGCCGCAGTGAACGTGGGGAGCCCATTCTGTCCGGGATGCGGCGTGCCGCAGCAGCTCTTTGAACTGGTGCAGGCGCGGGTCGCGGACGGCGCAGCGCCCGTCGGCGGCGGCCAGCCGAAGGCCGCCGTGCGCGCCGACATGTGCGTGGGCTGCGGCACCTGCGTGGCCTCGTGTCCCGAGGACGGAGCCATCGTGCTCCAGGGCAAGCTGGCCGTGGTGAACGACGCGCTGTGCAAGGGCCACGGCGAATGCGTGCGCGGGTGTCCGGTGGGCGCCATCTCCGTGACGACCGGCGCGGCGGTCAACCGGGTGCGGGTGCCGCTGGTGACGGCCAATTTCGAGACGAACGTCCCGGGGCTGTACGTGGTCGGCGAGCTTGGGGGCCGCGGCCTCATCAAGAACGCCATCAACGAGGGGAAGCTCGCCGTCGAGCACCTCTGCGCGACGCTGCTCGCCGGGGAGCGCGACGAGTCGGTGAACTCGCCTGTCGTCGACGTCGCGGTCGTCGGGTCCGGGCCCGCAGGGCTCAGCGCCGGCCTCGAGGCGCTGCGCCGCCACCTCACGGTAGTGGTCATCGAACAGGGATCGCTGTCGGACACCGTGCGCAAGTACCCGCGGCACAAGCTGCTGCTGGCGGAGCCGGTGCAGATCCCGCTCTACGGCGACCTGTGGATCGCCGACGCCTCCAAGGAGACGCTGCTGCAGGTCTGGGAGACGATCGTCGCCAACACAGGGCTGCCGGTGCGGACGGGCGAGCGCGTCGAGCGGGTGGTGCGCGAGGGGGATCTCTTTCGCCTCGAGACGCCCCTCGGCGTGCAGTTCGCGCGCCGCGTGGTGCTCGCGATGGGTCGCCGCGGGACGCCGCGCAGGCTGGGCGTGCCGGGCGAGGAGCGAGATAGCGTCTTCTACGACGTGGTCGAAATGGAAGCGTTCGAGGGGCGCCGCGTCCTGGTGGTCGGCGGGGGCGACAGCGCCATCGAGACGGTGCTTGGACTCGTGAACCAGTCGGGCACGGCAGTGACGCTGTCGTACCGCGGTGACGCCTTCGACCGGGTGAAGGAGCGCAACCGGGACAAGCTGCAAAAGGTCATCGACGCGGGCCGCGTGGCCGTATTCCTGCGCAGCACTGTGCGTGAAATCCGGCACGATGTAGTGGTGCTCGAGGCTGATGGCGAGCCCACCA
>JBBQZD010000212.1:0-5105 GCA_038208045.1 Gemmatimonadales bacterium | reverse complement strand
GACGCCGCAGATGGGATACGATGCCTGCGTGGCGGCAACACCGACGGGCATCGCCGAGGGCAGCGTGGGCGCGGGCACCGGGCTCACGGTCGGCAAGGTCCTGGGTCCGGGGGCCGCGATGAAGGGCGGCGTGGGATTGGCCGTGGCCGAGGCGGGCGGCGCGGCCGCCTGCGCGATCGTTGCGGTGAACGCATTTGGCGATGTGTGCGACGGCGCAGGGCGCGTGATCGCCGGTGCGCGGCGCGACGGCGGGTTTGCCGACGCCGAACGGCAGCTGGCCGAGCAGGGCCTGCGCGGCGCGTTCGGGAGCGGGCACAACACCACCATCGCCGTGGTGGCCGTGGATGGCGTGCTGGACAAGCTGGCGCTGCAGGGCGTGGCGCGCGCCGCGGGTGCGGCACTGCACCGCCGGGTGCGCCCCGCGGGCTCCATGGTGGACGGCGACGTCATCTTCGCGTTGTCGCCAATGGAGGGGGCGCCGGCCGATCCTGTGCGCGCGGAGATGCTGGCGGTCGCGGCGCTCGAGCAGGCCATCGAGCGTGCGGTGCGCACGGCGCGGGGACGCGACGGCGTCCCCGGATTGGCCGACTAGGAGAAGAGCCCGCTCATCGGCATCGGTGCGACGCCGGCGCCGATGTGCACGTGCAGCGCCACCTCGGCCTCGACCTCTCCGTCGAGCTCGACGCGCATCGTGTGCTGGCCGATGTCCGCGATGGGCAGGTCGATGGCGGCGATTACCGGAATGTCCACTTCCGTGGCGCCCGGCGGCGGCGGATGCACCTCGACCTCGCCGCTGGACGACCAGATCTCGGCGCCAGTCGGCCCGATCCAGGCAAACGACAGCGCGTGTGTGCCCACGTCGTCGGGGCTCGCCTTGAGGCGCACCACGAGCGTGGCACGTGGGTGCACCGCGGGGACGCCTGCCACGTGCAGGGCATCGAAGACACCGAGCACGTTGAGCTTGCCTTCCTGCGAGAGGTTGGCGGCGTCGGCGAAGAGCGCGAAGGAACAGTACATGCGGACAACATATCGCGAGAGCATGGAGGAGGCGAGCGCCGCGGCGCGAGCGCCGCGGCGCGCGCGCCGCCGTGCGAGGGCCGCATTAGCTTTCAGCCCATGCCCCGGTCGATCCTGAACCTCGCGTGCGCTGCCGCCGCGCTCATCCTGGCGGCGTGCGCGGCGCCCGCGCCGCAGCACGGCCTGCCGCTCGATCCGCCGCTGCCGCGTCCCGCATTCACGCTCACCGACACGCGCGGCCAGCCGTACGACTTTCGCCGCGAAACCCGTGGGCGGCTCACCTTCCTGTTCTTCGGCTACACCAGCTGCCCCGACGTCTGCCCGGTGCATGTCGCCAACGTGGCCGCGGTGCTGCACAAGCTGCCGTTCGAGGACCAGCAGCGCGCGACGTTCGTCTTCGTGAGCGTTGACCCGGCGCGCGACTCGCTGCCGGCCATCCGCGCCTGGCTCAATCACTTCGACACGTCCTTCGTGGGGCTGCGCGGTGACGCGGCGTACGTGGACAGCGTGATGGCGGCCGTCAGACTGCCGCCGGCGATCATCGGACCAGCCACAGGTCCCACGGGCTTCTACGAGGTTGCGCATTCCGCGGCGGTGCTCGTCTTCACGGCCGACGACAGCGCGCGCGTCGTGTATCCGTTCGGCACGCGCCAGCTCGACTGGGCCGAGGACATTCCCCGGCTGCTCAAGATCCGCGGCAAGGAGTAGGCATGCAGTGGTGGTGTTCCGCCTCGGGAAAGCCCTGGACCTGGGCGCCGCAGTACTACCCCGGCGTCTGGCTGGCCGTGCTCGTGCTGGCCGTCACGTTCGGCGTGCTGGCGAAGCGGGGCCGCGCAATGGGCGAGTCTCGCCTCGCCTACTGGGGCGGCTGGAGCGGCGTGCTCACGGTCTGGCAGGCGCTCGACTGGCCGCTGGGTCCGCTTGCCGCCGGCTACCTGGCAAGCGCGCACGCCGTGCAGTTCCTGTCGCTCGCCATCGTCGCGCCGCCACTGATGCTGCTGGCCGTACGGAAGCCGCTGGCCGCGCTGGTACCGGCGCACGGCCGGGGGCTCCGTGCCGCGCGCCTGCTCACGCAGCCGATCATCGCGGCCGTGCTGTTCAACGTCGTCACCATCGCCACGCACATGCCGAGCGTGGTGGACGCGCTCATGCCGTCGCAGCTTGGCGCGTTCACGGTGGACCTGCTCTGGTTCGTGGCCGGCATCCTGCTTTGGTGGCCGCTGGTGGTCGAGGCGCCGGTGCGGCCGTGGTTCAGCACGCCCGTGAAGATGCTCTACCTGTTCTTCGGCTCGCTGGTGCACACGGGCATCGCCATGGTGATGCTGGTGCGCGAGTTCCCGATGTACGGCATCTACGAGTTGGCGCCGCCGTGGGCGGCCTGGACGCCGATCGAGGACCAGCACCTGGCGGGGGGCGTGATGGAACTGGCCGGGGCGGCGATCATTTTCGGCATCCTGACCGTGATGTTCTTCCGCTGGACCGGCGGCGTGGCGGGCGACAACGCGCCGAAGGCCCCCCCGAGGGATTAGTTTTCCCGGGATGTCCAGTGACTCAGCGCCCGCCGACCAGACCCATCACCGGGTCTGGGTAACCGACCTCCTCCTCCTCCTGATGGCGACCATCTGGGGGATCAATTTTTCGGTCGTGAAGTACGGCACGGAAGCCATCGCACCGCTGGCCTTCAATGGCGTGCGGGTGGCGATTGCGGCGGTGACGCTGCTGCTTCTGGTCCGGCTGCAGGGGCGCAGGCTGCCGCCGCGCCGCCAGCTCTGGTCGCTGGTGGGGCTGGGGGTGCTCGGCAACGGCCTGTACCAGATCTTCTTCGTCGAGGGCATTTCGCGGACGCGCGCCGGCAACGCCTCGCTGGTGATGGCCGCCGGGCCCGCGCTGATCGCCTTTGCGGGCCGTTTTTACGGCGTCGAGAAGGTGCACCTGCGCGGCTACGTCGGCATTGCGCTGTCGATCGCGGGCATCGGCGTCGTGATGAGCGGCACGGCCGCAGCGCAGGTCGGCGATGCGTCGGTGCAGGGCGACTTCCTGATCTTCTGCGGCGCCGTGACGTGGGCCGTGTACACCGTGCTGCTCAAGCCGATCACGCACCACGTGGACGGCGTGACGGTGTCGGCGCTGACGATGCTCGGCGGGGCGGTGCCGCTGCTGGCGGCGGCGTCGCCCGCGCTCGTCCGCACGCCGTGGACCTCGCTACCGCTGCCGGTCTGGCTCGCCATCGGGTACAGCGCCATCTTCGCGCTCGTCATCGCCTACCTCATCTGGTACCGCGGCATCCGGCTCATCGGGCCCACGCGGACGTCGATGTACAGCAACCTCCAACCCATCATCGCCGTGCTGGTGGCGTGGGCCGCGCTGGGCGAGGTGCCGACGCTGGCGCAGGGCATCGGTGCAGCGTTCGTGATGGCCGGCCTGCTGCTGACGCGCACATGAAGACCGTCGTCCTGTTCGACATCGACGGCACGCTGCTGGCGAGCGGCGGCGTGGGGCGGCGCGCCTTTGAGGGGGCGCTGGAGGCCCGCGTGGGCGCGGTGCACGCGCGCGGCGCGCCCGACTACCGCTACGACGGCAAGACGGACCGGCAGATCGGGCGCGAGCTGTTGCGCCATGCCGGCCATGCGGACGCGGCGATTGACGCCATGCTCGATGCGATCATCGCCGACTACCTCGTGCGATTGCGTGCCGAGCTCGGCGCCGGCGCGCCGGGCCTGCGCGTGCATGCGGGCATCCTCGGTCTGCTCGACGCGCTCGAGGCGCGCGACGACGTGTTGCTCGGGCTGCTGACGGGCAATGTCGCGGACGGCGCGGCGCTCAAGCTGGGTGCGGCCGGCATCCTGCCGCAGCGCTTCGTCGTCGGCGCGTTCGGGTCGGACCACGAGCTGCGCCCCGAACTGCCGGCCATCGCGCAGCAGCGCGCCTCGGCGCGCCTCGGCTACGACGTGCTCGGGGCATCGGTGGTGATCATCGGCGACACGCCGGCCGACGTGCAGTGCGGACGCGGCATTGGCGCGCGCGCTGTCGCCGTGGCCACGGGGCACTTTTCCGTGGCGGAGCTCGCGGCGCACGGGCCGCAGGCCGTCTTCGCCGACTTCTCCGACGTCGCCGCTGCCGTCGAGGCGATCTGTCATGCGTGAGGTCGAGCTGAAGAGCGTCGTGGACGACGCGCCGGCCTTGCGGCGGCGGCTGCTCGACGCGGGCGCGCGCGAGTCCTTTGCCGGCGCGCTCTTCGACCGTCGCTTCGACCTGCCCTCGCGCGCCCTGCTGGCTGGCGACCACGTGCTGCGGCTGCGCGTCTATCGCGACGCGTCGGGCGAACGGGCGATGCTCGACTGGAAAGGGCCGACCGGCTACGAGGCGGGCTACAAGGTGCGCGAGGAGCTGTCCACCGCCTGCGCGGACGGCGACACGATGGCGCTGATGCTCGAGCGCCTCGGGTACGCGGTGACGCGCGAGATTGACCGCGAGATCGAGCAGTTCGAGCTCGGCGGCGCCACGCTGCGCATCGAGCGCTACCCCCGAATGGACACCCTGCTCGAGGTGGAGGGCGCGCCCGACGCCATCGAGCGCGCCATCGCGGCCACCGGCCTGCCACGTGCGGGGTTCACGAGCGAGCGGCTGCCCGACTTCATCGTCCGGTTCGAGGCGCGCACGGGCGAGCGCGCCGCCATCTGCACGTGCGAACTCGACGGCGACTACCGCTACAGTGCCCTCGACGCGTGACGACGTGACCACGCACCCCGCCGCCGACTTCACACTGCCGGAACTCACGCGGTCATTGCGTGCGCTCGGCAGCGCCCGCTGGCTGCGCGACCCCGACCACGCGCGGTTTTTCACGCCGCTGCTGACGGCGCGGCGCAACGCGGCGCGCGTGCGCACGGCCGAGGGCCACGTGGCGGCCTTTCAGGCGGACCGGCTGCGGCGCGCGTTCGTCGAGGCCGTCGACCACCTGGCCGCGGCGCGGCATGCCCGCTCAGCCCCCGACCGCCGCGCTTGGGTGGCGCAGCTGAGCGACGCGGGCGGCCCCGTCTGGCGCGCGCTCGATGCGCTCGAGGCGGCGGCGGCGAGCGTGGCGTCCGCCG
>JBBQZD010000211.1:0-5117 GCA_038208045.1 Gemmatimonadales bacterium | reverse complement strand
AGCTCCCGAGGAGGGATTTGAACCCCCGACCCGACGATTAACAGTCGTCTGCTCTACCCCTGAGCTACTCGGGAATAACCCATCAAAATTACCCGTGCTGACCGTCGGAATCAAGCGCTGGGGCGTCCTTTCCGGTCCCCTTTCTGGCGCCGATGTCGCCGGTCAGGTAGGGCGCGAGCCAGCGCCCCGTGTGCGACGCCGCCACCCTGGCCACGGTTTCCGGCGTTCCCGTGGCAATCACCCGTCCGCCGCCGTCGCCCCCTTCAGGACCCAGGTCCACCACCCAGTCGGCCAGCTTGATGACGTCGAGATTGTGCTCGATGAGCACCACCGTGTGGCCCGCCTCGACCAGCTGGTCGAGCACGTGCGCCAGCTTGCGGATGTCCTCGAGGTGCAGGCCCGTGGTGGGCTCGTCCAGGATGTAGAGCTTCCGTCCGCTCTGCTTCGACGACAACGCGAGTTCGCGTGCGATCTTGAGGCGCTGCGCCTCGCCGCCGGAGAGCGTGGTCGCCGGCTGGCCGAGGCGCAGGTAGCCGAGCCCGACCTGCTGGATGTGCCAGAGCGCCTGGCCGAGTTTCTCCTCGTAGGGGAAGAAGCGGATGGCCTCGTCGATGGTCATCTCGAGCACGTCCACGATGGAGCGCCCGAAGTACTTCACCGCGAGCACTTGCGGCTTGAATCGCTTGCCGTCGCACTCCTCGCACGACACGTAGACGTCGGCGAGAAAGACCATCTCGACGGGAATGGACCCCGCGCCCTCGCACTTCTCGCAGCGGCCGCCGGCCACGTTGAACGAGAAGGTGCCCGGCGTGAACTTCTTCGCGCGCGACTCGGGGAGCGAGGCGAAGATGCGGCGGATCTCGTCGTATGCCTTGACGTAGGTCACGGGATTGGACCGTGGCGTGCGCCCGATGGGCTCCTGGTTGATGAGCACGACGGCGTCCAGGTGCTCGGCGCCGGCCAGCTGGCGGAACTCGCCCACTGTCTCGCCGAGATGCTGGCGCGCGCTGTGGTCGCCGGTCAGTGCGGCCTCGAGCGCATGATACAGCACGTCGTGAATCAGTGTGCTCTTGCCCGAGCCCGAGACGCCGGTGACGACGGTCAGCGCGCCGAGCGGGATGCGCAGGTCCACGTCGCGCAGGTTGTGGGCGCGCGCGCCCGTCAGCGAGAGCCAGCGCACGGGCTTGCGGCGCCTGGCGGGCAGGGGGATGGTGCGCGCGCCGGTGAGGTACTGCCCGGTGAGCGGGCTCTGCGCGGCGTCACTGAGTGGGCCATTGAAGACCACGTGCCCGCCGCGCTCCCCGCTTTCCGGGCCGAGCTCGAGCATCCAGTCGGCCATCCGCACCGCATCGAGGTCGTGCTCGACGACGATCACCGTGTTGCCGCCGTCGCGCAGGCGCTTGAGCAGCGACAGCAGGCGTTCCATGTCGCGCGGGTGGAGCCCGATGCTCGGCTCGTCGAGCACGTAGAGCGTATCGACGAGGCGCGACCCCAGGGAGTTGGCGAGGCCGATGCGCTGGGCCTCGCCGCCGGAGAGCGTGCGCGTGGCCCGGTCGAGCGTGAGGTAGGTGAGGCCAACATCGCACAGGAAGCGCACGCGTTCGCGCGCCTCGCGCCAGATGTGGGCGGCGATGGCCTGCTCGCTGGGCGTCAGCGTGAGCGCGTCCAGCCAGGCGGTGAGCAGGTCCACCGGCATCGTAGCGACCTCGGCAATGTGCCGGCCGCCCACGCGGACGTTGAGCGCGTCGGGCTGCAGCTTGGTGCCGCCGCAGGCGGTGCAGGTCTGTGCCGTCTGGTACTGCCGAAGGAAGACGCGGATGTACTGCTTGTACTTCTTTTCCTCGAGCGAGACGAGGTGCTTGACGATGCCTTGGAAGCCCTTGGCCTTGCCGCGCAGCAGGAATTCGTGCTGGGCGGCGGCAAGCTCCCGCCAGGGCCGGTCCATCGAGATGCCCTCGCGCTTGGCGGCCTCGGCGAGGGCGCGCCGCTTGTTCTCGTAGCGCGGCTTGGTCCACGGGTCGATGGCCCCCTCGCGCAGCGTGCGCTCCGGGTGCGGGACGATGAGCGCGAGGTCGTACTCGAGCGTCGCGCCGAAGCCGTTGCAGGTGGGGCAGGCGCCGCGGGGGTTGTTGAAGGAGAAGAGCTGCGGCGTGGGGTGCGGGGCACGCGTGTGGTGCTCGGGGCACTCGAAACGGGTGGTGAATCGTAAACGATTCACGGACGGTAGACGGTTGACGGTAGACGGGAGTGGATCGGCGAGCACGACGGCGTCGCCGTCGCCCTCGCGGAAGGCGGTCTCGAGCGCATCGACCAGGCGCGCGCGCTCGGCGGCGTCCACCGTGAGCCGGTCGGTGACGACCAGTACTTCCTTGCACGTCGTGAGGTCCGGCTTCTTTCCACCGAGGTCGTCGACATGGAACGTCGTGCCGTCGGCGACGACGCGCACGAAGCCCTCGGCGCGCAGGTTCTCGACGGCCACCGCGTGCGAAACGAGGTCGGAGAGCCGCAGCGGGAACGTGACGAGCAGCCGCGTGCCCGTGGGGAGCGCTAGCACCAGATCGGAGGCGCCCTGCGGGGTGTCGGGCCGCAGTTCGCGGCCGCAGTGCGGGCACAGCGTGCGCCCGATGCGCGCCCAGAGAAGGCGGAGGTAGTCGTAGATCTCGGTGGCCGTACCCACCGTGGACCGCGAGGTGCGCGTCGGGTTCCGCTGCTCGATCGCGACGGCGGGCGAGAGCCCCTCGATGGAATCGACGAGGGGCTTTTGCATGCTCTCGAGAAACTGCCGCGCGTAGGCCGACAGCGACTCGACGTAGCGGCGCTGCCCCTCGGCGTAGATGGTGTCGAATGCCAGCGACGACTTGCCCGACCCCGACGGCCCCGTGATGACCGTGATCGCGCGCCGCGGAAGGTCGACGCTGATGCCCTTGAGGTTGTGCTGCCGGGCGTTGCGAATGCTGATGTGGGAGCGCACGACGCAATCTAACAGTGCACGGGATGACGGATTCCCTGCGGGCCCCGGCGCCCCGGCCTCTATAGCAGTTGCCGGGGGCGCTGGATCGGCGCCAAATCAGGGTTGCCACCCTTCCGGGCGGGGGGTAGCTTCCCGATGCGATGGCGTATATCCAACTCCACGGGAAGCAGTACTCGGTACCCGCCGAGGGGCTCAGCATCGGTTGCTACGATGGCGCCGCGATTCGCCTACCGGGCGACGACGCGTCCACACGAGCGCTCGTGTCGCTGGCCGCGGACGGCAGCGCCGTCATCCGGCGGGACGCGCCGGACGCCGTCGTGCTGGTGAACGGCGTGGCCCTGGGCATGGAGCCGTCGCCGATTTTGCACGGCGACAAGGTGGAGATGGCGGGAGAGGAACTGCGCTACGGCGACGCCAAGCAGGGGGGCAGCACGCAATTCGTGTCGGGGGCCGAGGTGGCCGAGATGGCGCGCGCGGCCAAGAGCGCCGGGCCGGCCAAGCCGACGCTGGCGCGCGGCGGCCGCCTGGTGTCCCTGACGGATGGCCGGGAGTACACCGTGCCGGATGACGGCGTGACGATCGGCCGCGAGGTCGGCAATGACATCGTGATCCCGTCGACCGAAGTCTCGCGCAAGCACGCCGAGATCGTGCCGATGCCGGGCGGCTACCATCTGACGGACCACAGCACCAACGGCCTGTTCGTCAATGGCGTGCGCGTGGAGCAGATGCAGGTGCTTGGGCGGGGCGACGTCCTGAAGATCGGGCCGGAGGAATTCCGGTTCTACGCGGACGCCGCGAAGGCGGCACCGGTGCCGCCTTCGGTCGCCGTCGCTGCGCCGGTCGCACCGCCGGTGACGCCGCCGGTTGCGCCGCCGGTTGCGCCGCCGGTGGCTTCGCCGCCGCCGGAGCCGAGCGGATTCGAACTCGACCTGGTGGACGCGTTCGAGTCGTCTGCCTTGCCAGCGGCCGCGCCGTCCGTGGCTCCGGTTGTCCCGTCCGCACCGCCGGCACCTTCGGCACCACCCGCCGCGGCCACGCCACCGGCGCCACGAGCGCCGGTCGCGCCCGCCACGCCCGCCACGCCCGCCACGCCCGCCACGCCCGCCACGCCGGCGACGACCGGCCGCGCGCCGCTCGGCACGCTCGAGATCATCAACGAGGGGCCGCTGAAGGGAACGAAGCACGAGATCCACGCGGCGCTCACGAACATCGGGCGTGGTGCACACAACGACGTCGTGCTCAACGACGAGAGCGTGTCGGACTCGCATGCCAAGATCCAGCGGCGCGAGGGCGGCTGGTGGATTGTCGACCAGGGGTCGACCAACGGCACGTACGTGGGCGGACGCCGTGTGCAGGGCGAGCAGCGGGTGGAAGGGGCACCAGACGTCCGCTTTGGCGGCATCAAGATGACCTTCCGCCCCGCCATGGCGGCCACGGACGAAGGCGGTGGCACGCGGGCGATCGCCGCGGTGCAGGTTGAACAGATGAAGAAGCCGGCGACGCCCCAGCCCGAGGCCGCGCCCGTCGCGGAGAAGAAGAAGGGCTGTGCCGCCATGATCGCCTTCCTGATTGCTTTCTCGGCCGCCGGCGCGACACTGGTGGCTGTGCTGCTCACCACGGGACGCTGACTCGTGCATCTTGCTGTGGCTGCCCGCTCGGACGTCGGCATGGTCCGGTCGGGAAATGAGGATTCCTTCTTCGCCGAGGCGGACAATCGCCGGGGCGTGTTCATGGTTGCCGATGGCATGGGCGGTCATGCCGCGGGCGAGGTGGCCAGCGAGATGGCGGTGCAGATCGTGTCGCGCGCGCTGCTGCTGCTCGACAGCGTCACGGCTCCCAACGCCTCCGACCGCACGGCGCAAGCGATGCGCGACGCGAACCGGGCCATCTACGACCGGATGCTGGCCGAGAACGACAAGCAGGGGATGGGCACCACCGCGTCGGTGCTCGTGCTCAGCGACGATCGGTACCTGATCGGGCAGATCGGCGACTCGCGCATCTACGTGCTGCGCGACGGCGCGCTGGTGCAGGTAACCAAGGATCACTCCTACGTGCAGGAGCAGGTGGATGCCGGCCTGCTGACGCCGGAGCAGGCGCGCTACCACCCCTACAGCAACGTGATCACGCGCTGCGTGGGAGCGGGCGA
>JBBQZD010000210.1:0-5128 GCA_038208045.1 Gemmatimonadales bacterium | reverse complement strand
CGTGACCGGCCTCGTGCCGAATGCGGCGCTCGTGACCGCCCCCAACGTAGGTGCCAACAACAACCTCGCGACGCGCACCCGCATGACGTTCACCAACACCTTGGCGTCCGACCTTCGGTTCCGCTCAGTCGCGGATTTTGGCGCGGGGGGCCAGGTCATGGTCGACGGGGTCGTGATTTTCGCGTCCTATCCGGTGTTTGGCGACGGGGCGTGGTGGACGAATCCGACCGCGACGCTCGCGCCGGGGTCGCACGTCATCGAACTCCTCGGGTTCGAGGACTGCTGCGATGGCGGTGCCCGGTTCGAGTTCGATTTTGGCGCTGGCTGGGTAGTGGCCAGCGCACCGCTGCCGCCGCCCGTGGCGCTCACCGTCGCGGTGGGCGCGGGCGGCGGACGGGTGGTTTCCACGCCGACCGGCATCGACTGCAGCACGGCCTCCTGCACGGCGACGTTCCCGGCCGGCTCGCAGGCGACGCTGTCGGCCTCCGCGCAGCCCGGGTACACGTTTGCGGGCTGGGGCGGCGCATGCGCCGGGACGTCGAGCACCTGCGTCGTGCGCTTGGGAACGGCGACCTCCGTGACGGCTTCGTTCGTGCGCTATCAGCTGACCGTCACGCGCACCGGAACCGGTGACGGCACCGTGGTCTCGACCCCGGCCGGCATCAACTGCGGCGTGATGTGCAGCGCGGATTTCGCCCCCGCCGCGTCGGTGACGCTCGTGGCCACGGCGAACGCCGGCTCCACCTTCGCCGGCTGGACCGGGCCTTGCGTGGCGAGCGGAAGCACGTGCCTGGCGACCGTCACCGGGCTGACCGGCGTGGGCGCGAAGTTCGAGAGCATTGCGCCCGTCGACGTGACGCCGCCGGTCATCGCGTGCGTGGCGACGCCAAAGATCCTGTGGCCAGTGAATCACAAGCTGGTGGACATCAAGGTGGTCGTGTCGCTGACCGACGTCGGCGGGTCGGGCGCCGGCGGATTCACGTTGCTGAACGTGACCAGCAGCGAGTCGGCCAACGGCACCGCCGACGGCAACACGGCGAGCGACATCCAGGGGTGGACGTTCAACACGCCCGATGTCGAGGGGCAGCTGCGCGCGGAACGCGTGGGCACGCTGCGGGATCGCATCTACACGCTGACGTACCGTGGCACCGACGTGGCCGGCAACTCGGCCACGGCGAGCTGCACCGTGACGGTCCCGCACGACCAGAAGTAGGGCGTCGGCGGCTGGTCATCGTGCTATGTTCCGGGCGGTGCGACGTGACGTCGCGCCGCCCGGCGCCGTGTGCGGACGTCGGGGCGCGCGGAACGTCGGCGCCATCCCACTCGTCCTCTCTCGATGACCAAAGCCGGTATTGTCACCGTCGCTGGCCGGCCGAACGCCGGCAAGAGCACGCTTTTGAACCGGCTCGTCGGCGAACACCTGGCCATCACGAGCCCGAAGCCGCAGTCGACGCGCGACCGCATCGTCGGCATCCGCACGGCGGGCGACGTGCAGATGATCGTGCTCGACACGCCGGGCCTGCTCGAGCCGAAGCATGCGCTGCACCAGAGCATGCGCGGCGCGTCGCTGGGCGCGCTGCGCGAAGCCGACGTCATTGTGCACGTGGTTGACGCGAACGCGGAGCAGGTGCGTACGCTCGTGGAGGTAGCCGGGCTCACGGAGCCGCTGCGTGCCCCCGTGGTCGTGGCGCTGAACAAGACCGACCTGCTCGACCGCCGAGCGCTGGGCGCGCTGGCGGAGGCCCATCCGGAGGCGGTGTTCGTGTCGGCGCGCACCGGGGACGGCCTGGAGCGGCTGATCGCCGCGATCAGCGAGCGCCTGCCGGCGAGTCCCTTCCTGTATCCCGAAGATGACCTCTCCACGCAGCATCTGCGGTTCTTCGCGCGGGAGGCGGTCCGCGAGGCGGCATTGGAGCAGCTCGACGAGGAAGTGCCGCACGCCGTGGCGTGCGAGATCGAAGAGTTCCGCGAGACCACGACCCCGGTGTACATTCGTGCAACGCTTCACGTGGAGCGTGACAGCCAGAAGCGGATCCTGATCGGCAGCGGCGGGCAGCGCATCAAGGCCATCGGTGTGCAGGCGCGCAAGCGTATCGAGGCGCTCGTCGGCGGCGCGGTCTATCTGGACCTGCGGGTCAAGGTGCTTCACAACTGGCGGCGCAACCCGATCGCACTGGCGCGGCTCGGCTACTCGCTGCCCAAGAAAGACGACCAATGACGCTCTCTCCCCAACTGCTGGCCATCCTCGTCTGCCCGAAGTGCAAGGGCGCCCTGACGTACCGGGAACCGGACCAGGCGCTCGACTGCCCAGCGTGCCGGTTGCGCTATCCGGTGCGCGACGACATTCCGGTGATGCTGGTCGATGAGGCCACGCCTCTCTAGCGTGCGGGGTATCGCCGTGCGTGGCCTTGCCGCGCGAACGGTCCGCCGCGCGGTGATCGCGGTCGTGGCGGCCGCCGCGTGCGCCGCGTGCACCGTGCCGCTTCGGGCGCAGGGCGGCCTCTCCACCGAGGGTGCCCTCTTCCTGCTCGTGCCGGTGGGGGCGCGCAGCGTTGGCACCGGACAGACGCTTGCCGCCGCGGAAGCGGGGACGGCGTCGCTGTGGGGCAATCCGGCCGGCATCGCGCGGATGACGCGGCGAGAGCTGGCGTTGCATCACTCGCAGACCATCGTGGCGACCGGCGAGGTGCTGGCCTTCGTGTATCCGGCGGGCAAGGCGGGCGTCGTGGCCGTGGGCGCGCAGCTGTACGATTATGGCGCGCAGGAACAGACAATTGATGCCACGGGAACCATTGGCGAGGTGCTGCCGCGGGTGCTCGTCGGCGTGGTGACGTATGCCGCGACCATCGGCAGCCACCTGCGCGCCGGCGTCTCGTACAAGGTGTTGCAGTCGCGCGTGGACTGCACGGGACCGTGCGGGTCCCTGCGTTCGTCGGTCTCCACGACGGCGCTCGACGCCGGCCTGCAGTACGGTCTGGCCCGCTCGGACAGCCTCACGGTCGGCGTGGCGCTGCGGAGCCTCGGCTTTCGGCTGCAGATGAATGACAACGCGCAGGCAGACCCGCTGCCGACGCGGGTGCACTTGGGCGTGCAGGGGCTGGTGCCGGCGGTCGGGCGCGCCTTGGCGGGGGCGACGCTGCGTTGGAGCGGCGAGTTGGTGAATCGCACGTCGCTGAATGATCCGGCCTGGCGCGTCGGCGGCGAACTGGGGCTGCAGCAGCAGCTCTATCTGCGCGCTGGTTACGCATCGGGCATCGGCGACGCAACGGGGCCGGCGTTCGGATTTGGCTTCGTGCGCGGCAAGCTGGCGCTCGACCTGGCGCGCGTGCTTGGTGGCTTTTCGTCCGATGCGGGCCAGCCGCCGACGTACCTCTCGCTTCGCGTCACCTTCTGATGCGAACGGTCCGCCGGGCGGCGTTGGTGGCGGCGGTAGTGCTCGCACCGGGCCTACCGGGCCTACCGAGCCTACCGGGCCTACCGGGCCTACCGGGCGCACCGGGCGTGTGCGCGGCGCAGTCGCGCGCGATGGCGACCGCTGGCGTTCTGCCGCGGAGTGAGGCGCTGGTCGGCGGCGGTGCGCCCCTCGGTGCACACATCGGCGAGCGGTCCGGCGCGACGGGGGCGGCGCGGTGGCGCGTCGCGGATGCGGAACTGCGGCGCTGGGCGCCCGTGGCGTCGCTCGCGATGCCCGGCGCCGGACAGGCGCTGCTGCACCAGGACCGATTGGTGGCGTATCTTGCAGTGGAAGCGTGGGCGATGCTCGAGTTCTCGAACCAGCGCACCGAGGCCAGGCGCCAGCAGGGGCGGTACCGCGAACTGGCGCGCGACGTCGCGCGTTCGCTGTTCGGCGGGGCTCGACCGGCCGGGAGTTGGGCGTATTATGAGTCGATGGAGCACTTTGTGGAGAGCGGGGTCTTCGACCGGCTCCCTGGTGGCGACGTCGACCCGGAACTGGATGCGCAAACCTACAATGGCGCGGTGTGGCTGCTGGCGCGCCAGACCTACTGGACCGACCCGAACGTGCCGCCGCTGCCGAGTTCATCGCAGTACCGCGTGGCGATGAATTTTTACCTGGACCGCGCCGTGCGAGCGGAGTACCGTTGGTCGTGGCGCAATGCGCAGCTCGAGCAGGACATTTATGTCCGCACCATTCGCCGGAGCAACACGTCGTACCGTGAGGCGCGACGGGCGCTCGGCCTCGTGATCGCCAACCATCTGCTGTCGAGCGTGGACGCCTTCGTCACGCTGCGGGTGGAGGGAATCGACGGTGGAAACGGGCGGGGATTTGCGCTGGTTGGCCGCCTTGCGCTGCCGTGAGGAGCGGTCCTGTTCAATTCCGCGTCACCGGACGATGCAAGTCGTGGCGGGGCTTGCCTTTGACACGTTCCGCGCGACGGGGTACGTTCCCTGTGTCGAAGAGGAGCTGACCTGAGAGCGTGACGCAGACGACTGCCGTAGTTTTTTCGCCGGACGGGCAGGGAGCGCCAGAGCCGATTCGCGCATGGCTCGAGGTGCACCGCTTGCCGTCCGCGACCGTGGACAATGCCGACGACCTGATGTCGGCGGCGTTGCGGTCGCGCCCCCGGCTGGCCGTCATCGACGCGCGGCGGCACCCGGTGGCGGCGCTCAAGGGTTGTGAGCGGCTGAAGGCGGACTCCTTCACGGGGATCATTCCGGCGCTCGTGTGGGTGCGCGACGACCCCACGTCGTTTGCGGCGGCGTTCGACGCGGGGGCCGACGAGGTGCTTCGCGAAGGGTCGGACCTGTCGGAGGTGTCGCTGCGGATGGAGGCGCTTCTGCGGCGCTCGGATCGCGACACGTACGTGCATCCGTCCACGCGCCTGCCCGGCGGCATCGAGATCGAACTCGAGATCCGGCGCCGGCTGGAAGCCAACGACCTGTTCGCTGCGTGCTACGCCGACCTCGATCATTTCAAGGAATACAACGACCGGTACAGCTACTACGACGGCGACCGGGTCATCCGAATTCTCTCGAAGATTTTGCACGATGTCGTCAAGGGACTGTGCGCGGAGCGCGGGTTCGTGGGGCACATCGGCGGCGACGACTTTCTGTTCGTGATTCCCGCCGACGCGGTGCAGGAGACGTGCAGTGAAGTGGTGCAGGTGTT
>JBBQZD010000209.1:0-5164 GCA_038208045.1 Gemmatimonadales bacterium | reverse complement strand
CTGCAGTTCCGTGCCGCTCTCCAGGTAGCTGCGCAACGACACGTCGCGCGCCACCGCGATGATCGCACCGATGCCGCGCGCGGCCAGGCGCATCGCGGCGTCTGCGATGACCCCCGCCGCGTCCTCCTGGTCGAGCCGGCGCGCAAAGCGGGCCATCGGCGAGCGGCCCAGTGTGGCCAGCGCGGCGCGCACCTCGGGCTGGAAGACGATGAGCACCGCCACCAGCCCGTACCGGAACATCAGGCCGAGCAGAAACGTGAGCATCGTGAGCTTCGCCACCCACGCCAGTGCGTAGCACGCCACCAGCACCAGCAGGCCCGTGAGGATCTGCATGGCCCGCGTGCCGCTGATCAGCATGAGCCCGCGATAGAAGACGAATGCGACAAGCGCGATCTCGAGGAGATCGCGCCAGCCGGGATGCAGGCCCTGGAGTCCCTCGCCGAACGTCATCGGCGTCGCGGGGCCGGCCTCACGCGGGCGACACGTCCGGCTCGCCCAGCAACGGCGGCGTGCGGCGCGGCTCCGCCGGCGCGGGGGCCAGCGTCGCCGGCGCGGACGGCGACTCGGGTGGCAGGCGCGGCGGCAATGCCTCGCCCTTCACCAGCGTCGCGATGTCGTCGCGCGTCAGCGTCTCGCGCTCGAGCAGCGCGTTGGCCAGCGTGTCGAGCAGCGCACGGTGTTCCGTCACCACGTGCACCGCGCGCTGGTACGACTCGCCGATCACGCGCGACACTTCCTCGTCCACCAGCTGGGCCGTGCGCTCCGACACCTCGCGCCGGTTCTGGATCTGCGCGCCGAGAAAGAGCTGCTGCTCGTTGTCGCCGACCAGGATCGGACCGACCTTGTCGGACAGGCCCCACTGCGACACGTAGCGACGCGCGAGCCCGGTGGCCATCTGGATGTCGCTCGCGGCGCCCGTCGTCACGCGATTGCGCCCGAACACCAGTTCTTCCGACGCGCGACCGCCGTACGCCATCACCAACCGCGCTTCCAGCTGCTCGCGCGTGATGGACACGCGGTCGTCCTCGGGCAGCGTGAACGCCACGCCGAGCGTGCGCCCGCGCGGCACGATCGTCACCTTGTGCAGCGGATCGCAGCCCTTGACCTTGATCGCGCACACGGCGTGCCCCGCCTCGTGATACGCCGTCAGGCGGCGCGTCTCCTCGGTCATCACCAGCGACCGGCGCTCGGCGCCCAGCTGCACCTTGTCCTTCGCCTCTTCGAGATCGACCATGTAGATCTTGTCGTGGCTGCGGCGGGCGGCCAGCAGTGCCCCTTCATTCACCAGGTTGGCCAGGTCGGCGCCCGCCATGCCCGGCGTGCCGCGCGCCAGCGACGTGATGTCCACGTCCTCGGCCATCGGCTTGTTGCGCATGTGCACCTTCAGGATGCCCTCGCGGCCGCGCAGGTCCGGCGCATCCACCACGATCTGCCGGTCGAAGCGCCCCGGGCGCAACAGCGCCGGGTCGAGCACGTCGGGCCGGTTGGTGGCGGCAATGAGGATGACGCCCTCGTTGCTCTCGAAGCCGTCCATCTCCACCAGCAGTTGGTTGAGCGTCTGCTCGCGCTCGTCGTGCCCGCCGCCGAGGCCGGCGCCGCGATGGCGGCCCACGGCGTCGATTTCGTCAATGAAGATGATGCACGGGGCGCTCGCCTTGCCCTGCTCGAACAGGTCGCGCACGCGCGACGCGCCCACGCCCACGAACATCTCCACGAAGTCGGAACCCGACATCTGGAAGAACGGACGCGCCGCTTCGCCCGCCACCGCACGCGCCAGCAGCGTCTTGCCGGTGCCCGGCGGGCCCACCAGCAGCGCCCCCTTCGGCAGGCGGCCGCCGAGCTTCGTGAACTTGGCCGGGTCCTTCAGGAACTCGATGATCTCCTGCAGCTCGACCTTGGCCTCGTCGCAGCCCGCCACGTCGGCGAAGGTCACCTTCGGCGTGTCCCCCGTCAGCAGCTTCGCCTTCGACTTGCCGAACGAGAATGCCTTGTTGCCCCCCGCCTGCATCTGCCGCAGGAAGAAGATCCAGAAGCCGAAGATCACGATCCACGGCAGCAGATTCACCAGCAGCGCCCCGAACGACGGGCTCGGGTCCTGCGCGTCCACCACCACGCCCTTGGCGTTCAGCTTCTCGAGCTCCTTGTCGGAATTCGAGACGGGCAGCTTGACTGTGAACTTCGTCACCGGCCGGCTGTCGATCATCACGGGTGCCTTGAACGTCCCCGAGACATTCTTGCCCCCGATGATGGTCACCGTCTGGATGTTGTCGGCCTGCAGCTGCAAGCCATATTCGGTGTACTTCACTTCGCTCGCGCCGTCCGTCTTGCTGCTCGAGTACTGAATGATCAGGATCGGCACCAAAATGACGAGCATCCAGAACGCGATCGTCTTCGAGAGACGGCCGAAACTGGGCGGCGACTTGGGAGCTTCGGGAGTCTTGGGCATGGCAGGACGGGAGAGAAGGACCGGGGGCTGCGCGCCGACAAGCGACGCGCCGGAGCGCGGCGCGCCGGGAGCGGCCGGGCCTCAGGCGAGACTGGCGACGTACGGGAGGTGACGGAAGTCCCCGGCATGGTCTAGACCATACCCCACCAGGAACTCGTTGGGCGCCTCGAACCCGATGAAATCCACCGGATAGTCGAGGTGTTCGGCAATGTGCTTGTGCAGCAGCGTGCAGATCTTGATGGACCGGGGACCCCGGGTCGAGAGCAGCTGCACCAGCTTCTGCAGCGTGCGGCCCGAGTCGACGATATCCTCCACCAGCAGAACGTCCTGCCCCTCGATGTTTGTTTCCGGGTCGTACAGCAGCCGCACGTTGCCCGACGACACCGTGCCGGCGCCGTACGACGCAGCCACGATGAAGTCGAGCTGCAACGGCCGCTCGATCGTCCGCACCAGGTCGGCGGTGAACATGAAGCTGCCCTTCAGGAGCGACAGGACGAGCAGGTCGCCGTCGGGATAGGCCGCGGTGATTTCTCGGCCCATGGCGGCGACGCGCTCGCTGATCTGCTGCGGACTGAAGGCGATGCGCTTCACCGCGCGCCCCATCAGGCGCGGGTCGGCGGGAATCAAAGTCATGCCACTAATATAGTAGGGCGGCGAGTCCAGGGTTCCGCGATTCGGTGCGCAAAGGTCAGCCACGCGCCGCCGCCGACCCCGAGGGCCGCACCACGAATGTCCGTGCGGTCCGCTCGATGGACGCCCCGCCCGACAGCGGAATCTGCTGCCCCGCCTGCGCCGTCACTGACCACGCGGCCGCGCGGCGTACGCCACGCCGGTCGAGGCGCACGCCAACGCGTCCGGCAAGTTCCGGCCAGAGAATGCCCCGAAGGTCGGCGTCCAGCTCGTCGAAGGCAGACACCGGCACCATCAGCGCGTCGCCCACTTGCTGCGGCCCCATGGCGTCCACCAGTTCCGCGAGACCACGTCGCCACGCGGCCGCATGCCGGCCGATCTCTACCAGCTCCGCCGAGAAACCCGGCCGCACGGCGTCCGCCGCGCGCAACAGATCGTTGCGCAGGCGGTTGCGCAGGAAGGTCGGGTCGGCATTCGACGGATCGTCCACATACGGCACCTCGAACGCCGCCGCATACTCGGCAATCTCACCACGCCTGACGGCGAGCAGGGGACGCACGCTGCCCTGCGCGGGGGCCGCCATGGCCGCGAGGCCGCGTGCCGATGCGCCGCGCAGGATGCGCATGGCCACCGTCTCGGCCTGATCATCCATGGTATGGGCCGTCACGACGGTGGCGCGGTGCTCCGCGGACGCCGCGCGCAGAAAGGACCAGCGGCTCTCCCTCCAGACCGCTTCAGCATTCGGCCCCGAGCCAGACCGCCGGCCGCCGTCCGCCATCCGCCATCCGCCATCCGCCCTCCGTCCCCCGCCGTCCAGCATCACGCGCCCGCCGCCCCGCGTGCTCCACCCGCCGTCCCGCATGCGCCCAGCCACCACCGGCAGCTCCAGCGCGCGGCACACTTCAATCACCAGGTCGCTCGCGCGGGTGGCGGACGGGCCCGTGCCGTGGTCAAACGTCGCCACGGCAACCAGGTCGGCCCGGCGGTACACCGCAAACGCGTGCAGCAAGGCCATGGAGTCCCGGCCCCCGGACACGGCCAGCAGATAGCGGCCCCGCGGTACCTGCATGAGCGCTTTCGCGACGGTGTGCACGCTGTTAAGATATGCGGGCGCACGCCGGACGCGTGCCGCCTTGACACTTTGCCCGGATACCCACGTGGAGCATGATTTCGGCGGACCCCTCGGCACGATCCTCGCCGGCCTCGGCATGGGCGCCTTCTACATTGCGCTCATCTGGATCAATATGCTTTTGGGCATGTTCCTGACCCCGCTCTTCCTGATCCCGCTCACGTGGATCCAGGACGCCATCGCCGACCGGAAGAAATCCGGCTGAGCGGCAAGGGGTTGGCCTACCAGGCGACGCGCTAAGCGGCAAGGCGATCGGCCAACCACGCGTACGAACAAATGAGGACCGGCGAACTGCCGGTCCTTTCTTTTGTCTCGCGTGATTTCGACAACCGCCTGATTGACAGCTCAGCACAAAGCGTTGACAAGAAGATTTGTGATATTGCCCTCCACTGATGCGCCGTGACCAAATTGCCGAATCAGTCGTAATAGAAACGGGAGCCTGAACGGGTTGGCCACCCATGACATCGAGCAGCAAGGCCCTCGGTCAATCAACACCATTCGACGCGTACGCAGGAATGTGAGATATCAGCGGCACTCCTGCAATATGCAGCCGGTTGCATGCCAATAATGCATGGCAATGCGTCTGAATGCATATCCAAACCACATTAGCAAATATGTCTAAATTCGCATTTTATATGTGTTTACCTGATATTTACTCATAAGTTACATTAGATAACCCGCCCGTTCGGTCATCGTGCGCCGGAATTCTCCGAGAAACACGCTCGGCGCGCACGGTTGGTCCGCGAAGTCGCGCATGGCGTGCCGCGCCGGCGTCCCTCGCGGTCCGTCCGGGGGGTCGGCCCGAGCACTGTCCCAGTCGCCGGGCTGAGTGAACACGGGCCGAGCTGTGTCGGCCGGCACCGCCCCGCCGAGTGGACAGGGCGTACACGGCACCACGCCAGAATGGCCGAGTCCCTTCCCTGCGCGGGACTTCGATGCCGACGCGCTACGGCGCGGCC
>JBBQZD010000208.1:0-5165 GCA_038208045.1 Gemmatimonadales bacterium | reverse complement strand
GACCTCCTCGGGGCGCTCGTCGATGAGCAGCACGATGAGCGTCACCTCGGGGTGATTCTCCGAGATGGACAGCGCCATCTTGTGCAGCAGGATCGTCTTGCCGGCGCGGGGCGGCGCGACGATGAGGCCGCGCTGACCCTTGCCCAGCGGGGCGATGATGTCGATGAGCCGCATCGAGAGATCGGAGTCGGCGCTCTCGAGGCGCAGGCGCGCCTTCGGATACGTGGGGCGCAGCGAATCGAACTGCGGCCGGGCCTGCGCCAGCTCGGGATCGTGCCCGTTGACGCTCTCCACCTGCAGCAGGGCAAGGAACTTCTCCCACGACTTGGGCGGGCGCACGCGGCCACGCAGCGTGTCGCCGGTGCGGACGCTGAAGCGGCGGATCTGGGTTTGCGACACGTAGACGTCCGCGGGGCCGACCAGGTAGCTGTTGTCGGCGCTGCGCAGGAATCCGTGCCCCTCCTTCACGACCTCCAGCACGCCCTCGGCCATGAGCGTGTCGCCGCGCGCCAGCAGCGCCTGCTCGAGGCGGTAGATCAGGTCGGGGCGGCGAAGGGCGGCGGCATCGGCGATGCCCACGGTCTCGCCCAGGGCGAGAAGGTCGGGCAGTGGCGAGCGCCTGAGTTCGGCGATTTCCACGGGATGTGGGGCGGGGAACGGCTCCCGAAGGGATGGGGGAGCACGGGTTGAACGCGGCCCCGTGGCGAGCGCAGGACTTCGGGCCGCGGGGAGGGGAGAGGATGCGCGAGGCGGGATTCGAACCCACGACCTCTGCCTCCGGAGGGCAGCGCTCTATCCAGCTGAGCTACTCGCGCGCACCCGCCGGACGGCGAGCCGTGGCGGGAGAGGGAAAGCTAGGGGGCCGGGACCCTCGGAACAAGCGGCGAACGCCCGCGAATCCGGATCAGCCCACCCGCGGTATGCGCATCGACCAGTCGGCGGGCGTCACGGCGCGGCGGAAGAGCCGGCTCATCTCGGCGAGCGTGCCGCGCGCGCGCAGTTCGGCCGGCGAGAGACCCGTGTAGCGCTTCAGCATGTTGCGAAAGGCCGCGCCGCTCGGAAAGTCGAGCTCGAGCGCGATGTGGTCGACGGGCCGGCCATGGTCCTCGAGCAGGACGGCGGCGGCCAGCAACCGGCACCAGCCGAGCATCTGCTGCGGGGGCAGGGTGCCCGCGAGCGAACAGCGCTCGGCGAGGGTCTTGCGGTGCAGGCCCAGCGCGCGCGCGACGCCGTCGACCGTCAGCGCCTGGTGCGAGTGGTTGAGGCCGTACGCCACCATGGGGCGGACGCGGTCCGGCGTCATCGGGGCGATGTCTCCCCAGACGTGCTGATTGCGGCAGCGCGTGGCCGCTTCGGTGAGCACGCGCCGCACCACCAGTGGCGTGCGTCGGTCCTCCGCGAAGAGCAGCGCGTGCACGCCGGTGCGGGCGATGGCCAGCAGCTCGTCGGGCTCGGCGCGAAGCCGCGACACGATGCCGATGGTGGCCACGGACGGGAAGTTCGCGATGACGTCCTCGAGCAGGGGCAACGTGTTCTGCTCGTCGGCATCGCGCTCGTCGCAGATGACCAGGCGCACCTGGCCCCGTTCCAGCACGGCGCGCGCGTCGCCCATCGCCGGACAGCAGAGCACCGGGGTGCCCGCCGCCGCCCCCTGCGCCAGCCAGGCGGGGGGGGCAAAATCGGGTCCGACGAGCAAAATCGGGGCGAATTGGCGTTTCACGTTACCTCGCGTGACACGACGTGCCATGGCGTGTTAGTGCACCCGGGCGGCGGGGGCTATGCATTCGTTCGAGTTCCCCAACCAGGAGTGTCACCATGTCCCGCCAGTTCATCGCCCGCCTGATGCTTGCCGCCCTGCTGCTGGTCACCGTTGCCGCCTGCGGCAAGTCGCCGACAGCGCCCGACGCCCGCACGAAGACGGCCGACACGATTCCCTGGAACTGAGTCCGGATTCGCACCGGTCAGGCGGCTTGCAGTTCTGCCACGACGCGCCGAGCCGGCGCGCTGAGGACGACCGTCGGTTCGTCGGTCGCGCCCTCGGCGAGCAGGAGCTCGCATCGCGTCATGATGGCGACGAAGCCGTGCTGCGTCGCCTCGCGCAGCACGGAGCGAGCCCACCGGCGTGCCTTGGTCGTTTCGCCGACGCGGGCGAACGCCTCGGCCACTTCGCTGCGCGCCTCGAGTTCCTCGTATGGCACGTTGACGGCCGCCGCCGTGGCCATGAGTCGCGCGGCGAATCGGTCCACCATGGCCGGCTTGCCGAGGGCCGCGCCCGCGAGCGCTCCCTTGGCGTGTACGCTCATGCGAACGCGGGGCTGTCTCGACGTCTTCGCGGCGCGCCGCAACAGGCGCAGGGCCGCGCGTGGTTCGCCCGCCCGCAGCGAAACGCCGGCGAGATTGATGAGCACGCCGGCCTGATCCCAGCTCGGCAGGGAGTTCGCGGCAAGCGCCCGATATCCGGCGATCATCGCATGGCTGGCGTCGTTTGCGGCGAGGGCCAGGGCCATCTCCGCGTGGTACGAGACGGCCACGGCCACCGGGTGGTGCCCCGACGCACTGCGCGCTCGACCATACCAAGTCATCGCCGCGCGCCGGTCGCCGCCGAGCATCCGGATGAGGCCGCGTCCGATCAGCGCCCGCCCACGCAACTCCGCGAGGCGGTGTTGGGTGGCGAAGGCGAACAGGAACGAATAGTGGTTCTCCGCCGCCTGGGTTTCCCCGGCCGTGCGGCAGATACGGGCTTGCCGGAAGATCGCCGTGCCTGCGCTGGCCGGATCCTCGGTGTCCCAGATCTGGCGGGCGGCGGACAGCGTCGCAAAGGCCAGCGTCAGCGCGCCGGCCGCCTCCATCTGCTCCGTGACGGCCAGAAGGCGCTTCGCCCGAAGTGCGGGGCGAAGCACGGCCTGCGCGGGCGCGGCGTCGGACGCGCGCTCGACGGCCAGCGCCAGCCGCAGCCAGCGCGCGTCGTCGGCGCCGAAGCGCACCACGTCCGGCGTGCGCTCGAGGTCCCGCCGATACGCCGAGAGCACGTCGCAGATCAGCGAGGTGCCGTACGTGTCTAATGATCCCGTAACCATGGTCACCTGTGCGGTGGGGAGGAGCACGGCATAGGCCGTCCTCTCCGCGGAATATAGGGCCTCCAGGCCCGACTTACCGTTACACCATGTAACGTCCGGCACTTTTTCGCAAGTCCGGCGGTAAACGTTACATGGCGTGACAGTAATTTCCTGCACCCCTGCTATACTCCACAGACCATCGTATGCCTGCCCGGGAAGGTCCCGGTGTCCGCTGCGATCGTCTTCGACCACTCACCACGATGTCGCCGTACTCCTGGGTTCCCGTCGATCGTGCCGCCGATGCCGTGCGGCTGCGCCTCCATCCGGACGGACGCTCCTTCATTGGACTGCGCGCCGGCCGCGCGTGGGCCGATGCCCGGTGGTTGGCGCCCGTCATCACGGATCTGCTCGGTCGCCACGAGCGCGTGCTGCTGCTCATCGAATCCGAGCTGATTTCGTACGAGCGCTGCGCCGACCTGCGGAGCGCGACGCCGGTGATGCAGCCGACGTCGGAGAGCGAGCTGGTGAACCAGCAGACGATGACGCAGTGGCACGACGTGGATCTCATGCGCCGCGCGCTGCCCGAAGACGTACTGCCCCGGGTCCAGATCGCCAGCTGGTCGCACTTCATCGATCCCACGTTCGCGTCGCTCTGGCGCCACCTGCTCACCGCCTTCGCGCTCGGCACGGCCTTCCGCGAGGACGCGCTGAAGCTGGGGCACGCGGCGTTGCGCCGCGCGAATGGTGCCACTCCGCAGGCGGCGCGCGCGGCCTCCCTCGCCCATGTGGAGTCGCTGGCCATGCGGCTTCGGATTGGCGAGGTTGCCGGCTACCATCACGAATACGGCCGAGGCCGGGACGCGTTGCTGGTCGAGCGCCTGTACGCGGGAGCTTACCGGGCCGAGGGCCTGACGGTCGAGTCGCTTACCGGCCACACCCCGCGGCGGAGCTACCGCCGCATCTGAACCGCCTGGTCGGAGCGCTCGAGGCCCGCGCCGTCCCGGCGCGGGCCTCGTTGCATGCGACGGCCGCCGTGCGACGGCCGCCGTGCGACGGCCGTCGTGCGGCTCAGCGCCCGCGTTCGGTCGCCAGCAGCCCGCGCGAGACCGTCTTGGTGGAGCGTCCCTTGCGCGGCTTGATCGGGGCCAGGCCGTTCTGCCGCTGGAGCGCGTCGCGATAGAGGGTCGCGTAGTCGAAGGGCCCGATTTCGAGGCGGCGCCCCTTCTCCTTCAGGTACAGACCGTCCACCGTCAGGCGGACCATCAGTCCGTCGATTTCGCGGACAAGTTCCTGCGCCGGCACCCACTCCTGGGTGGCCGGGTCGGTGTAGCCGCGCTTGAGCTTCGTTGCCATGTCCAGATCTCGTCAGGGGTATGCGTGCGCCGAAAACTAGCAGCGTGCGCACGGGCCGATGGAACGGCGGCCGGGAGCGGCGCCGCGCGGTCCTGCGCGGTCCTGCGCGGTCCTGCGCGGTCCTGCGCGGACTCCACCTCGTCCAGGGTCGCCGCGGTCAGGGTTTTCCGTGCGGGATCACCCCGTGAGTCTTCCTTGGATTCGCCGACTGGCGAAGGCGCATAGGACGCTGCACGTTCGCCATGACGCAACTTGCCCGGAGGCATTCCAATGCACGGTGGCCCACGTTCGGTCGTGACGATCGGCACGCTGACAGTCCTGTTCCTCGCGACCGCGGCGTGCCCGGCGATCGACAAGTTGACCTCACCCAACGCATCCACCCTGTCACCGGCCCGCAATCTGGTCGGCACGTGGAAGACGGCGATCGCCGTCCCATTCAAGTACCAGACCGACTTCTGCGCGGCGCGGGAAACGGTGATGCAGGCCGACTGGACCGTGACGTGGATCATCACCGCCGTGTCCGGAACTGACAACAAGGTCAACATCCAGATGAATTACGGTTCGGCCAACGCGCAGAAGGTGAGCAGCCACTGCGGCACGGGCTCCACCGGCTACGTGCCGCTGGTGTCGCCGCAGTTCCTGACGGCGACCGTCAGCAGTTCGTCGCTGACGGTCAATGACACGCGCACCGGCACGCAGTTCAACGGCTCGTTCACGACCGACCTGATGCAGGGCACGTGGACGCACTGGGAGTGC
>JBBQZD010000207.1:0-5217 GCA_038208045.1 Gemmatimonadales bacterium | reverse complement strand
CGATCTCTACACGGGCGAGGTGAAGCCGGGCGACGTCTTCCTCGTGGCGTCCGACGGACTGACGGGCATGGTGGATGACCGCCGCCTGCAGCAGATCCTGCTGGCCCGTTCGGGCCCCGGACGCATCGTGGACGCCCTGATCGCCGAAGCGAACGGCCGCGGCGGACTCGACAACATCACGGCCATCGTCGTGCAGGTGGTCGGGCTCCAGTCGTCCGAACCGGGCTGAGTCGGGCGTGAGCGACCAGCCCGAGACCGTCGGCAGCCTGTCCGAGCTGTACCTGGGCAACATCCTGTACGCGCTCGAGACCTGCGCGCTGTCGCTCGAGCAGGAAGGCAAGCCGGGCGATGCGGCGTTCTACCGCAGCATCGCGCGCAAGCTCGCCGAGGCCCACGGACGCTCGAAGGGGCCGTGAGCGACGCCCCTCCGGGAGCGCTGCGACTCCTGAGGGAGATGGCGACCGGCCGGCGTCGCATCGAGCACGGCGGCGTCTGGCTGCGCGCGTTCACGCAGATGCCCGCCCCGCTGCGTGACGTGCTGCGCTGGGTGTTGCGTCCCCGGCAGCGCCTGCTGTACGGCCGGCTTCGCTCGCTGTCGGGCGATCGCGTACTGAGCGGCCCGTTCGCCGGGATGCGGCTGATGGGTCGGCCCGCGCCGCCGGAGCTCATCGGCAGCTACGAGCGCGAGCTGTGGCCCCTGGTGCGCGAACTCGCCGCGGGGCCGTACCAAACGATCGTGAACGTCGGTGCGCGGTACGGATACTATGCCATCGGCTTCGCGCGGATGAACGCACGGTGCCGGGTGCTCGCGTTCGAGGGAGACGCCGAAGCGCACGGCATGTTCGCCGATGCCGTACGAGCCAACGACGTTGCTGATCGTGTGACGGTGGGCGGCTTTGCGGACGGACCCGCGTTCAGCGCGGCGCTGGGAACGGGCGCGGGCGTGTTGGTGGTGTGCGACATCGACGGCGGCGAGGTGCCCCTGCTCGATCCGGTGCTCGTGCCGTCCCTCACCCGCGCGACGATCCTCGTGGAGTGCCATGGACCGTCGGAAGCTCCCACTGAACCGCTGATGGTGATGCGCTTCCTGCCCACGCACGACGTGCGGCGCGTCGCCACGGAGCACCGGGTGCTCGCCGACCTGCCGGCCGGCGTGGCCGAGCCGTGGCGATCGCGGATGCCGCGGACGCTGGAGGCGCTGATGCAGGAGCATCGGACGCCACCGCAGTCGTGGCTGCTGCTGACGCCGCGCGCCGTGCGGCCCGACGTCCGCTAGCGCTCCGCGAGCATCCGCAGGACGTCGTCGCGCGCAATCGTGACGCGCGACACCGTGAAGACCCGCAGCCAGCGCGCCGACCGGTAGAGCTGGTCGGCGAGCATCGGCAAGTTGATGGCGCCCGCCATGCCCTCGCTCGTCAGCCGCTCCACGCGCCCGTCGCGGGTGAGCACGGGCATGTCGAGCCCGAGCATCTGCTCCTTCTGCGGATAGTCGAGCAGCACCTCGCCGGGCTCGAGCCCGAGATGGTCGGCGAGGGCGTCCTCGGCGCGACGCGAGCGCTCGCGGTCGTCGGCGATCCACTCGAGGTCGACGCCGTCGAGCTCGGCGGCCGGGCACTCCATGGCGCGCTTGTAGAGGCGGCGCGAGAGAATGGCCTCGAGCAGGTCGCTGGGCGCCCGCTCGCGCAGGGCGTGCAACAGGCCCTCGTCAGTGTGCCCGACGAGTTCGCTGGTCTCCAACGCGCCGTCGCGCAGGGCGTCGTCCACCATGCGCTTGTACATGGCGGTGGGACTGCGCACGGCGTGGTGCCAGTAGACGTTGCGGTACATCTGGTACTTGGCGAAGAGCAGCGACTCGAGGGCGCTCAGCGCCTTTTCGCGCACGCCGATCACGGCGCGGCCGAGGCGCGGGTCGTCCACGACCACGAGCGCGTGCAGCAGGCGATCGACGTCGATCTCCCCGTACGGCACGCCGCACATGAGTGCGTCGCGCTTGAGGTAGTCCGTCTTGTCGAGGTCGAGCGAACCGCTGATGAGCCCCTGCAGCGGCGACTCGCTCTCGCCGCGCATCAGGGCATACACGCGTTCCGGCGCGTCATCGGCAATTTCGTTGCGCAGGATGTCGGCGACGGGGCCGCCCGTGATCATCGGTTCGGCGACGGCCTCGTGGTGCAGCACGCCGATCTCCTCGAGGGCGTGCGAGAACGGGTAGTGCCCGATGTCGTGCAGTAGCGCGGCCGCCGTGACGACTTCCGGCTCGTCCGGGGCGATGCGGTCGAGCATGCCCGCGTCGTCGAGCCGCGCCAGCGTGCGGTTGGCCAGGTGGAAGGCGCCCAGCGCATGCTCGAATCGCGAATGGGTGGCCCCCGGATAGACCAGGTGCGCCAGCCCCAGCTGCCGCACGTAGCGCAGGCGCTGCACCACCGGCGTATCGGCGAGGCGCAGGAACGGCCCCTCGATGCGGATGTTGTTCCAGAGCGGGTCGCGAATGAACGGCACTGGACCGCGCCGCTCAGCCGGTGGGGCCGGCGGACGCGATGGCGGGATCGACGTCGCCGAACTTCTGGAAATTCGTGCGGAACATCTCCGCCAGCTTCTTGGCCTGCGCGTCGTAAGCAGCGGGGTCGGCCCACGTGCCGCGTGGCGTCAGGATCTCCACGGGCACGCCGTGGATGTGCGTCGGCACGTGCAGGCCGAACACCGGATCCGGCTGCGTGGGGATGTCGCGCAGCTTGCCGGCCAGGGCCGCGGCCACCATGGCGCGCGTGTAGCCCAGTTGCATGCGCTTGCCGACGCCGTAGGGGCCGCCACTCCACCCCGTGTTCACCAGCCAGACGTCGGCCTGGTGCTCCTGCAGCAGGTGGCCGAGCATGGCGGCGTACTTGGTGGGATGCCAGACGAGGAAGACCGCGCCGAAACACGCGGAGAACGTGGCCTGCGGCTCGGTGACGCCGCGCTCCGTGCCGGCCACCTGGGCGGTGTAGCCGGAGAGGATGTAGTACATCGCATGCTCCTTGGTGTGCTTGGCGATGGGCGGGAGCACGCCGAACGCGTCGGCGGTGAGGAAGACGACGTTCTTGGGGTGTCCGCCGCGCCCGCTGGGTACGTGGTTGCGGATGTAGTGCAGCGGATACGACGCCCGCGTGTTTTCCGTGATGGACTGGTTCTCGAACTCCACCCTCCGGCCATTCGGCTCGAGCACGACGTTCTCGAGGATCGTGCCGAACATCTGCGTGGTCTGGTAGATGTCGGGCTCGCCCTCGGCCGAGAGGTTGATGACCTTGGCGTAACAGCCGCCCTCGAAGTTGAACGTGCCCTCTGCGCTCCAGCCGTGTTCGTCGTCGCCGATGAGCTCGCGCGACGGATCGGCCGAGAGCGTCGTCTTGCCCGTGCCCGACAGGCCGAAGAAGAGCGCGGTGTCTCCCGCCTCGCCGATGTTGGCCGAGCAGTGCATGGACAGCACGCCCGCCTTCGGCAGGAGATAGTTCATGACGGTGAACATCGCCTTCTTGAGCTCGCCGGCGTAGCGGGTGCCCCCGATGATGATGGTACGCGTCGCGAGGTTCAGCACGATGAACGTGCCGGTGCGCGTGCCATGCCGGGCCGGGTCGGCCTGGAGCTCCGGCGCGTGGTACACCGTGAAGTTCGGCGCGAAACCCGCGAGTTCGGACTGCGCGGGCCGGATGAACATGTTGCGGACGAAGGCCGCGTGCCACGCGTTGGGCATGACGTAGCGAACGCTCAGCCGGTGCGCCGGGTCGGCGCCGCAGTAGAGGTCCTGCACGAACAGCTCAGGCAGGCCGTTGAGATACACCTTGACGTCCGCGAGCAGCGCGTCGAAGTGTGCGGGCGAAATTGGCTGGTTCACCTTGCCCCAGTCCACGTCCGCCTCGGTGCCGGGCTCCTTCACCACGAACTTGTCGTTCGGCGAGCGGCCGGTGTGCGGCTTCGTGACCGCGACGAATGGCCCCATGTCGGCGAGCCGTCCCTCGTTGCGCCGGATCGCGAATTCGATGAGCTCGGGCGCCACCAGGTTCCAGTGCACGGCTCCCGTGGGCGTGAGGTCCTGGCGGTCCAGCCCGTGGATGCCGGAACGGGCAACGGGTGGCGTGATGGTGGTCGAGTCGGGCATGAAAGATCCTCGGAGAGTCAGCAGCGCGCGCCGGTCAGGCGCCGCATTGGGTCAACGGGTGCGTTCCTGCGCGTCGATGACGGCCACGGCCGCCATGTTCACGATTTCCTGCGTGTCGGCGCCCTGCTCGAGCACGTGTACCGGGTGCGCCATGCCGGTGAGAATGGGACCGATGGCCGTGGCGCCGCCAAGCCGCGCCAGCAGCTTGTAGGCGATGTTGCCGGCGCTGAGGTTCGGGAAGATCAGCACATT
The DNA here is from genome assembly GCA_038208045.1 of Gemmatimonadales bacterium. Lineage (GTDB taxonomy): Bacteria > Gemmatimonadota > Gemmatimonadetes > Gemmatimonadales > Gemmatimonadaceae > PNKL01. The sequence continues at coordinate 836 of JBBQZD010000207.1, read as the reverse complement.
CGCGGCCTGCTTGAGCGCGCCGAACGGATAGCGCAGGGCGAGCACGGCCTCGTCAAACGCGGTGTCGGCCTGCATCTCGCCGTCCACGATCAGCGTTGGGTCCTTGGCCCGCAGCAGCTTGACGGCCTCGGCGACCTTGGCCGCCTCCGGATGCTTGACCGACCCGAAGTTGGAGAATGAGAGCATGGCCACTCGCGGCTCGATGCCGAACGTGCGCACCAGTCGGGCGGCCGACTCGCCGATGACCGCGAGCTGCTCGGCCGTGGGATCGATGTTGACGGTCGTGTCGCCGAAGAAGACGACGCGCTTGTCGAGCACCAGCATGTACAGGCCGCTCACGAGCCCGGCCTGCGGGTGGGCACCCACGACCTCGAGCGCGGGCCGGATGGTCTCGGGGTAGTGCTTGTTCAGGCCGGCGACCACCGCGTCGGCGTCGCCGCTCGCCACCATCTGGCAGGCGAAGTAGATGCCGCGCCCCATGAGCGAGGTGGCCTCGTCGCGCGACAGCCCCTTCCGCTGGCGCCGGCGCCAGAAGGCCTCGGCGTAGCGCTCGCGATTGCCGTTCGCCGTCGGATCGATGATGCTGATGCCCTCGAGCGTAATGCCAAGCTCGTCGAGCCGCTTCTTCATCTGCTCCGGCCGGCCGATGAGAATGGGAGTGGCGATACCCTCCTCGGCGAGGATGTACGCCGCGCGAATGACCTTGGGATCCTCGCCCTCGGGAAAGACGACGCGCTTGGGGTCGCGGTGGGCGCGCGTGATGATGCCGCGCATCACGCCGTGGGCCTGTCCCAGCCGTCCTTCGGAAACTGTAAAAAGGACGAAATAAAAGCTTT
>JBBQZD010000206.1:0-5267 GCA_038208045.1 Gemmatimonadales bacterium | reverse complement strand
CTTCCCAACCCATGCCCGCACTCGTTCTCGCTCTCCATAACCTCACCCGCTGGCTCGTCCTCGTCACCGCCGTCGTCGCCCTGCTCCGCGCGATGAAGGGCCTGAAGGGCGGCATCGACTACACCACCGGCGCGCGCCGGTCCGTCGCCCTCTTCATGATGCTGATGCACCTGCAACTCGTGCTCGGCCTCGTGCTCTTCGGCGTCAGCCCGATGATGCGCGCCGCGATGCGCACCATGAGTGCCTCCATGAAGGATCCGGGAACGCGCTTCTTCATCGCCGAGCATCCGGCCCTGATGATCGCCGCCGTCATCGTCGCCACGCTCACGGCGATCATTGCGCGCCGCGGTCCGGACGATACGGTGAAGCACCGCCGGGCGGCCATCGGCGTCGCGCTCGCGCTTGGCCTTGTGCTGGCCGGCATGCCCTGGCAGCGGGGGCTGCTGCCCACCTTCTGAACGCGCGCGGCGGCCCGTCCCTCGCGGCCAGCGGACAGCAGCATGTGGAGCCGGGCACTGCGCCCGGCTCCCCGTCGGTCCGGTCGTCGCCCGTCCACTCCCGAAGAAAGGCCGAATCCGTTAGCTTTCGCCCATGCCGCTCGCGCCGCCCCTCTCCTTCGATCTTCAAGCGCCGTTCCAGCCCGCTGGCGATCAGCCCAAGGCCATCGCCGAGCTGACGCAGGGGCTCGTGCGCGGCGACCGGTTCCAGACGCTGCTCGGCGTGACTGGTTCGGGGAAGACGATGACGATCGCCAACGTCCTCCGGAACCACGGCAAGCCGACGCTCGTGCTGTCGCACAACAAGACGCTCGCCGCGCAGCTCTACGGCGAGCTCAAGTCGTTCTTCCCGAACAACTCGGTCGAGTACTTCGTTTCGTACTACGACTACTACCAGCCCGAGGCGTACGTCCCGACGAGCGACACCTACATCGAGAAGGACGCGTCCATCAACGAGGACATCGACCGCCTGCGGCTGCGTGCGACGTCGTCGCTGATGGAGCGCGAGGACGTGATCATCGTCGCGACCGTCTCCGCGATTTACGGGCTCGGCGACCCGGTGCAGTACCGCGAGCAGATGGTGCACCTGCAGACGGGCCAGAAGATCGCCCGCGACGAGATCCTGCGCGGCCTCGTGAAGATCCAGTACGGACGCAACGACGTCGCCTTCGACCGCGGCACGTTCCGCGTGCGCGGCGACACGGTGGAGATCTTCCCCGCGTACGAGGAGCAGGCGGTGCGCATCGAGATGTGGGGCGACGAGATCGAGCGCATCTCCAAGATCAACCCGATGACTGGCGAGACCGTGACGGCGCTCGCGCGCGCGGCCATCTACCCCGCCAAGCACTTCGTGACGTCGCGTCCCGTGCTCGAGCGCGCCATCGGGTTCATTCGCGAGGAACTGCGCGAGCGCTTGGCGATGCTGAAGGAGGCGGGCAAGCTGCTCGAGGCGCAGCGCCTCGAGTCGCGCACGAACTTCGACATCGAGATGCTGCTCGAGATCGGCACCTGCGCCGGCATCGAGAACTACTCGCGCTTTCTCTCGGGCCGGAGCGCCGGCGAGCGCCCCGCCACGCTGTTCGACTACTTCCCCGAGGACTTCCTCGTCGTCGTCGACGAGTCGCACGTCACCCTGCCGCAGATCGGCGGAATGTTCAATGGCGACAAGGCGCGCAAGACCACGCTCGTCGAATACGGCTTCCGCCTGCCCAGCGCGCTCGACAACCGGCCGCTGATGTTCGACGAGTTCCTGACGCTCACGCCGCGCGCGATCTTCGTGTCGGCCACGCCGGCCGACCTCGAGCTGCAGCTGTCCCAGGGCGTCGTCGTGGAGCAGATCATCCGGCCGACGGGGCTGGTGGACCCCATCATCGAGATCCGCCCGGTGCGCGGCCAGGTGGACGACCTGCTCGGCGAGATCCGCATCCGCGAGCGGAAGGGAGAGCGCATCCTCGTCACCACGCTCACGAAGCGGATGGCCGAGGATCTCACGGACTACCTGCAGCAGATGGGGGTGCGCGTGCGCTACATGCACGCCGACATCGACGCCATCGAGCGCATGGAGATCGTCCGCGGCCTGCGGCTCGGCGAGTTCGACGTGCTCGTCGGCATCAACCTCCTGCGCGAGGGGCTCGACTTGCCCGAGGTGTCGCTCGTGGCGATCCTGGATGCAGACCAGGAAGGGTTCCTGCGTTCCGACCGTTCGCTCATCCAGACCGTGGGGCGCGCCGCGCGCCACGTCGAGGGCCGTGCCATCCTGTACGCCGACCGCATGACGGGCTCGATGCAGCGCGCCATCAGCGAGACCGACCGCCGGCGCGCGGTGCAGGAGGCGCACAACCTCGCGCACGGCATCACGCCGATGTCGGTGACCAAGAGCACCGACCAGATCCGCGTGCTCACGCGCGTGGCCGATGCGCGTGAGGAGCGCGAAGGGCGCGAGAATGCCCGCGCCTCCACCAAGAAGCAGAAGAAGGTGGCGGAAGCCGCGGCGCACTACGGCACCGACGACCTGCCGAAGCTGGTGGCGCAGCGGGAAGACGAGATGCGGCAGGCCGCCAAGGACCTCGATTTCGAGACCGCCGCGCGCCTGCGCGACGAGCTGTTCGAGATCAAGGCGGCGATGGGGGAGAAGTCCGGTGGCGCCGATGCCGCGGGACGTCGGCGACCGCAGGCGTGGCGGCCGGGGCGCTAGCATGCACGCCATCCTGCCCGGAGGCACCGCGCACGGCGAGCGCCTGATGACGCTCGAGGAACTGACCGCCTTCGGCGTGGCCGTCGGCGAGATGGCCGCGCGCGCGTTGCCCGTGCTCATCACGCTGGCCGGCGATCTCGGCGCCGGCAAGACGACGCTCACGGGCGCGATCGGGCGCGGCTATGGCGTCGTCGAACCGGTGACCAGTCCCACCTACTCGCTCGTGCACGAGTACAGCGCCGTCGGCTTTCGCCGGTTCTTTCATGTCGATCTCTATCGGATCAAGGGGCCGCAGGAGCTGGCGAACATCGGGTGGGAGGGGCTGTTCGCCGAGCCGGCGCTCACCATCATCGAATGGCCCGACCGCGCCGGTGACCTGCTCCCCAAGGCGACGCTCGCCCTGACGCTGGCGCACGTCCCGGACGACGAGACGCGCCGGCTGGTGACGTGGTGAGCGCGCGCGGACTCACGCTCGCGCTCGACGCGTCGACGTACGTCGGGACGGTCGCCGTGTTGCGGGACGGCATTGTCGTTGCCGCGCGCGAGGCGACGATGCGTGGCGAGCGCGAGGAGCGGCTGATGCCCGCGGTGCTCGCCGCGCTCGCCGACGCGGGCGCCGTGCCCCGCGACGTGCAGCGCGTAGTGTGTGGCGCCGGGCCGGGGAGCTTCACCTCGTTGCGCATCGCGGCGGGGATCGCCAAGGGCATTGCGCACGGCGCGGGGATTCCGCTGTACGCCGTCTCGTCGCTCGCGCTGGTGGTGGCGGGCGCACAGCCGCCGCTCGCGGCGGGGCGCTACGTGGCGGCCCTCGACGCGATGCGTGGCGAGCGGTACGCGCAGCCGATCGTCGTCGGGCCCGACGGATGTCTCCGCCTGGATGGCCCGCAGGCGCTCGCGTCGCCTGAGCAGCTGGCCGAGGCAGGCGCCGTGGTCGTCGGGCCACTCGAGGACTCCGCGCATTCACCGCACGCGCGCGGCGTCGCCGTCTTGCTCGCCGACTGCCTGGCGGCGGGGCCCGTGGACCTCGATGCCTGGGAGCCGTCGTACGGCCGGCTTGCGGAAGCGCAGGTGAAGTGGGAGGCCGCGCACGGACGGCCGCTCGCCGGCGGATGAGCGCGCGCGTTCGCCCGGCCATCCCGCGCGACCTGGAGGCCATCGTCGCCATCGAGCGGCAGTCCTTTGGCGATCCGTGGTCGCTGGAGAGCTTTCGGGCATCGCTGTCGCGAACCTTCGTGCGCATGTCGGTCGCGGAGGACGCCGGGGCGGTGCTGGGCTACGCCGTGGTCTGGGTCGGCGGCGATGAATGCGAATTGGCCAACCTCGCGGTCGACCCGGCGCGGCGCGGGCAGGGCATTGGTGCGCTGCTGCTCGGCGCGGCGATGGAAGGGGCGGGGGCAGAGGGACTGCTCGTGATGTTCCTCGAGGTGCGCGCCTCCAACGTGCGAGCCCAGCAGCTCTACGCGCGGCACGGCTTCCACGAGGTGGGGCGGCGCCCGCGGTACTACACGCATCCCGAGGAGGACGCGCTGATCCTCCGCCGCGACCTCGGATGAGCGCAACGGCGCGCGCCGGCGCGCAAGCGATTGGTGACAGTCAGCCGGTCGCGTAGATTTACCGTCAGCGTCGACGTTCGGACTTCTTCACGACAGGAGGATATTGTGAGCCGCAGCTTGAACAAGGTGTCCCTGATTGGGAATCTCGGGGCCGACCCGGAGATCCGCACGACGACGAACGGCGCCAAGGTCGCGTCCTTCTCGCTCGCCACCAGCCGGTCGTGGGGGCAGGGCGGGGAAAAGCAGGAGAAGACCGAGTGGCACAAGTGCGTCGCCTGGAACGCGAAGGGCGCGAGCACCGGGCTGGCCGACATCATCGAGCGCTACTGCAAGAAGGGCGAGAAGCTCTACGTCGAGGGGCGCATCGAGTACCGGCAGTACACGGACAAGGAAGGGCAGGTGAAGTACGTCACCGAAATCAACGTGCGCGAGATCATGCTGCTTGGCGGCAAGGGCGGCGGTGACTTCGACAGCGGCAGCGCGCCGGCGCGTTCGCGCGCCGCGGCGCCGGCCAAGGGCGGCAGCGCCGCGCCGTCGGGCGACTTCGAGGAGTTCCCGGGTGGGCTCGAGGCGGACGACGACCTGCCGTTCTGACCGGCGGAGTGCGACAGAGAAAGACAGAGCACGACAGCGTACGACAGAAGCCCGCAGGGGCCGACGGGTACCTCCGGGAGGGATTTCCGGCGGTGTTCCGGTCGGTCCCTGTCGTCGTTCGCCGGCCCGGGCGATGTCACGTTTCACCCGTCGGGTCGTCAGTTTCGTGATGCTCCCTGTCCGCGCCCTGCCTTTCGCGAGGTCGCGGGCGGCGCCATGCTTCAACTCCGACCCTTCCGTCGACCGGACCCGTCCATGGCCCGTTTTCGCGCTGCCCTCATTGCGTCCTTCGTTCTCGCCTCCGCTCCCGCTCTGGGGGCGCAGCAACCGGCCGCCAAGCCGGCCGTCGAGGCGACGAATCCCGCTGTCCATACCGTGAAGCGTGGCGACACGCTTTGGGATCTCGCCAGGCTGTACCTCGGCGATGCG
>JBBQZD010000205.1:0-5316 GCA_038208045.1 Gemmatimonadales bacterium | reverse complement strand
GAACGCGACGGGCCTGCCGGGGCGCCAACCTAACCGTAACGTGACGCTCGACATGGCGATCAAGCGCGGCTTCCACTTTGCCGTCTGTGACATGGCAACGCACGCCTTTGCCGACGCCGCGGCGCAGCAGACCGGTGGCACGAGCGACGCGATTTACGCCGAACTAAAGGCCAACACGATTGGCAACTCGCACTTCGCGGCCGCCGGCATTGTCGCGGTCAACCGCGCGCAGGAACGGGGCTACTCATTCGCGTACATCGGCTGATCACGAACTGGAACTTGACTCTATGAAGCGTCGCAACTTCCTGACGGCCGCCGGACTCGGATCCGCCGCGCTCGCCCTGCCGCTCGCCGGCCAGTCCAGCGCACCCACCACGGTCCCGACGACGCCGACGCGCGCCGACGCTTCACGTGACGGCCCGCGCGACGTGCCGCGCTATCCGCAGGACGCCTGGTTCGACCAGTTGCCGGGCAAGCACCGGCTGTTCCTCGACGCCACCAACGCAGAGGAGGCCGGCGATGCGGTCGGCTTTGCGTGGAACTTCCTGCGCACGAGCGCCACAGGCTATCAGCTGAAGGACGAGGACGAGGCGGTGGTCATCTGCCTGCGGCACAGCGCCACGGAGTTTGCGTTCTCCAACGAGATCTGGGCCAAGTACGACGTCCTGCGCACGACGAAGTACAAGCACCCCGAGACCGGCAAGCAGGTGAAGGGCGGCAACGTCTTCCGTCCGGGTTCGACGTCGCCCAAGTCCGTGGATGACGGCTTCTCGCTCGACGGCATGGCCACGCGCGGCGTGCACTTCGCCATTTGCGGCGCGGCCACGCGCGGCCTGGCCGGCATGATTGCCGGCGAGAAGGCCAGCAAGGACGACCGGCAGAAGATCGTGGACGAACTGATGGCCAGTGGACCAGCCAACGCACATTTCATGGCGTCAGGCATCCTCGCGGCGCAGCGGGCGGGGGAGTACGGGTACAGCATCATAAAAGCGTGACTCGGAATTCGGATTCCGGACTTGGAATTCGACTTCGGAATTCGGAGCGGATAGAGGAATAGGAACGTGAACCCCGGGGCAGCGAGCGCCCCGGGGTTCCGTTTGCATTTCCGTCTTCCCTTCCGCCATCCGTTTCGAATTCCGAATTCGAATTCCCATTCCGGAATCCGAATTCGAATTCGCATGCGACGTCACCTCACGGTCGCGCGAATCACCGGCTTGAACAGCAAGCCATTGAGTGACAGCGAGTTGCCGCGCAGCACGAAGCTGTTGCCGACGTCGAAGTCCACCACCATGGTGGTCGTGCCGCCGGCGGCCACAACGACGGGCCCGGTCAGCGCGATCTTCAGGCCGGACGTGGCGCCGCTCGGGAATGACGCGCTCGGCGTGCTCGTCCCCGTCATGACGATTCCGTTCTTGAGCGTGATGCTCGACTTGCTGGGATCAATGACGAGGCGGAAGCCCTTGTAGCTGCCCGCCGGAACGCTCGCCTGCCCGAGGCCGAGCACCGTTCCATTCTGGTAGCTCAGCAGGTTCACCATCGCGCCCGGCGACGCCAGCGTCTTCCACCCATTGGTGCTGGCACTGTCGCGGGTGGCGCCCATCGCGGCCGTGGCCGAATCAGCATCCGCAATCCGGCCGTCGACACGCACGACGTAGATATCCACGCGACTGACCGAATCCACGCTGAACGGCGCGTCGGTGAGCTGCACGACCAAGGTGCCGCTCGCCGGTGCGGTGGAGTCCGAGCAGGCGCCGAAGAGTGCGAGCGCCGCGATCGCGCCCCCGATGACGGCCGCGCTGCGAAAGAACTGCTTGGTGAACATGGTGGGGCCCCGGAAGCAGGAAGACGAGCCCGCGCGCGCCGCCGCGGAGCGCGGCATCGGTGCGTCAGATGCGACGCGAGTCGTTACCTGAATCCTTCACTCGGCGCGGCCGCCCCGCCATCGCTCAACCGGCTGGTTCAGCTTCAACGCGCCACCGGAAAGGACTAGCTACCAAGAACTAGCCATTTCCTCCATTCTCAATCGCAAACCCCGGGCGGCAGCCGCCCCGGGGTTCACCTTCCGATTCCAGTATCCCCTTCGCATTCCGCATTCGCATTCCCATTCCGGAATCCGAATTCCGTTTCAGGGAATCACTCTCGCCTGCCCCGGCGTAATCACATGCTGCGTTCCCTTCAGCAGGTCGTTGATCTTGCCCACGTGGTCGTTGATGATCACGTCCAGTCGCACCTGCGCCGTGTCCGTCTCGACCTTCAGCTCGCCCGCCCGCAGCTTCTCGCCTTCCGTGATCGGCCACTGCGGCCGTGAGATCATGCCGCTGACGGTCTGCGCTTCCTCGCGCAGTCGCGGGTACTGCCGGTAGCCCAGCCCCGGCAGCGGGCGCGCGAGCACCGAATCCTTGAACTGCCGCAGGTCCTTGAGCGTGCCGTCAATCTCCGTGAGCGCGGCGGTGGTGTTCTCGGCGCGCGGCGCCGAGCGCAGCGTTACCTGCACGGCGGTGAGCTGCCGTACCAGGTCGTCCACGCCCGAGATCACCCGCGCCACGCGCAACGTGGTGGCCTGCGCCTGCAGGGCCGCGTCGTGCTGCGCGGTTACCTGCGCCGGCGTCATCTCCACGCGCGGATCGTTCTGCACCGTCACCGGCTTGGTGAACTTCTTGCCGCCAACGGTCATGGTCGCCTGATAGGTGCCGGGCAGCACGGCCACGCCGCCCCCGCCGCCAAAGAAGCCACCCTCGTCGCCGCCACCGCCGGTCTCGGCGGCGCGCTCGGCGGCTGCACGACGGCGCTCGCGGAGCGCGGCCAGCGAGGTGTCCGGCGCCGTCGCGACGCCAGCTGCCTGCCCCTGTCCCTGTCCGCCGCCGCGCCCACCGCCGCCGCCGGCAGGTGAGTCATACCGCAGGTCCCAGGTCACCCGATTCACGCCCGCGTCATCGGCCGCGCGACGGAAGCGCCGCACCACGCGGCCAGAGGCGTCGGCGATCTCGATGTTCACCTCTCCGGCCGGCTGCGCCTTGAGATAGTAGGAGATGATGGCGCCATTCGGCGGGTTATCGCCCGCGTACTTCCGCTGGCCGAGGTTGCCGTCGCGACTCCACATGTTCCAGCGGATGGCCGGGCGGATGTCGAGCAGTGCGGCATCGTCGGCCTGCACCTCCGCCAGCCTCTGCAGCGGCGTCAGGTCGTCGAGGATGTACAGACCGCGACCGTGCGTGGCGAGGAGCAGGTCGTTGTCGCGTGGATGGATCTGGATGTCACGCACCGGCACCACCGGCAGGTCGCCGCGCAGTGACGTCCAGTGCGTCCCGCGGTCCCATGAGGCGTACACTCCCGCCTCGGTGCCCACGTACAACAGGTTCTTGTTGCGCGGGTCCTCGCGCACCACGTGCGTCCACCAGGCGCGGTCGGGCAGGTCGCCACGGATGCTCTTCCACGTCTTGCCGAAATCCGTCGTCATGTAGACGAAGGGGGAGTAGTCGTCGTCCTGATGGTGATCGGCGGTCACGTAGGCCGTGCCCACGTCGAAGTGCGAGGCCTCGACCGTCGCGATCCACGCCGCCGGCTTGAGCCCGGGCACGTTCACGAAGACGTTGCTCCACGTCTTGCCGCCGTCACGCGTGACCTGCACGTTGCCGTCGTCCGACCCCGTCCAGACGACGTTGCTGTCGAGCGGACTCGGCGCGATGCTCAGCAGCGTCGAGTGGAACTCGGCGGCGGTGTTGTCCACCACGATCTCGCCGCCGCTCGACTCCTGCTTCTTCGGGTCGTTGGTCGTGAGGTCGGGGGAGATGACGTCCCACTTGAGGCCGTAGTTCGTCGACTTGAAGAGTACGTTGCCGCCGAAGTAGACGACGCCCGGGTTCTGCGGCGACAGCGCGATCGGCGAGTTCCAGTTGAAGCGGTACTTGTGCCCGGCCATCGCGTCGCCGACCGAGCCGACACGGTTCGGGTACGGGTAAATGGTCTTCTGCACGCCGCTGCGCGTGTCGGTGATGTTCAGCATGCCGCCCTGCGCGTCGCTGTAGACCAGCCACGGCTTGTCGAGCACGGGCACGGTGAAGAAGCCGTCACCGCCCGACACGGTGTACCAGTCGGCCGCGCGGATGCCCTGCCCCGACAGCGAGTTGCTGGGACCGCACCAGTTGCCGTTGTCCTGCAGGCCGCCGCAGACGCGGTAGGGCACCTGCATGTCGTAGTTGATGTGGTAGAACTGCGTGAAGGCGAAGGTGTTCACCACGTCCCACGCCTTGCCGCCGTCGCGGCTCACCTGCCAGCCGCCGTCGCTGCCGCTCAGGATGTACCGCGGGTCCACCGGGTCGATCCACATGGCCTGGTGGTCGCCGTGCACGTCGCGTGCGATGGTGCGGAAGTTCTGGCCGCCGTCTTCGGAGAAGTACAGCCCGCCGGCGAGTGAGAAGACCCGGTTGGGGTTCTTCGGATCCACGCGAATGTCGGCGTAGTAGAACGGACGGAAATTGATGTTCGGGTCGCGATTCACCGTGCGCCATGAGATGCCGGCGTCATCGGTGCGCCACAGTTCGCCCTCGTCCTTGGTCTCGCTGATGACATAGACGATGTTCGGATCGCTCGGCGCCACGGCCACGCCGATGCGGTCCATCGCCTTGCGCGGCAGGCCGCGCAGCTTGTCGGGGCCGGAGAGCTTGTCCCACGACGCGCCGCCGTTCACTGACTTGTACACGGCGGTGTTGCCGGCCCCCGACTCGAGGTGCCAGGCCCACCGGCGGTACGTGTACATGCCGGCGTAGATGATGTTGCTGTTGCTGGGGTCGGCCGAGATGTCGCTGCACGACGTCTGCGCGTCGACGTACAGCACCTTCTTCCACGACGCGCCGCCGTCCACGGTCTTGTAGACGCCGCGGTCCTCGTTGGCCCCCCATTCGCGACCCAGCACGCAGGCGTAGACGATGTCCGGGTTCTTTCCGTCAATCACCAGGCGCGCGATCTTGTCGGACTTCTCGAGCCCGATGTGCGTCCAGTGATCGCCCCCGTCGGTGGACTTGTACATGCCGTCTCCCACCGACGCGTTGTTGCGCGGATTCCCCTCGCCGGTGCCGACGTAGACGATGTTCGGATCGCTCGGCGCCACGGCAATGGCCCCAATGGAGCCCGCCGACTGGTCGTCGAAGATCGCCTTGAAGGTGGTTCCGCCATTCGTCGTCTTGATGATGGCGCCGTTGGCGCCGGCCACGTAGTACGTGTTCGGGTCGCCCGGCACGCCGGCCACGACCGAGATGCGACCCGCGTTGTTGGCGGGGCCCACGGAGCGCCACTTCACGGCCTTCAGCGCATCAGCCG
>JBBQZD010000204.1:0-5359 GCA_038208045.1 Gemmatimonadales bacterium | reverse complement strand
TGTCATAGTCGAAGTACACCGGCGTCAGGAAGGCAGCGCGCGCGGCGGCCACGGCGGCAGCGCGGGCAGCGGCCTCAGCGGCGGCCCTGTCGGCGGCGGCCTTCGCGGCGGCGTCGGCGGCCGCGCGCTTGGCGGCGTCGGCGGCGTTGGCCGAGTCCTGATTGAACGGCTTCACGACGGGAGCCGGCATCGGCGCCACGACGGGCTTCTTCTTGCAGGCCGTCGTCGTGAGGGCCGACAGGGCAAGCGCGGCAAGGGCGAAGGTGCGAACGGGTTGCATGACAAGCTCTCCAGTGGGGGTCGTGTGGGTACGACTACGGCTGATCCAAGCGCGGTGACCACGCGGCCATTCGGGACACACCTGCCCCACGCGTCAGCTGCCGCGTGCGGCCGGATTCTACATCGAGCACCCACAACTGCTTGGCACCCGACCGGGTGGACGTGAAGACCAGGTGCCGGCCATCCGGCGCCCACGAGGGGTCCTCATTGCGCGCGTCGCCGGTGAGTTGCCGCACCTTGCGATCGCGCACATTGATGACCATCACCTGGTACTGCGCGCCCTCCTGTGACTGGTACGCCACGAAACGTCCATCGGGAGACCAATCCGGGTTCGACCGATACTGCTGCTGTGCATCGTCCCCGGTGTTCGCCGTCAGGAGGTCCGCGTTCGTCCCATCTGCATCGGTAATATACACTTCCGCGTGCCCGAGGCGACCAGAGGTGTAGGCGATTTTCCGCCCGTCCGGACTGAACGACGGAGAGGCCGTGGCGGTGCCCCGCCCGACCGTGATCCGGCGCGGCGAGCCGCCGCCGAACGGCGACATCGCGTAGAGATCGGTGCCGTCCTCGCCGGACGAGTAGACCAGGGTGCTGCCGTCGGGGGAGAAGGCGGGGGTGATGTTGGAGCCGCCGCCGCCGGACACCCGCCGCGACTGGCCCGTCGAGAGGTCACGCAGCGCGATGTGGGTGCCGTCGTCGCCCATCTGCATGTACGCGAGGTACCGTCCGGACGGATGCCAGGCCGGCGACAGCCCGACGCCGCCCACGCCCACCGGCTGCGCGTTGGCGCCGTCGGAGTCCACGAGGTAGAGCTGCGAGTTGAGGACGTAGGCGACGCGTGTGAGCGCGATGCCGCGCGTGCCGGTGATCCACCGCTCGATCTCGTCACTGGCGCCGTGCACGGCGCGCCGCCACGACGCGGAGAGGGGCGCGGACGTCCCGACGCTGAAGTCGCCGGTGTTCAGCACGCGACGCTCGACCACGTCGTGCACGGCGACGTGCAGCGACCCGTGCGGCGTGACGGTGGCCTGCACGATGGCGCGCGCGCCCAGCTTGGTGTACAGGTCGTAGTTGAGCGCCCCGGTCGGGGGCGGCCCGGCCTCGGCGTTCACGACCGTCACCCGGTCGCCGAAGTCGAGGTCGCGGGCGATCATGGCGCGCACCGAGTCGCCCGCCACCCCCGCTACGGCGGTGAGGAAGACGCCGGGCCGCGTGCCGGGGTTGTACGTGAGGCCGATGCGCACGCCGACCGGGATGGTATCCTGCGCTACGAGGCCAGTCACCGGCAGGAAGGGGAAGAGGCAGGGAACGGCGAGCGCGCGGAGGGTTCGGAGATTCATCAACGCAGGGTTTTCGGGTCGAAACGGAAGATCACGGGGAGCACGTCGTCGAAGAAGCCGGTGGGCAGGGGCCCGAACGCCTTCGTCGCGGCGGCCGCTTCGACGGCGCCCTGGCACTCGAGGTCGAACGCGTACGATCCACTACGCTGGAGGAACCGGAACCCGCTCACCGTGCCGTCGCGCCGGACGAGGAAGAAGACCTCGGCGATGCGAACGTCATGGTCGGACGGCGAAAAATTCAACCGGATCTGCCGCACGATGTTCTGCAGGTACCCCGGAAACGGAAAGTCGATCCCCTCGGTGCGCACGTTGGCCACATCCGTGCCGCTGCCGCCTATGGCGCCGCCACCGGCCCGCGGAATCGGCGTGGCCGTCTTGCCCCGGTTCGGCACGGGCGTGACCTTCGACGCCGCGCTTTTCGGGTCGGGCTTGGCCCCGATCTTCTTGATGGCGACGGCCTCGGGCGCGGGCTTCGGCAGGGCCTTCGGCACCGACGCGGGGGTCTCGGTGCGCGGCGCGTTGGTGACCTGGCCGATGGCCGGCGGCCCGGGCGGCGCCGCAATGAGCTCGACGCGGTACATCGGTGGCAGCACCACGGACCCGCCGGCGCGCGAGTAGAAGACCAGCGTGATCGCAAACAGGTGCAGGACCGCCGACGCGACGAGCGGCCCGGTGATGTTCGCGCTCGCCGCGCGCGCCGTCACGGCCGGACCGTCTCCGGCTCGGTGACGAGGCCGACGTTCTGGATGCCCGCCCGCTGGATGGTCGCCAGCACTTGCGCGACGATGCCGTACGGGGCGCCCTGGTCGGCGCGCACGTACACGCCCTCCTTTCCGGCCCGCGACGAGAGTGCCGCGAACGACGCCTTGAACTCGGAGAGCGACATGGGTGTCTCGTCGGCGTAGACCCGCCCGGCCGCCGTGACGCTCACCACCAGTCCACCCTTCGGCTCGAGCGACTTCGCCGTCGTCTTCGGCAGGGTCACGTCCACCCCGCCCTGCATCAGCGGCGCGGTGATCATGAAGATGACGAGCAGCAGCATCATCACGTCGATCAGCGAGACGACGTTGATGTCCGCGTTCAGCGGCGACCGTTCCCGGCGCGTGCGGCGGCGCACCCTAGACGCGCCCTTCGCGCGCCATCAGCGCGATGATCTCGGAGCCGAAGCCCTCGAGTTCGCCGTCGAAGCGGTTGAGCCGCGCGGCGAAGATGTTGTAGGCGAAGACGGCGGGAATGGCGACCACCAGCGCCGCCGCCGTGGCAATGAGCGCCTCGGCGACGCCCGGCGCCACGGCGCCCAGGTTGCCCGATCCCTTGGTGGCCACGCCGATGAAGGCGTCGATGATGCCGAGCACGGTCCCGAGCAGGCCGATGAGCGGGCTCGCCGAGCCAATGACGGCGAGCGACGGGATGAAGTGCCCGAGGGCGTCGCGCTCGGCGGTCGTCTCGGCGTCGAGCAGGAGGCGCATGGCCTCCACCTGGGACGCGCGCAGCGGATGTGCGATTCCGTCGTCGCCCCGGACCGTCGTGTCCTGCAGAAAGTTCACGGCGCGCGCAAAGAGCCGGTTGAACGGCGAGGGCGGTGCCTTGCGGGCCATGGCCACGGCCTGCTCCAGCTTGGTGGCGCGCGAGAAGTCGCGCGTGAAGACCAGCGACGCCCGCCGCATGCGGCGGAACTCGAGCCATTTCGCCAGCATGATGCCCCAGCTGTACAGCGAGAGGATCACGAGCAGGATCAGCACCGCCTTGGTGACCGAGGCGGAGTTGGTGATGAGCTCGAGCGGCGTCGTGGGGATGGCGGAGGTCTGCATGCGGGACGGTGGATGGTAGACGGTAGACGGTAGACTGTAGACGGTAGACGGTAGACGGTAGAAAGTGCGTGGAGGAGCACGTGGCCATGGGTGCGTGACACCGCGTGGCGGGCTCCCTTCCGCTACATCGTCCGCAATCGCGCGAAGTACGCGTACGTGTCCTGCAAGCCGTCAGCCAGCGAGCGGACCGGCTGCCAGCCCAGCAGGCGCGTCGCCTTCTCGATACTGACGGCGGAGCGCTGCTGTTCCCCGGGCCGGGCCGGCGCCATCTGGATGTCCGACGCACGGCCGCTGACGCGGCGCAGGGTTTCGGCGAGCGTCAGCACGTCGGTCTCGACGCCGGTGCCGATGTTGAAGGCGCGGGCATCAAGCTGTGCCGCCGGCGGCAGTGCCACGGTGGCCGCCGCCGCATTGGCCGCCGCGACGTCCTGCACGTGCACGTAGTCACGGGTCTGCCGGCCGTCACCGAAGACGGTCAGTGGCTGGCCGTCGAGCAGGCGGTCGCAGAAGATGGCGACCACGCCCGCTTCGCCGTGCGGGTCCTGCCGCGGGCCGTAGACGTTGGCGTAGCGCAGCACCATCGTCTCGAGCCCGTGGACGCGGCCGTAGTACGCGAGGTAGTGCTCCACCGCGAGCTTGGCGATGCCGTATGGCGAGTCGGGATCCTTCGGGAATTCCTCGCGGTTTGGCGGGGTCACGAAGTCGCCGTAGATCGCGCCGCCCGTCGAGGAGAAGATGACGCGCGGAGGGCGCGGCGCGGCGCGCACGCCCTCGAGCAGGTTGAGGGCGCCGAGGATGTTGACGGACGCATCGGCGACCGGATCGGCGACGCTCTTGCGCACGTCGATCTGCGCGGCCAGGTGCACCACCACGTCGAAGGCGCCCTCGCGGGCGAGCCGCGCGGCTTCGGGGCCCCGCACGTCGGCGAGCACGAACTCGGCACCCGCGGGGACGTTGGCCCGCGTGCCGGTGCAGAGGTCGTCGAGGACGACCACATGAAAGCCGCAGGCCAGCAGGGCATCGGCGACGTGCGAGCCGATGAACCCCGCGCCGCCGGTCAGGAGCGCGCGTTGCGACATGCGACGAAATCTAGCGCGGGGTGCGGAGCGCCCGCACTCAGGGCATCTTCGCCGAAATCCGTCCGGCCATGCCGAGCTTGAGGTCGCCCTGGCCGCGTCGCAGGATCACCGCCGAGACGCCCCACGGCGTAATGCGCAGCACCTGCGCCACGGCCACCTGCTCGGGGGCGCGCGTCTCGCCGGCGGCGCCCGTACCCAGCGGGGCGAACAGGGCCACCTGGTCGCCGGTCGCGAAACCATCCTTGGCGGTGGAGTTCAGGACCAGGAAGGTCCCCTCCTGCGGAATGACCGGCGCGCCGCGCATCCAGACGACCGACGTTTGCGTGCCGAACTCGACGGCGACCGGGAAGACATCCGGGCGGGGTACCAGCGAATCGACCGCCAGGACGCCCTGTTCGGCGACGACGGGCCGGAACCGCGTGGTGATGACGGCGCGCACGTCGCCGGCACCGGCGTCGCCCTGCACGGTGATGATGCCGGTGGGGATGACGACCTGCCCGAGCCCCTCAAGGACGGGACCCAACTCGTAGGTCATGTAGCGCACGCCATTCTTCCGCTCGCCGTCAGCGGGCAGCGTCACGAAGATCGGCTCGTGCGACTGGAAGACCCGCTCTTCGATTTCTGGGGCCACAATGTGAGATTCGGCGGTCGAGCGAACCGACCCGGCCCCGACCGGCCCACCGATCGCCCAGACGAACGGCGATTCGAGGTAGCGGCCCGGCCGCACCGCGCTGTGCGGCGCCAGCATGTTGATGCTCTCCCGGGTCCCGCGCGACCTGGTGTAGCGCTTCGGGCTGAACACGGTATAGCCGTTGGGATCGCCCGCGCGCGCGGGGCCGGTCTCCGGCCC
>JBBQZD010000203.1:0-5374 GCA_038208045.1 Gemmatimonadales bacterium | reverse complement strand
GAAAGGAGTGCGAACTCCTTTCCCCGTTGGCATCCGAGGGTCGCATGGTCTGAGTCGCGCGCGTACAACCACACAGCATTGCCGACGAACTCGGCATTCTGCCGGGGACCGAACTGGTCTCCGTCAACGGGCGCGAGCTGCACGATTTTCTTGACTGGGAGTTCCTGACCGCCGAGGACGTTCTCGAGATCGAGGCTCGGCTTCCTGACGGTGGCGAGGTCATCTACGACGTGGAGCGCCCCGAAGGGGAATCGCTCGGCGTCGAGCTTGAGCCGCCGACGGTGCGGCGCTGCGCCAACCGTTGCGAGTTCTGCTTCATCGAGGGGCTCCCGAAGGGACTGCGCAAGAACCTCTACATCCGCGACGACGACTACCGCCTGTCGTTCGCCTATGGCAACTTCGCCACGCTCTCGAACATGAAGGCGAAGGACGAGGCGCGGATCATCGAGTACCGTCTGTCGCCGCTGTACGTGTCGGTGCACGCGACGCCGTGGGAGGCGCGGAAGGTCCTGCTGAACAACCCGCGCGTGCCGAACGTCCTCGAGCAGCTCACCCGGCTCGTGGAGGGCGGCATCCAGTTTCACGGCCAGATGGTCGTGGTGCCCGGGCTCAATGACGGCGACGTGCTGGAGCAGTCGCTCACCGACCTCTGGAATTTCGGCGACGCCTGCCTGTCCGTGGCGCTCGTGCCGGTGGGGCTCACGCAGTTCTCGCACCTGTACACGGGCAAGAGCATGGACGTGGCCAATGCCGGGGCGCTGGTGGATGTCACGACACGCTGGGCCGTGCGGGCGCAGCACGAGCGCGGCTTCCCCTGGGTGTACGGCGCCGACGAGATGTACCTGCTGGCCGAGCGCGAGTTTCCCCCGTTTGAGCATTACGGCGATTTCGCGCAGATCGAGAATGGGGTTGGCGCGTTGACGATGCTGCGCCACCGGGTGGCCGGTGGGCTGGACGGGCTGCCGCGGCTCGACGGCAAGCGCATCGCGGTGGTGACGGGCTCGGCGATGGCCGCGCACATGCCGGCACTGCTCACGTCCGTCGCCGAGGTCACGGGGGCGACGTTCGAGCTGTTCCCGGCCACGAATTCACTGTTCGGCCCAACCGTCACCACGGCGGGGCTGCTGGTCGGCGCTGACATCGAGCGCACGCTGGCCGGGCGCGAGGGCTTCGACCTCGCGCTCATCCCGGCGGAATGCATCAACGAGGACGGCCTGTTCCTCGACGATGAACGCTTCATCGCACTGCGCGAGCGGCTGCCGATGCCTGTTTTTCCATCATATGATTTCATCGACGTGCTCGCGCTGGAAGGCCAGCCGATGGCAGCCGTCGCCGGAGAGTGGAAGTGAATATCCCCGTCGTTGCATTTGTCGGCCGCCCCAACGTGGGCAAGTCGGCGCTGTTCAACCGCATTATCGGCCATGACGACGCGATCGTCGATGACGAGCCGGGCACCACGCGCGACCGGCACTTCGCCATGGCCGAGTGGCAGGGCCGCAAGTTCTGGCTGGTGGACACGGGCGGCCTTACCGAAGACTCGCGGCTCCCGATGGACGTGGAGATCCGGCGGCAGGTGGGGCAGGCCATCGAGGAGGCGGACCTGTTGCTGATGGTGGTGGACGCCCAGGTGGGCGTGCATCCCAGCGACGCGCGCATCGTGGACCTGCTGCGCAAGTCGGGCAAGCCGTTCATGGTGGTGGCCAACAAGGTGGACGACCCGAGCCGCTCGGACCACTACGAGTTCTACCGCCTCGCGGCGGGCGAGCCCATTCCCGTGTCGGCGGCCAACGGCAAGAGCTCGGGCGACCTGCTCGACGAGATCGTCAAGAAGATCCCGGTCTTCGCGGGCGAGGACGACGCGACCTCCCTGCGCGTGGCGGTGGTCGGGCGCCCGAACGTGGGCAAGTCGTCGTTCGTCAACCGGCTGCTCGGCGAGCAGCGCCTCGTCGTCTCCGACATCGCCGGCACGACGCGCGACTCCATTGACACGCCGTTCACGTACCACGGCAAGGACATCATCTTCGTTGACACGGCGGGCCTGCGCCGGCAGGCGCGCATTGACGACGGCATCGAGTTCTACTCGTCGCTGCGCACGCGGCGCGCCATCGACCGTTCGGACATCTGCATCCTGATGATCGACGCGGTGGAGGGGCTGCACAACCAGGACCTGAAGATCGCGAACATGGCGTGGGAGCACGGGCGCGCGCTCATCATGATCGTGAACAAGTGGGACCTGAAGGAGAAGGACGACAAGACGGCGGCGAAGTTCGAGAAGGAGTGTCACGAGAAGGCGCCGTTCCTGAAGTACGTGCCGTTCGTCTTCACATCGGCGCTCACGGGCCAGCGCGTCACCAAGGTGCTCGACCTGATCCTCGAGGTGGACGCGGAGCGTCACAAGCGCATCAGCACCTCGCAGGTGAACGAGGCGCTGCAGGACATCATCGGGCGCCGCCAGCCACCGCAGGCCGCCGGCTTCGAGATCAAGCTCAACTATGCCACGCAGGTGGAGACGGCCCCGCCGACGATCCTCATCTTCGGCAACAACCCGGACCTGCTGCAGGAGCACTACGTGCGCTATCTGCACAACTGCATGCGGGAGGTCTGGGGCTTCAAGGGCAATCCGTTGCGTCTGACCTTCAAGCGCAAGAGCGGGACGGTCAAGGCGTGATGCACCCCGCCGTCGCCCTGCTGCTCGCGTACGCGTCGGGTTCCATTCCGGCGGCGTACATTGCGGGACGGGCGGTGAAAGGCATCGACCTGCGCACGGTGGGGTCGGGTAATCTCGGCGCGACCAACGTCTATCGCACGCTGGGCGCCAAGGTGGCGGCCCTGGTCTTCACCGTGGACCTGCTCAAGGGTGCGTTGCCGGCGGCGCTGCTGCCGGGGCTCGTGCTCACGGCGGGGCAGATGCAGACCGACGCGCGGCTCTGGTGGGCGCTCGGCTTCGGCATTGCGGCCATCGTCGGGCACGCGAAACCGGTCTTCCTGCTGTGGAAGGGGGGCGGCAAGGGCGTGGCAACCGCCGCCGGCATCTTCGCCGCCGTCGCGCCGCTGCCGTTGGCGCTGGCGCTCGTCGCGTTTGTTCTCGTGCTGTGGCGCACGGGCTACGTGTCGGCGGGATCCCTGACCGCGGCCGTGGTGCTCGTGCTGGCGCTCGTCGCACTCGACGGCTGGCGCTCTCCGCTCACGATTGTCGGCGCGCTCGTGTGCGGATTCGTCTTCTGGTCGCACCGGGCCAACATTACGCGGCTGCGCAGCGGGACCGAGAGCCGGTTCCGCCGCGCCGAGCCGACGGAGGAAGCATGAAGTGCGCCGTGATGGGCGCCGGCGCCTGGGGCACCGCGCTCGCCAGCCTGCTGGCCGACAATGGCCACGAGACGACCATCTGGTGCCTCGAGCCCGACGTCGCCGAGGCCGTCTCGCACGCCAACACCAACCCGCGCTTTCTGGCCGGCGTCGAGCTCAACGCCGCGTTGATGGGAACAGTGGACAAGGCGCGCGCGCTCGACGGCGCGGAACTGGTGCTCTTCGCGGCGCCCTCGCACGTCTTGCGCGAGGTGGTCTCGCACGCGCGCGCCTGGGTCGCGCCGGGCGCCACGGCCGTGGTGGCCACCAAGGGCATCGAACGCGGCACGTTCGCGCTGATGACCGACGTCGTCCAGCAGGAACTGCACGGGCACGCCGTGGTGGCGCTGTCGGGACCGAGTTTCGCGATCGAGGTCGCCAATCGGCTGCCCACCGCGGTCGTGGCGGCGTCCGCCAGCGACGCGGCGGCCCGGCTCACGCAGCAGACGTTCAGCGCGCCGCACTTTCGCGTCTACTCGCACGACGACGTGATCGGCGTCGAGCTGGGCGGGTCGCTCAAGAACGTGATGGCCGTCGCGACCGGCATCAGCGACGGCCTGGAACTTGGCTTCAACGCGCGGGCGGCGCTCATCACGCGCGGTCTGGCCGAGATGATGCGGCTCGGCGCGCGGCTCGGCGCGCATCCGCAGACCTTCGCCGGGCTGGCCGGCATGGGCGACCTCGTGCTCACCTGCACCGGCGCGCTGAGCCGCAACCGACAGGTCGGGCTCGAGATTGGCCGCGGCGCCACGCTCAGCGAAGTGCTGGCCGGCCGCGAAACCGTCGCCGAGGGCGTGGTGACGACCGAGAGCACCAAGGCGCTGTCGGAGCGCGAGGGCGTGGAGATGCCCATCGTGAACGCCGTGCACCGCGTGCTGTTCGAACGGCAGCCGGCGCGCTGGGCGCTCGTCGAGCTGATGACGCGTGAACTGCGGCAGGAGCGGGACTGATGGCCGCTCCCCGCGCCGAGCCGGTCAAGGAATTCTTCTCCATTGGCGACGTCTGCGAGCTGACGGAACTCAAGCCGCACGTGCTGCGCTACTGGGAGAGCCAGTTCAAAGGCCTCAGTCCCGTGAAGAACCGATCGGGCAACCGCGTGTATTCCCGCCGCGAGGTCGAGCTCGTCGTGCTGGTCAAGCACCTGCTGTACACCGAGAAGTACACCATTGACGGGGCGCGCCAGAAGCTCGATGAATACCGCAAGAACGGCGGCGTGCGTCCTGCGGCGCGCACCGGGCTCGACCTCGAGACCATCCTGGCGCTCGAGGCGCAACTGCAGGCCCTGATTGCTTTCCTCCGCGACCCCACGAGCCGCTGATGCGCCTGCTGCTGAGCAACGACGACGGAATCCTGGCCCACGGACTGGCCGTGCTCGAGCGCGCCGCCGAGCGCATCGGCGAGGTGTCCGTCGTGGCGCCCGACCGAGAGCAGAGCGCCACCAGCCACTCGCTGACCATGCACCACCCGCTGCGGCCCATGCAGATCGGCGAGCGCCGCTGGCAGGTGGACGGCACCCCGACGGACTGCGTGATGCTCGCGATCGAGGCGCTCCTCGGCGAGGACCGGCCCGACTTCGTGCTGAGCGGCGTGAACCACGGCCCGAACATGGGCGAGGACGTGCTCTACTCGGGCACGGTGGCGGCGGCGATGGAGGGGCTGGCCCTTGGCATCCCGGCCATCGCCTTCTCGTTTGCCGGAAGTGTCCTGCGCGCCGACGCGATGCTCGACGACCACGCCGGCACGGTCGAGACGATCATTCGCCACATCACGACGCTGCCCGCGCTGCCCGAGTCGACGCTGTTCAACGTGAACATCCCGCCGATCGCCGCCGACCGGGTGAAGGGAGTGCGACTCACGCGGCTCGGACGCCGCGTCTTCAGCGACTCGCTCACGAAGATGAAGGATCCGTGGGGCCGGCCCATCTACTGGATCGGTGGGGGCTCCGTCTCGTGGCAGGGGAGCACGGCCGACTCCGACTTCCAGGCCATCCACGACGGCTTCGTGTCGGTGACGCCGCTGCACCTCGACC
>JBBQZD010000202.1:0-5385 GCA_038208045.1 Gemmatimonadales bacterium | reverse complement strand
GCATCGGCTACACGGGGCTGCTCATCGTGACGCTGCGCTTCGTGTCGCGGTTCCTGGCGTCGTTGGAGGCACGCCAGGAGGTCGCGGCGTAGCGCGACTGGACCGTCTGCGCATTCAGCGACTCGCCGGCGGCTCCGGAATACGGCCCGGCGTGTACGGCGCGCCGGCCTTCTCGAGCGCGCGTTCGATGCCCGGAATGGTTTCCGCCACCAGCGTGCGCAGCGCCGCCAGCTGCGGCGGGAACGCCTGCTCGGCGATGGCGAGGTCGCGCTGGTGCGTCGCGGTCGGCGGGCCTAGCGTGCGGCTCATGTCGCCGTCAATGCCGCTGACACGCTCGTTGATGGACGTGGGCGTGCCCTCACTGCGCGCGCGCAGCGCGTCATCGCCACGCAACGCGACGAGAATGCCTTGCAGCGTCTTGTCGGCGGCGCGCAGGTTGTCGTGCACGGCACGCGGCGTGGCTGGGCCCTGGTCGGCGGCGCGGCGCATGGCGTCGAGTCGGGTCTGTGTGGCATTGGCCAGCTCCACCGCGCCGCTCACGGCGCGGCGCACGGCCTGCTGGCGCTGCTGGAACGTGGCGCGCGCCACCTGCTCGGCGAGTGTCACGGTGCTGGCGGGGTCGGCCGTGAGCTGAAAGCCGACCGGCGCGCCGAGTGCCGTGACGACGCCGTCCACGCGCTGTGCCACGGTCGCCGTGTACGTGCCCGGCACGACGTACGGGCCGGTGGGACCGCTCGCGAACGGATTGTCATCGTCGGACGCGCCGCGCGGGCGCGCGAGCGTCACGGCCGCGTGGTGCAAATCCCACGCGACGCGCTGGAAGCCCTTGCCGGTCGGGCCCGTGAGCGTGCGGATGGGCGTGCCGGCCGAATCGCTGATGGTGATCAGCACCGTGGGCGCCTCCTCCTGCGCCTCGGCGCGCAGTGCATCGGCCGTGGGATAGGTGATTGGCTTGCCCGCCTTGTCGGCGGCCTTCTCCGCGTCGGCGCGCAGCTGTTTCTTCGTCTTCAGGGCGGCGGGGAGCGAATAGGTGATGACCGCGCCATACGGTGGGTTGTCGCCGGCGTAGAGCATTTCGCCCTGGAAGGCCTTGGCCCGGCCGCCGTACGATTGCGTCTGCTGGTAGAGCACGGCGGCGCGCACCGGCTCGACCGTCGCCGTCTTCAGCGACGCCACGGTCGCGCGGCGGAGTGCGGCATAGTCGTCCACGATGTAGATGCCGCGCCCGAAGGTGCCGATGACGAGGTCGTTCTCACGCTTCTGGATGGCGAGGTCGCGCACGGCGATCGTCGGCACGCCGCTGAT
The DNA here is from genome assembly GCA_038208045.1 of Gemmatimonadales bacterium. Classification (GTDB taxonomy): domain Bacteria; phylum Gemmatimonadota; class Gemmatimonadetes; order Gemmatimonadales; family Gemmatimonadaceae; genus PNKL01. The sequence continues at coordinate 4,080 of JBBQZD010000202.1, read as the reverse complement.
CTTGAACCAGTGCGCGCCACCGTCCTTGCTGGCCCAGGCGGCGAACTCCGTGCCGGCGAAGAGCAGGTTCGCGTCCACGTGATCCTCGGCGAACGCGTATGTGGAGCCACGCGCCGGCAGGTCGCCGACAATGGACGTCCACGTGCGGCCGGCGTCGGCGCTCTTGAGCAGGTAGGGCTTGAAGTCGCCGTTCTGGTGGTTCTCGAGTGCGGCGTAGACGGTGCGCGCGTCGTGCTGCGAGGCGCGGAGTCGCGCGACATACGCTCCCTCGGGGACGCCGGGCAGCTTGTCGCCCTTGCGCCAGGTCTTGCCGCCGTCCTCGCTCACCTGGATCAGCCCGTCGTCGGTGCTGACGTACAGCAGGCCCTCGGTCTTCGGTGACTCGGCGATGGCGCTGATGTTGCTATAGAGCGCGGTGGAGGTGTTCTTCGCCACCGCGTCGGGGCCCCACACCTTGCCCATCACCGGCAGTGTGTTGCGGTCAATCTGCCGCGTGAGGTCGCCCGAGACGGCCGTCCACGAGTTGCCGCGGTCGTCGCTGCGCCAGAGCCGCTGCGACGCCGTGTAGAGGCGCGTGTGTGCGTGCGGCGAGATGACGATGGGCGTGTCCCAGTTCCAGCGGGCGGGCGCGTCGCCCGGTTCGTCGCTCGGCTGAATGCCGATGCGCTGACCCGTGCGACGGTCCACGCGCACCATGCCGCCGTGCTGCGACTCGGCGTAGATCGTGTTCGGGTCCTCGGGGTCGATGCGCGAGACGAAGCCGTCGCCGCCCTGCGTGGCCATCCAGTCCTGGTTCAGGATGCCATGCTCCGAGCGCGTGCGCGACGGGCCGTGCAGCGAGTTGTTGTCCTGCAGGCCGCCGGCGACGTTGTAGAATGGCACGTCGTAGTCGACGTCCACGTCGTAGTACTGGGCGAGCGGCAGGTTCTCGAAGAAGGTCCAGGTGCCGCCGCGGTCCCAGCTGCGGTACAGGCCGCCGTCGTTGCCGACGAGCAGGTGGTCGGTGTTCTTCGGGTCGACCCAGATGATGTGGTTGTCCACGTGCATGTAGCGCTGGCCCAGCGCGCGCGTGGTCTTGCCGCCATCGTCGGACACCTGGAAGACGACGTCGGGCACGTAGATGCGTTCGGCGTCCACCGGATCGGCGAAGACCGCGCCGTAGTACATCGGGCTGCCCTGGTTGTACTCGCTGCGCTTTTCCCAGGTGACGCCGTTGTCGGTTGAGCGATAGATGCCGCCCTTCTTGTTGGCGGCCTCGACCAGCGCGTACACGAAGTCCGGGCGCACGGGCGAGATCGCGAGGCCGATGCGCCCGAGTTCCTCGGAGGGCAGGCCGGTGTTCACCTTGGTCCAGGTCTTGCCGCCGTCGGTGCTGCGGTGGATGGCGCTCTCGGGGCCGCCGTCAATGAGCGTGAAAAAGTGCCGCCGCCGCTGGTACGACGCGGCGATCACGACGTTGTGGTTGCGCGGGTCCACGACAATGTCGGAGACGCCGGTGTTGTCGCTGAGCTTGAGCACCTGCTCCCACGTCTTGCCGCCATCGCTGGTCTTGTAGAGGCCGCGGTCGCCGCCGGCGCTCCAGAGCGGGCCCTGCGCGGCGACGTAGACGATGTCGCTGTTGGCCGGGTCGACGACGATGCGCCCGATGTGCTCCGACTGCTTGAGGCCGACGCTCTTCCACGACTTGCCGCCGTCCACGGACTTGTAGACGCCGTCGCCGTAGGCCACGGAGCGCTGCGAGTTGTTCTCGCCCGTGCCCACCCAGATGACGTTCGCGTTCTTCGGGTCAATCGTCACCCAGCCGATCGAGTAGGAGCCTTCCTTGTCCATCACGGGCTGCCACGACGCGCCGCCGGTGGTGGACTTCCAGAGGCCGCCCGACGCGGAGCCGGCAAAGATGACGGCCGGGTTGTCGGGGCTGACCGCGAGCGCGCCGATGCGTCCCGAGGTCATGGCCGGGCCGATGGAGCGCGCCTTGAGGCCGCTGAAGGCCTCGGTGTTCATCGGCCACTTCGGCGTCGAGTCGGCGGACGCCTTGCCGGTTGCGCCGCGCGCGGTGTCCCGCGCAGTGTCCGATGCGGTGGCGGGCGTCGCCGCCTGCTTGCCGGCGGCCTCGGCGGAACTCTTGGCGTCGGACTTGGCCGTGGGTTTGACGGGCGGTTTCGCGCCCTGCGCGAAGAGGGCGACCGGCACGAACAGCAGAGCGGATCGAAGCGAAGAGATCAGATGACGCGTCATGGGAAGGCCAGGGGAGAGAACGGATTCCGCGTGCAACGAGTGCGAACGCGTGAGTCTACGCTCGAAGCCGAGTGCCGGCAAGCACGAACGGAGGGCGCACGAGCATCGCTGGCGACGCCGGCGACTCGCGGTTCGCCTGGTGTTTGATTCGCGCCGTCAGCTGTAAGCCGTCAGCCGTCTGTCGCGCGCGGCTCGTTCCACAACCGGAAGCCGCCCCGGAAGGCACTGTCGTTCGTGACGACACGGGTGTGCGCGGGCAGCGACGTCAGCCGCTTGGCGTTGCCGCCGCCGAGCGTGACGTAGTCCGGCCGCAGCGCATCGCGGAGCAGCGTGACGACGTCACGCACGCTGCGGCGCCACTTCTTCTTTCCCCGGCGCTTGCGTGCCCGGTCGCCGAGGTAGGCTTCGTACGAGCGCCCCTTCCTGTACGGCAGGTGCGCCAGTTCCATGGCCTCCACGGTGCCGTCCACGATCATCGCCGATCCCAAACCGGTGCCAAGTCCGAGGAAGAGCATCGTGCCGCCCTCGTAGCTGCCCAGCGCCTGCATGGCGGCATCATTGACGACTTTTACCGGACAGCCGAAGGCGGCCGCGAAGTCGAAGCCGACCCAGCCTTCGCCGAGATTGTGCGGCTCGCGCACCGGCTTGCCGTGGAGGACGGGGCCGGGATAGCCGATCGAGACGCAGTCGTAGCGCCAGCCGCGGACGAGGGCGAGCACGCCAATTACCATCTGCGCCGCCGTCATCGTGGGTCCCGAGTCGAAGCGGCGCGACACGCGATGGCCGGTGCAGAGGACCTTCACGTGCGTGCCCCCCACGTCGACGACGAGGATTCGCGGGCGCGGGCCCGGGCGCGGGCGTGGGCGCGGGCGTGGGCGCTGGCGTGGGCGGGTCATGGTGCCGGCACGGTCAGGCCCGCGGCAGCGGCGCGATCGGTCAGCACGATGGCGTCCAGCCGCCGGACATGGCTCGCGGGCGCCGTGGCGTCGCCCGCGGCCAGGCGCCGCAGGGCGTCGGCCTTGTTGCCGCCGGTCACGATCCAGAGAATCCGGCGCGAGCGGTTGAGGATGGGGAAGGTCAGCGTCATGCGCCGGTGGCCGTTGTAGGCCCCCGTGATCGCCACGTCCCGCTGCGCGACGAGCAACGCGGCGTCTCCCGGCACGAGCGACGCGGTGTGTCCGTCGGTGCCGAGTCCGAGCTGCACGAGGTCGAGCAGCGGCGGCGCTCCCGCAAGGAGTACCAGTTCCTCCTCGTAGCGCGCGGCGGCCGCGGCAAGGTCGGCATCGTCCACCGGCATCGCGTGCACATGCGCGGCCGGCAGTGCGACGCGCGAGAGCAGCGCGGTGCGCAACCGTGTCAGGTTGCGATCAGGACCGTCCTCTGCCGCCACGCGCTCGTCGACTTGTGCCACGTGCACCCGGCTCCAGTCGACGTCCGCGTCGGCGAACAGGCGCAGCGCCGGCCAGGGCGTGGCGCCTCCGCTGAGTGCCAGCAGGAACTGTCCACGCGCGGCGATTGCCCCACGCGCAACGTCCGCCATCAGCGCCGCGGCGCGGCGTGCCACCGCCTCGGCGTCGGCGTGCACCTCGGCCGCCAGCGGTCCGATGCCCGCGCGAGGCCCCAAAAGGAGCGAGGTCACGGCCTCGGCAGAAGCCACCGCCTACCCCTCTTCCCGTGGAATCCACCATCCGCCGACATCCGCCACCATCGCGTCCGCCTCGGCCGGACCCCACGTGCCGGGTTCGTACTCGTGAATGAGCGTCCGTTTGTCGAGGATCGGGTCAACGATGCGCCACGCCGCCTCGACGCCGTCCTGCCGGCCGAACAGCGTGGCGTCGCCCT
>JBBQZD010000201.1:0-5413 GCA_038208045.1 Gemmatimonadales bacterium | reverse complement strand
CGGAGCTTAGCGCGTGCCGCGGCGGTGCGCCACCACGTGCCTACCGCGGTTCGATCACCAACAGCAGTCCCTTCTTGCCCGGCACCGTCACGCGCGCGCCAGGTTCCCAACTCGCCGCGTCCTGGAAGTTTGCGATGGCGGGCGCGCGGATCCGCGCGCGCGCCGGGTCCATGCCGAGGGCCGGCCAGTCGATGCTGAGCGCCACGCTCGCGTCGTCGTCGCGCCACGAGCCGAGCGCGACCAGCGCCGCGCCGGGCCGGGTCCACGTGGTGGCCAGCACGTTCACGTCGCTCGTCGTCACGGGATCGCGTCCCGACCACCATCCGTGCAGCCGGCTCCGCTGGATGCCAAAGTCATCCCACGCCTTCCACAGCGGCGCCGGGTCGCCGGACCACGGCATCCGTGCGGTCATCCCCATGGTCATGCCGCGCCACGGGTTGCCCCCCTTTTCGAGCATCTCGCCCATCAGGCCGAAGGGGATGCCGGAGATCTCGACGAGCCAGTAGTCGGGCCGTGAGTCGTAGTCGAAGTACTCGCCGAACCAGAGCCGGTTGATATACGGAAAGTGTTCGAGGTACAGGTTGGCGCTCGACGCGAAGCCGTCGCGAGGGTTGTACTGGTTGGCGGAGTGCAGATCGATGAGCGATCCGGGATTGCCGCGGTCGAGCACCTTGCGCACGCGCTTCATCGTGATGCGATCGAAGGCGACGTCGTCGAGGTAGAGTCCGTCGATGCGTTCGTTCCGCACGAGCCAGTCGAGGCCCTCGATGTAGAAGTTGTGCCACCGCGACACGCCGCTGTTCACCACGGCCGCGTCCTTGATTGTCGGGACGTGCCACGCGGCGATGTAGTCGCTGCCGAGGTGCTCCTGCAGCCAAGAGAAGCCGCCGCCCGGCCCGTGCGAGAGCACCTCGTCGCCCAGCGAGCGCAGCGCGAACAGCTCGGGCGCGTGGTTGGTGAGTTCGCGCACCGTGTAGTAGATCTTGGCCTTGAGCCCGCGGGCGTGCGCCGAGTCGACGTAGGCACGCATCGCCGCGGTCTCGATGAAGGGATAGTTGATCCACGGATTTGCGCGGTTGGCGTGGTGCACGTTCACGGTGTTCGCGCCGCGGCCCGCGATGGAGTCCACGGGCACAAAGGCGTGGAAGTAGCGCGTGGCCCACTGCCCCGCCGTGTCGAGCGGCTTGAACGGCGTGATCATCAGCCGGAAGTCGAAGCGCAGCGAATCGCCGGCCTCGAGCACGCGGCCGCCGCTGTAGCACGACACGCGCACGGTGTCGGCCGTCTGCGTGACGTCGCACCCGCCCTTGCCGGCGTTGGCCCACGACCGCGGCTCCGCGAGGGGCTTGGAGAGATAAAAGTTGGTGTTGAGCGGCCGCACGTAGTGCTCGTCCTTCAGCGTGACCTGCAGCCCGGCGTTCACGTCGCCCAGCCAGGCGGCATCCTGGTTCTTCTTCGCGACGTCCCACGTCCAGTGGAAGTTCTCAGGTCGGAGACCGCCCTTCTGGCCAAGGCCCATCATGTACTTTGCGGCGTCGGCCTTCATCGGAATGTCGAGGCGCACGTCGGTGAGCGCGGTCCGTTCCGTGGCGGTCAGCGCGACCGTGTACTCCGCGGTGCCGTCGAACTCGAGCGTCGCCCGCGACCGGAGCCGCAGCGCGCCGGCCGACCGGCTGGTCTCCCAGGCCACGGCGCCCGGCGTGCGCTTGGTGACCGTGGGCGCAGCACCGCTCCAGGTGAAATCGCGGCCAGCGGCATCGCGCACCATCAGCCGCGCCGGCGCCGCGAGGATCTCGCGCGCCGTGGTGCCGACGGCCGTGTTTGACGGCGTGAAGTACGAGCGGATGCTGGCCGGCATGCCATCGGCGCCGAACGTGAACGCGCGGCCGAGCAGCGAGATGGTGTTCCCCACGAGGCGCAGCGGCGTGTAGGGCGCCACGACGCTGTCGTCGGCCGCCAACTGCGAGTTGAGCCAGCGCAGCCGCGTCATCCGCGACGGCACGTCATCGCCGTGATGTACGGCCGCCTCGCGCTCGACCCGCAGCACGATCGGGACGTCGCGCGCGCCACCGGTGCTCGAGAGCGTCACGCGCCCCTCGTAGTCGCCGGGCGACAGATTCGACGGAACGTCCACGCCGAACCAGAGCGCCTGCACCTTGCCCGCATCGACGTGCAGGACCCGCGTGAAGCGCTGCCCCGACCAGTCGGTCGCCTCGACGTTGAACCCGGTGAGCGCGCTCGCCGGAATCGTACCGCCGCCGCCCTTCCGCTCGAGAGCGCTGGCGCGGTAGGTCAGCGAATCCACTGCGGTCCGCGCCGCCCACACACCTATCTGGAACGTGTAGAACTCGCCGCGCAGGGCCTCTCCCATGAACGGCATGAACGCGCCACGCATCGCCCAGGCCTGCGGAATCACGTCGGTCATCCGGATTGAGAGTGACCGGTCCTCGGCGAAGGCGAGGAACGGCGCGTACGGCCAGGCCGCCCGCAGCACGTCGCGCTCGGCGACCGTCGCGATGTACTCCATGGGCGTGAAGCGCGAGAACTCGTTGACGGCGTCGAACCCGACGATCGTCGCGGCGGGGAGCGCACGATACGCGGCACCGGCGCCCAGCCGGTTGCGCTCGACCCACGCCGCGTCGGCCGTCAGCTCGGGCGGACGGTACGTGATTTTCGGGTAGTTCGACTTGAACGTCCCCGTGTACGACAGGTAGTACACGAAGTACTCGCCCGGCGCCGCGGCCTGGAACACGACGTCGCCGAACTCCCGGTTGATGTCCATCCGCGCCACGTTCAGCACCCGCCGCTGCGTGGCCGCCTCGATCACCACCACGTTCACGGTCTCGGGCGAGACGTCCCGCCGGCGCCAGGGAATGTGCGCCCACACTGCATCGGCCGCCGTGGCCACGCGGATCACTGCCCGGTGGTTGCCCAGCGAGTCGGCTTCCCAGAGGCCCACGCCGTATCGCAGCGAATCCGCGCGTGGCCCTCCGGCGTCAGCACGCGGGGCGGTCGGCGCCGGAGTCGCGGGTGCCGCCAGCGCGGAGCGGGCGTCACGCGCGACGGCAGTTCCGACTGCAAGACAGACAGCAAGCCCGACGGCACGACCGACGGCGAGGCCCGCACCGGCCAAGCCGCGCATCGAGGCAATTCGACGTGATGGCATGATGAGAAGAAGATGCGCGTCATCCGCCCCAGCGGACAGGGAACGCCGCGGCTGTGGTGCTGGCACGCGCGGGTTACCTTCAGGGACTCATTGGCGCGGCCCGTCGCCGCGGTCCCCCCGGGACTTCGATTTCCGCATGAACGCAGAACTGCAGCCCTTCTTCCGGCCGACGGGCATCGTCGTCCTCGGCGCCTCGGCCGATCCCACCAAGCTGGGATACGGTGTCGCGCGCAACCTCGCACACTCGGGCTTTCCCGGCGCCATTCACTTCGTGAACCCGCGCGGCGGCCGGCTGTTCGGCCGCGAACTCGTGCGGGACCTTCGCGACGTGCCCGACCCCGTCGATCTCGCGGTGCTCGTCATTCCCGCGGCCGGCATGCCGGCGGCGCTCGAGGCCTGCGGCCATCGCGGGCTGCGCGCGGCGGTCATCGCCTCGGGCGGATTTCGCGAAGTGGGCCCGCAGGGCGCCGCGCTCGAAGCCGAATGCCTGCGCATCGCGCGCGCGCACGGCATCCGCCTCATCGGGCCCAACTGCATCGGCCTGCTCGACACGCACTACCCGCTCGACACGACCTTCCTCGCGCCGCCCGCACCGCCGCAGGGGGACGTGGCGTTCATCTCCCACTCGGGGGCCATCTGCGCCGCGGTCATCGACTGGGCCGGTGGTCAGGGCTTCGGCCTGTCCCGCCTCGTGAGCCTGGGCAACCAGGCCGACCTCAATGAAACGGACGTGCTGGCGCCGGTGGCCGAGGACGAGCACACGCGCGTGATCACGCTCTACCTCGAAGGCGTCTCGCATGGCCGCCGGTTCATCGAGCAGGCCAGCGCCGTCACCCGGCAGAAGCCCGTCGTTGCGCTCAAGGTGGGCCGCTTCCCCAGCGGGCAGCGCGCGGTCGCGTCGCACACGGGCGCACTGGCCGGCCAGGAGGCGGCGTACAACGCGGCGTTCCAGCGCGCCGGCGTCATCCGTGCGGAGACGAACGAGGAGATGTTCGACTGGGCGCGAGCCTTGGCGTGGTGTCCGCTGCCGACGGGCCGAGGCATGGCGGTGCTCACGGACGCCGGCGGGCCGGGCGTCGTCGCGGCCGACGCGCTCGAGGAACTGCAACTCCCGCTCGTCACGCTGCAGCCGGCCACCACGGAGCGGCTGCGCGGGCTCCTTCCCCCGGCCGCCAGCTTGCACAATCCGGTGGACATGCTGGCGTCCGCCGGTCCGCGCGAATACGCGGAGGGCCTCGCCGCACTGCTCGCCGACGAGGGCGTGCATGGCGTCATGGTGATCCTGCCGCCGCCGCCGATGCACAGCGCCGAGTCGGTGGCGGACGTTCTGGTGCCCGTCATCCGGTCATCGGACAAGCCGGTGGTTGTCGCGCTCATGGGCGAGAACTTGATCCTGCGCGCCAGCGAAGTGCTGCGCGCCGCGCGCGTACCCGACTACCGGTTTCCCGAACGCGCGGCGTCGGCGCTGGCGATGCTCGTCCGCCGCGCAGAATTCCTCGCCCGCCCCCTGACGGTGCCGGAAGTCTTCGCCGACGTGCAACCTGCCGTGGTGCGCGACGTCATCGCACGCTGCGCGAGCGCCGGTGGTGGCTTTCTCGGACAGGCAGACGTAGCGGCCCTGCTTGGCGCATATGGCATTCACACGCCGCGCATCGAGCTGGCCCGCTCGGCGGACGAGGCCGTGTCCTTCGCCGACGCGATCGGGTATCCGGTCGCACTCAAGGTTGCCTCCCCCGACATCCCGCACAAGACGGATGTGGGCGGCGTGATGCTCGGCCTCACCGACGCGGCGCACGTGGCGGCCGGCTTTGCCGCCGTGCGCGACAACGCACTGCTCGCGCATCCCGCGGCCCGGCTGCTTGGCGTGCATGTGCAGCGCATGCTGCCGCATGGCCAGGAGGTCATCGTCGGGGCGGTGCAGGATCCGCAGTTCGGCGCCCTGCTGATGTTCGGCTCCGGCGGCACCGAAGTGGAGGGCCTCCGTGACGTGGCGTTCGGCCTCGCGCCGCTCCCCGAGGTCGAAGCCGAGGAAATGCTGGCCGGCACCTGGGCCGGGCGGCGGCTCGCCGGATATCGTAACTTGGTGCCTGCCGACCGCGCAGCGGTGCTCGCCGTGCTGCGCCGGCTCGGCCAGTTGGTATCGGAGTTCCCGGAGATCTCGGAGGTCGAGATCAATCCGCTGCGCGTCCTGCCGGATGGCCAGGGAGCGGTGGCGGTGGACGTACGACTGCGCCTGGAGGCGAGACC
>JBBQZD010000200.1:0-5419 GCA_038208045.1 Gemmatimonadales bacterium | reverse complement strand
GAAGGGGCAGGGCTTGGGAAGGGGAAGGGGCAGGGCTTGGGAAGGGGAAGGGGCAGGGCTTGGGAAGGGGCAGGGGCAGGGGGTGCCGTCTGCTGGGCCCCCATGACACGCTCAACCAGGGTTTCGGCCTCCTCTCTCCGGCCGCTGATCCAGCCCCTGCCCCCAGCCCTCCCTCTGGGGTACAATCCAATCGAATGCCCCGATTGCTCCTCGCCCTGCCTTGCCTTGCCGCCGCGCTGTCGGCGCAGCAGCCCGCACCCCGGCCGTCCACCGTCGAGGCGTGGCAGATCGTGGCCATGCCACAGTCCTCGCTGGTGTACGCGCGCGACGGCTCGTTCATCGGCGAGATCGGCAGGGAATGGCGCACCTCGGTCGCCATCAAGACGCTGCCGCGCTACCTCCCGCTGGCGTTCGTCGCCGTCGAGGATCAGCGCTTCTATCAGCACGATGGCGTCGATCTCGTCGGCATCGCCGGCGCGGTGAAGGGAAAGCTGCTCGGCCAGAACCGCGGCGGCGCGAGCACCATCACGCAGCAGCTGGTCGGCAACATGCACCCCGACCTCATCGACCGGCGCGACATCTCGATCGCGCGCAAGCTCCGCGAGCAGTCCGCGGCCCGCGAGATGGAGCGGCACTACAACAAGGAACAGATCCTCGAGGCGTACCTCAATCAGATCTCCTTCGGCCACGGCTGGTATGGCGTGGAAGCGGCCGCGCGGCACTACTTCGGCAAGGGCGCGAGCGCGCTCAGTCTCGCCGAGGCGGCCACGCTCGCCGCACTGCCGAAGGGGCCGGCCACCTATGACCCGGCCCGGTATCCGGCGCGCGCCAAGAACCGCCGCGACGTGATCCTCGACCTGATGGTCGGTCAGGGCTTCGCCTCGCGCGCCCAGGCCAACGCCGCCAAGGCGCAGCCCGTCACCACCGCGCCGAACAGTGGCATGTCGGTGGTCGCCCCCTATTTCCTCGACGTCGTGCGTGTGCAGCTCGAGCGCGCGGGCGTGCCGGTGGGGAGCGGCGGATTTCGCGTGACGACGACGCTCGATCCGGCGTTGCAGCACGCCGCCACCGTCGCGCTCATCGAGGGCACCGCCGCCGTCGAGGCCCGCCCCGGGTACCGCCACCCGACGTACGCCAGGCATCCGAAGGGCAGCACCGACTACCTGCAGGGCATGGTCATCGCCATCGACCCGGCCACGGGCGACATCCGCGCGCTGGTGGGCGGACGCAACTACGCCGAGGGGCCGTTCAATCGCGCGGTGGATGGCCTGCGCCAGCCCGGCTCGGCGTTCAAGCCAATCGTCTATGCACGGGCCATCCTCGATTCGATTCCGCCAAACGCCATCGTCCCCGATACCTCACTGGAAATCCCGATGGATCGCGGCGGGCTGTATCGGCCGAAGAACGCCGACGGCGAGTTCCTGGGGAACATCACGCTGCGCGAGGCGCTCGTGCGCTCGCGCAACCCGGTGGCGGTGCAGCTCTGGCAGCGACTGACTGGAGACTCGGTCATTGCCCTCGCGCGGCGGATGGGCATCCGATCGTACATCGCGCCTTGGCCAGCAAGCGCCCTCGGGGCCTCGGCCGTGCAGCCGCTCGATCTCGTGGCCGCGTTCACAGTCTTCCCGAATCTCGGCACGCCCGTGGAACCCCGGTTCATCTACCGGACGGAGGATCCCTCGGGGCGCACGGTGTACGGTCAGGGGGTGCGCACGCTGCCCCCGGCTCTGCCGCCCGAGGTCACCTTCATCGTTCGCGACATGATGCGCGACGTGGTGGATCGCGGCACGGCCACCGCGGTGCGACGGTACGTCCCGGGCAGCGTGCCCGTCGCCGGCAAGACGGGCACCACCGACGACAACACCGACGTCTGGTTCATCGGCGCCACCACCGACCTCGTGGCCGGCGTCTGGTTGGGCTTCGACAAGCCCCGCCCGATCATGGCCGGCGCGGCCGGCGGTTCGCTGGCCGCACCGATCTTCGGCCAGATGCTCGCCCGCTCCGGGTACGGCAAGGGGGGCGCGGCCTGGACGCCGCCGCCCGGCGTGGTGACCGCGGAACTCGACCGCGACACGGGCAAGCTCGCCCAGGCCACCACGCCGACGGACCGTCGCTATTTGGAGTATTTTCTGGCGGGCACCGAACCAGGCGCGCTGCGAGTCGACGCGCGGCGGCTGTTCGGCTGGGGGCCCATTCCCTGACGGGGCGGGCAAACGCGATGAACTGGACTCCGCTACAGAAGCTCTCGATCACCACCGCGGCCGCGTTTGTGCTGCTCGGTCTGGGCGGTGTGGTCGCGTACTACTACGCGTCGCGTGAAGCGGCGGCCACGATCGCCGTGGCGCAGACTAACGACAACATGCGCGCGGCCTACCAGATCCGTACGCTCACCACGGACGCCGAGCGGTTCACCAAGGCGTTCGTGGTGCGTCCGGACTCCGCGACGCGCCGTTCACTCGAACGGACCCAATCGGACGTCGAGGATGCGCTCGACGCGATGCGCCGTGCCACCGAGGACAATCCACGCCAGCGGCAGCTACTCAACGAAGCGGCTCCCTACGTCGGAGCGAGCTTTCGCGAGTTCCGCAACACCGTGGCCATCCGCGACCGGGCGGGCGCCGACTCGGCCCGCCGGTATCTCACGCGCGAGAGCCCGCCCAACGCCGCGGATTCCCTGCTGTCGCTCGCCGGCCAGATGCGCGAAGAGGAGCTGCGCGTGCTCGCCGAGCGGACCCGGTACCAGGTGGGAACCAACGCGGCCACGCTACGGCTCATGCAGCTCGGTACGGTGCTCACGTTCCTGCTCGCCGGACTGGCGCTGCAGCCGATGCGACCGGGCCTCGCGGCCCGGCTCACGTCGCACCTGACGTCGGGCGCCGACGGGCAGCCGGGCGAGCGGCCAAGCGTCGCGCGGCTCCGGGCGATTCAGACGCTGCTGGCTGCGCTTTCGACCACGCGGGATCCGGCGGTTGGCGCGCGTCACCTCGTCACCATCGGCACCGCGCCCTTTTCGCCGGCCTTCTCCGCCGTGGTGGCGCCGAACGGCGCGGGGGGCTTTTCAGTGCTCATGGCGTCGGACGGCGCGTTCGACGTCGTGCCGCCGGAGCTGGCGCCGTCCATCGCCGACACGCTCCGCACCGCGGTCTTCGTGAAGGCCGAGTCGCGCGAGGCGCGCGAGCGGCAGTGTGGTGCGCAGGTCAGCCTCGATGCGCGCGGCGCCACGGGCGCGGCGCTCTTCGTCCCCCTGTGGAGCAAGGCCGTCGCGCAGGGGGTACTGTTGATCGTCTTCGCGGACGATCGCGAATTCGAAACCGATGATCTCGACTACGCGGCCGCCCTCGGCCGGCTTGGCGGTCCCGCCGTTTCGTCTTCTTCCTAACCTCCCGACCGGACGTCCATGAAGATCCCCCCCACGCCACGCCGCGCGGTCCGCCCGGTACTTGCCTTCATTCTGCTGGCCACGGCCGGCGCCTGCTCGAAGAGCGATGGTGGCACCGCGCCGGTACAGCCGGCGTCGGTCAGCGCCTCATCGACGGCCGGGCTGACGGCGACGGTGGGCACGGCGTTGGACACGCCCACCGCTTTCACCGTGAAGGATGCCGGTGGCAATGCGCTGGGGAACGTGACGGTCACGGTCGTCGTGAGCGGCGGCGGCGGATCGCTCGTTGGTGCGCCCACGCGGACACTGGCGGGCGCAACGCCGGTCGGCACGTGGACGCTCGGCACGACGGCGGGGGTCAACTCCCTCACCGTGACCATCAGCGGCCTGGCGCCGCTGGTCATCACGGCCACGGGCACGCCCGGCGCGCCGACCAAGATCATTGCCAGTGGGAACGCGCAGACGGCGCTCGCCGGGGCCCTGGTCGCCACGCCGCTGGGCGTGACCCTGCAGGACCAGTTTGGCAACGGCGTCCCGAACGTGCCGGTCACTTTCCTGGCCACCGCGGGCGGCGGCTCGGTGGCCCCCGGCCTGCTCACCACCAACGCGAGCGGCGTCGCGTCCGGCGCGGGCTGGCGGCTCGGCAACAAGGGTGGCACGCAAGCCGCAAGCGCCACGGCCAGCGGCCTGACCTCATCGTTCAGCGCGAACATCCAGTCGAGCTACCCGCTCGACCTGCGGTTCTTCGGGCCGGCCATGTCGGCGGAGGCGCAGACCGCGTTTGTGAACGCGGCGGCTCGCCTGCGCGCGGCGATCATCAGCCAGTTGTCGTCGGTCCCCCTGAACGGCACCGATCTGTCGCAATGCGGCGTCAACGGCCTCACGGGAACCCTCACCGAGACGTCACAGGGCGTCATCGTCTATGCCGCGGTGGCCGCCATCGACGGACCTGGCAAGGTGCTGGCGCAGGCCGGCCCCTGCTTCATCCGCAATACCAGCAAGCTTCCCGTGGTGGGCGTCATGGAGTTCGACTCGGCCGACATCCAGAACTACATCACGTCCGGCCGCTTCGAGGCGGTGGTGCTGCACGAGATGAACCACGTGCTTGGCCTCGGCACCATCTGGGACGACAAGAGCCTGCTGACCGGCGCTGGCACGACGAATCCCCGCTTTACCGGGTCCACGTCCATCGCCAACTGCGCGACCGTCGGCGGGCTCGCCACGCATTGTGCCGTCGGCACGGGCGTGGCGGTGGAGAACACTGGAGGCCCCGGTACCGCCGACGGGCACTGGCGCGAGTCGCTCTTTGACAGCGAACTGATGACGGGCTTCGTGGAGTCCACGCCCAACATGCCGTGGAGCATCATGAGCATCGGGTCGTTTCAGGACCTGGGGTACAGCGTCAATGCGCTCGCCGCCGACAGCTACTCGGTGCCGAGCTTGCTGACGATGGCACGGCTGAGCAAGCTCAGCGCCGCGTCGGCGGTCGAGGGGCCGTGGGAAACGGTGCGCCGTCCGAAGTTCGAGGTCGGCCCCACTGGTCGCGTCACCGCACTCAAGGAGATTCCGAAATGACCCGTGCGTCGATCTGTGTCGTCGCGCTCTCGCTGGCAGCGTGTGGCGGCGCCAAGGCGCCGGCCGCGGATTCTGCCGGCGCCGATTCTGCCGGCGCCGATTCGACCGCAGCGGCGCCAGTGCTGCTGCCGTCGCAGCTGCCGGCGCCCGACACCATGAAGGCCGACACGATCAAGCAGGCCGCGGCCGACTCGTCGGCAAAGGCCGCCAAGGCGGCGACCACCGCCAAGACACCCGGCGACTACGACCGCGCCGTAAAGCCGAAGTACACGATTGACGAGAAGACGGGAGTGGTGACACCGATCAAGAAGCCGGAGGGCGGAATGGGGAGGGGGGTGGGAAGGGGAAGGGGCCGGGGGTGGGGAGAGGAAGGGGCGGGGGCGGCAAGGGGGGAGGGCCGGGGGCAAAACCCGCCCCCCACCCCAAAAACCACCCCACCCCCACACCCACCCAAACCCAGACCCC
>JBBQZD010000199.1:0-5419 GCA_038208045.1 Gemmatimonadales bacterium | reverse complement strand
CGTTGTGCACGGAGCTTGATCTGGTCGAGCCCGACCTGACGTTGCAAGGGCTGGCGATGGCGTACGCGCTGCTCGTGTAGCTCAGCCGTCGCATCGGCAGGGCAGCGGAGGCCGGCCTGGCAGCCGGCCTCCTGCAATTATGGCAGTCGTAAGCTGTTGATTACCCAATACTTACGCAAAAATGGCTGACGTGGCAGCCCTTGCCAAGGCACGACTCTTTCTTCTATACTTCACCTGTTGTTAGCACTCTATCGCGTTGAGTGCTAACGCTGAACGCTCACATCAATCATCACCCACACGCACGAGGAGTGCATACCATGGCAGCCAAGACCGCCCCTGGGTCAAAGGTCGCGCCGCTGTCCGATCGAGTCGTCATCAAGGCGCTCGAAGAGACGGAGCAGATGCGCGGCGGCCTGTACATCCCGGATACCGCCAAGGAAAAGCCGCAGCAGGGCGAGATCATCGCCGTTGGCCCCGGTCGCTACGAGGACGGCAAGCTCGTCCCCATGGGCGTGAAGGTCGGCGACAAGGTGCTGTACGGCAAGTACAGCGGCACCGAAGTCACCATCGAGTCCGAGCAGTACCTGATCCTTCGCGAGTCGGATGTCCTCGCGGTCGTGAACTGAACCACCCCCATACGCATTCAGGGAGTCGATACCAATGGCAGCGAAGGAACTGCATTTCAACGTTGATGCGCGCGCGGCACTGAAGCGCGGCGTCGACCAGCTCGCGGAAGCGGTGAAGGTCACCCTCGGCCCCAAGGGCCGGAACGTCGTCATCGAGAAGAAGTTCGGCGCCCCGACCGTCACCAAGGACGGCGTGACCGTCGCGAAGGAAGTCGAGCTCTCCGATCCGATCGAGAACCTCGGCGCGCAGATGGTCAAGGAAGTCGCCACGAAGACGTCGGACAATGCCGGCGACGGCACCACGACGGCGACGATTCTGGCGCAGGCCATCTTCCGCGAGGGCCTCAAGAACGTGACGGCCGGCGCGAACCCGATGGCCATCAAGCGCGGCATCGACAAGGCCGTGACGGCCATCGTCGAGGAGCTCAAGAAGATCTCCGTGCCGAGCTCGGGCAAGAAGGAAATCGCCCAGGTCGGCGCCATCTCGGCGAACAACGACAAGGAAATCGGCGACCTCATCGCCGACGCGATGGAGAAGGTGGGCAAGGACGGCGTCATCACCGTCGAGGAAGCCAAGGGCCTCGAGACGACGCTCGAGACCGTCGACGGCATGCAGTTCGACCGCGGCTACCTCTCGCCCTACTTCATCACCGATCCGGAGAAGATGGAGACGGCCCTCGAGGACGCCTACATCCTGATCCACGACAAGAAGATCGGTTCCATGAAGGACCTGCTCCCGGTGCTCGAGAAGGTTGCGCAGACGGGCAAGCCGCTGCTGATCATCGCGGAGGACATCGAGGGTGAGGCCCTGGCGACGCTCGTGGTGAACAAGCTGCGTGGCACGCTGAAGGTCGCCGCCGTCAAGGCGCCGGGCTTCGGCGACCGTCGCAAGGCGATGCTCGAGGACATTGCCGTCCTCACCGCCGGCAACGTCATCAGCGAGGAAGTGGGCTTCAAGCTCGAGAACGCGGTCCTCACGGACCTCGGCCGCGCCAAGCGCCTCGTGATCGACAAGGACAACACGACGATCATCGACGGGGCCGGCGAGTCGGACAAGATCAAGGGCCGCATCAAGGAAATCGACGTCGCCATCGAGAAGTCGACGAGCGACTACGACAAGGAGAAGCTCCAGGAGCGCAAGGCGAAGCTCGCGGGCGGTGTGGCCGTGATCAACGTCGGCGCCGCGACCGAGGCCGAGATGAAGGAGAAGAAGGCCCGCGTCGAGGATGCGCTGCACGCCACGCGCGCCGCGGTGGAAGAGGGCATCGTCCCGGGTGGCGGCGTCGCGCTGATCCGCGCGCAGGTCGCGCTCAAGTCGATCAAGCTGGATGCCGAGGAGCAGATCGGCGTGGACATCATCCGCAAGGCCATCGAGGAGCCCCTCCGCATGATCGTCGCCAACGCCGGCGGCGAAGGCTCGATTGTCATCGAGAAGGTGCGCGCCTCGAAGGACAAGAACTACGGCTACAACGCCCTGACCGACACGTACGAGGACCTCGTGCTGGCCGGCGTCATTGACCCGACCAAGGTGACGCGCACGGCGCTGCAGAACGCCGCGTCGATCGCCGCGCTCCTCCTGACCACGGAAGCGATCATCGTGGAGAAAAAGGAAGACAAGCCGTCGATGCCTGCGGGCGGCGGCGGTGGTGGCATGGGCGGCATGTACTAGGCCCGAATTGGAATTCGGATTCCGGAATTGGAGATCGAAATCTGGATTCGAGAGGGCTGCATGAATGGGAGGTCGGACCGGGTCCGGCCTCCCATTCCATTCGTCCGTACGTCTCCACGTCCGCCATCCGCATCGCATTCCGAATTCGAATTCCAATTCCGGAATCCGAATTCCGATTCGCGCCTACAGCGCCAGTCCCAGTTGCAGCACCGGCGCGCCCGCCGGGTGCGTCACCACGTCCTGATCGGCGCACTCGACCGTCCCGCGAAAGGCGGTGCCCTTCAGCGCGCCGCGCGCGGCGCCGAGCGCCAGCGCCGGGGCGTTGTTCTGCTGCGACAGGTGCGCGAGCACGACGTGGCGCAGGCCCGCGTGCGCCACGCGCTGCAGGAGCGCCCCGGTCTGCCGGTTGCTCAGGTGCCCGGTGAGGCCGCCCACGCGCTGCTGCAGGAAGGCGGGGTAGGGGCCGCTGCGCAGCATCTCCTCGTCGTGGTTGCTCTCGAGCACCAGGAAGTCGACGCGGGCGAACGCGGCCGCCAGCGAATCGGGGACGTGGCCGAGGTCGGTCGCGACGCCGAGGCGGGCCCCGGAGCGGGTGGCGGTAACGACCACGGCCGCCGGCTCGGCCGCGTCGTGCGGCACCCACGCGAGGGCGATGCTGCACTCGCCGACGTCGAGCGTCTCGCCGTAGGCCAACGTCGTGCGCCCGTCGGGGGGCAGGTCCCGGACGCCGGCCAGCGTGCCGCGGGTTCCAATGACGTGCCAGCCCCATCGGGCGACGGCCTGCGCCAGGCCCTTCACGTGGTCGTCGTGCTCGTGCGTCAGCACCACCGCGTCAATCGATGCCGGCGAGACCCCGGCATCGGTCAGCCGCTTCGCCAGCGTGCGTGGCCCGAGACCGCAGTCGACGAGCAGGCGCGTAGTGCCGGTCTCGACAAGCGTCGCATTGGCCTTGCTCCCGCTCGCGAGGGTGCAGAACCTCACGCGGACCAGCGTCCGGCGTGTGCATCGGACAGCGCGCGCCGCATGGCATCACTCATCGTCACGCCGCGGCGCGACATCACGTGGGCCGCGACGTCGAGGAACTTGTCGAGTGCGTACACCGCGCCCGCGTCGCCGCCCCACGCGAAGGGCGGCACCACCCGGTCGCGGCCCGCGTCGTCGAAGACGCTCGCGCCGGCGCCGATCAGCGTACCCGTCATCAGCATCGTGCCGATGGCCAGCTTGGCGTGGTCGCCGATCAGCGCGCCGAGGAACTGCATGCCGCTGTCGCGCACCCCTGATGGCGTCCACATCTGCACCGGGCCGTAGCTGTTCTTCAGGTTGCTCGTCGTCGTGCCGGCGCCAAGATTGGCCCAGCAACCGATAACGCTGTGCCCGACAAAGCCGTCGTGCGCCTTGTTGCTGCGTCCGAAAAACAGCGACGTGCTGACGTCGCCGTGCACACGGCACTGCGCGCCGATGGCGCTGTTGGCCACGCGGCCGCCATGCACCGTGCTGTCTGCGCCCACCACGCAGGGACCGACCAGTCGTGAAAAGGCCTGGATGTGCGCGCCGCAGCGCACCAGCAGCGGGCCGGGCTGCGCGTCGAGCACGACAAAGGGCTCCACGCGGGCGCCCGCTTCGATGAAGACAGGATGCGAGCCGAGCACGCGCACGGCATCGCCACTGTCGGCGTCCTGCGTCTCGAGCGCCGCGCCGAGCACGGGAATGTCCTCGGCGAGCATCGGGCCGAGGTGCCGGACGAGATCCCACGCCTGCTCGATCCACCAGCCGGCGAGGGGCGTCGTTGCCGTGCCGGCGCGCATCAATGCGTCGAGCGTCATTGTGCCGTCGGCCAACGCGGCCGCGTCGAGTGCCGTCGTCAGTCGCACGGCCGCCACGCGGCCGTCCGCCATCCACGCGCCGATCGCCGCGTCATCGGGGTCCGGCTGCACGAGCGATGGCGCGAAGCGGGCGTTGGCCACGATCGTGCCGGCGGCGATCAGGCCCTGCGCCGTGGCCGGCGTGCCCGGCTCGTCGAAGCCGGCGAGGTGCGCGGCGCCGACGCGCGCGAGGACGCGGCCCGGCATGGCCGCCGCCCAGCGGTCGCGCACGAGCAACGCCCCGGCGCCCAGTTCCGTGGCCGGGCGGGTGAGCGCGAATGGTTCCAGCGCGCGCGCTGCCGCGTCCTCGTACAGCACCAGCGGGCCCCGCATCACCGGCGGTCCCGTACGGCGGGCGGCAGGGTCTCGAGCAACGGCTTGAGGTTGCGCGCCCGCTCCGTCGTGGTGACCAGCACCACGCCGTCCCGCTGCACGACCACCAGCCCCTCCACGCCATACAGCACGACGTCGGCGCTCTCGGCGTGCACCACGTTGCCGGCGCTCTCGCGCAGGTGCACGGGCCCGTGGCTCACGTTGCCGTGCGCGTCCTGTGCCCGCACGTCGCGCAGCGCCGCCCAGGTGCCGACGTCGCTCCAGCCGAAGCGGCCCGCCAGCACGAACACCTTGGCGCTGCGCTCGAGCACCCCCACGTCCACCGCGATGGGCTCGCGCACGGCGGCGAAGAACGCGGCCGCGTCGTCGCCCGCCGCGGCCAGCGGTCCGGCGACCTGCGGGCAATGCGCGGCGAGTTCCGCGAGAAAGACGCCCACGGGCCAGGCGAAGATCCCCGAATTCCAGAGCGCGCCGCCCGCCACCAACGCGCGCGCGCCGTCGGCGTCGGGCTTCTCGACGAACCGTGCCACCCGCCGGGCGTCGCCGCCGCTGGGCGCGCCCGGTTCGATGTAGCCGAGGCCCGTGTCGGCGTGCGCCGGCACGATGCCGACCGTCACCAGGCCTTGCGTGCGCACCGCTTCGGCGGCCGCCAGCCGCAACGCATCCTGGAACTGCGGCACGTCGGCGATTGCCCAGTCGGCGTGCACCGACACCATGACGGCCTCGGGACCGGCCGCGGCCGCAATGCGCGCTGCCGCCCACGCGAGCGCCGCGGCGGTGCCCGCCGGGCGCGGCTCCGCCAGGATGTGCGTGGCCGGCAGTTCAGGCGCCAGCCGCGCGACGCCCGACGCCAACTCGGCGTTGGTGAGCACCATCGTCTGCGCCGGGGGCGCCACCGGCGCCAGTCGGTCGAGCGTCTCGCGCAGCAT
>JBBQZD010000198.1:0-5446 GCA_038208045.1 Gemmatimonadales bacterium | reverse complement strand
CGTCCTTCATCTGGGTCGCGAGCAGGCCGGTGCCCAGCGGCTTCGTGAGGATGAGCACGTCACCCGGCCGGGCGCCGGCGTTGGACAACACCTGGTCCGGGTGCACCGTGCCGGTGACGGCGAGTCCGTACTTGACCTCGTCGTCCGTGATGGTGTGTCCGCCAACAACCTGTGCCCCGGCGCTGCGCACCATCTCCTCGCCACCGCGCAGGATGTCCGTGAGCACGCTCAGCGGCAGCACCGCGTCGGGAAAGGCCGCCAGGGCAAGCGCCGTCAGCGGCGTGCCGCCCATGGCATAGATGTCCGAGAGGGCGTTGGCGGCCGCGATGCGCCCGAAGTCGAACGGATCGTCGACGATGGGCGCGAAGAAATCCACGGTCTGCACGAGCGCGAGATCGTCGCGCAGGCGAAAGACCGCGGCGTCGTCGAACGTGTCAGGTCCGACGATCAGCCGGGGATCGGCGTGTCGCGCGAGCGGCGCGAGCGCTTCGGACAGGTCCGCCGGACCCATCTTGGACGCTCAACCGGCGCAGCGTGCGTAGTGCGTGAGGCGGAAGATCTGGGCTTTGGTCATGGGGAGGGACCCTTCGAAACGGAATTCGGATTTCGGAATTGGAATTCGAATGCGGAATTCGAAACGGATGGCGGAACTGGGAATCGAATTCCGCTACGGGAGCTTGGCTACCATTTCGATTTCGACCTGGGCATCCTTGGGCAGGCCCGCGACTGCCACGGTGCTTCTGGCGGGGCGGGCGTCGCCGAGCGTGGCGGCGTAGACCTCGTTGACCTTGGCGAAATCGCCCATGGAGCGCAGGAAGATCGTGGTCTTCACGACATCCTTCCACGTGCAGCCCGCGGCCTGCAGCACGGCGTGGAGGTTCTTGAGCACCTGCGCGGTCTGCACGCCGACGTCGCCGTCGACGAGCGTCATGGTCGCGGGATCGAGCGGCGTCTGGCCGGCGCAGAAGAGAAAGCCGCCCGCAGCGACGGCCTGCGAGTACGGACCGATGGCGGCGGGGGCGGCGTCGGAGTGGAAGATCTGGGGCATGGGAGAGTAGACGGTGGACGGTAGATGGCGGATGGCGGATGGCGGATGGCGGATGGCGGATGGCGGATTTCGACAAACGCCGCCTGGTCGCCGGGGCTAGAAGAGGCCGGTGATGGTGCCGTCGGGCAGCACTGCCATTCGCTCGGCGGCGGGCTCCTTGGGCAGTCCGGGCATCGTCATGATGTCGCCGCATTGCGCGACGACGAAGCCGGCGCCGGCGAGCGGATAGACATCGTTGACCATCATGCGGAAGCCCGTCGGCCGGCCGAGCTTTGACGCGTCGTCCGAAAGCGAGTACTGCGTCTTGGCCATGCACACCGGCGTGCGCCCGAGGCCGTTGGCCTCGAGATAGTCGATGGCCTTCTCGGCCTTGGACGAATAGTCGGCGCCGTCGGCCCCATACACCTTCTGCACGATGGTGTTGATCTTGTGCCTGATCGGCTTGTCGCTGTCGTAGATGGGCGCGTACTTGCCCTTGCCTTCGGCGAGGAGTTCGAGCACCTGCCGGGCGAGATCCTCGCCGCCGGCGCCGCCGCGGGCAAAGACCTCGCACAGCGCCACGCGCACGCCCGCGCGCTGCGCGCACTCGGTGACCAGCTGGATCTCGGCGTCGCTGTCGGTGGCGAAGCGGTTCACCGCCACCACCACCGGCAGCCCGAACTGCAGCATGTTGGCGATGTGGTGTTCGAGGTTGCACAGGCCCTTCTCGAGCGCGCCGACGTCTTCCTTGGCGAGGTCCTTCTTGTTGGCGCCGCCGTTCATCTTGAGCGCGCGGATGGTCGCGACGACGACGGCCACCTCGGGATTCAGTCCGCCGAAGCGGCACTTGATGTCGAGGAACTTCACGGCGCCCAGGTCGGAGCCGAAGCCGGCCTCGGTAACGACGACGTCGCCGAGCGCGAGCGCGGCGCGCGTGGCGAGGATGGAGTTGCACCCGTGGGCGATGTTGCCAAACGGGCCGGCGTGCACGAAGGCCGGGCCACCCTCGAGCGTCTGCACGAGGTTGGGGCGGATGGCGTCCTTGAGGAGCAGCGCCATGGCGCCCGCGGCCTTGAGCTCGCGGGCGCGCACGGGATGCCGCGACGGCCCGGCCGTGCTGCCGACGACGATGTCGCCGAGCCGCCGTTCGAGGTCTTCCCTGCTGGTGGCGAGCGCCAGAATGGCCATCACCTCGCTGGCCGGGATGATCACGAAGCGCTCTTCGCGCACAATGCCATCCATGGGCCCGCCGAGGCCGATGACGACCTTCCGGAGGGCGCGGTCATTCATGTCGATGGTGCGCGGCCAGGTGATGCGGCGCGCGTCGATGCCCAGCGCGTTGCCCTGCTGCAGGTGGTTGTCGAGCATGGCGCTCAGCAGCCCGTGCGCGGAGGCGATGGCGTGGAAGTCGCCCGTGAAGTGCAGGTTGATGTCGTCCATCGGCAGGACCTGCGCATAGCCGCCGCCGGCGGCGCCGCCCTTGACGCCGAAGACGGGGCCGAGGGACGGCTCACGGATGGCGAGCACGGCATTGGTGCCGATGCGCCGCAGCGCCTGCGCCAGGCCCACGGAGGTCGTGGTCTTCCCCTCCCCGGCGGCGGTGGGGTTGATGGCGGTGACGAGCACGAGGCGGCCCTTGGCCGGGCGCTGGGTCACGTCGAGGGCGACCTTTGCCTTGTACTTGCCATAGAGGTCGAGGTCGTCGCCGCTGAGCCCGATGTCGGCGGCCACGTCGACGATGGGTCGCAGGGTGGCGCGTTGGGCTATCTCGATGTCGGTCGGAACGACGATATGCGGATCGTGTGGCATTGAATAGACGGTAGACGGTAGACGGTAGACGGTGGACGGTGGACGGTGGACGGTAGACGGTAGACGGTAGACGGTCGAGCTACAACGACAGTGGCAAGTTGAAGCAGCGTGTGGCGTTTGCAGTGACTACGGTGCCCATGCGGTCGGCGCTGAGGCCGCGCGCCTCGGCGAGGCGGGCGACGGTGAGGCTGGTCCACGCCGGTTCGTTGCGCTTGCCGCGGTTCGGCATCGGCGCAAGGTAAGGCGCGTCGGACTCCACCAAGAGGCGATCGGCGGGGGGTAGACGCAACAGGGCGTCGTCCGCCCACTTCTTGAAGGTGATGATGCCCGAGAAGGAGAGGTACCAGCCCGCGGCCAGCGCCGTCTCCGCGAGCGACAGCGGTCCGGCAAAGCAGTGCAGGATACCCACGATGCCGGCGTCGCCGGCCTCGCGGACCATTGCCGCCGTGTCGTCCGCGGCCTCGCGCGTATGCACGACCACCGGCAGGTGCCGCTCCTGCGCCAAGGCCAACTGCGCCGCGAAGGCCCGGCGCTGCTGGTCGCGCGGCGAGTGGTCGTAGTGATAGTCCAGGCCGCATTCGCCGATGGCCACGGCACCGAAGGCCAGCTCGGCGCGCAGCAGTTCCGGGTCGCGGACGGGGTCCCAGCCCGCCGCATCGTGCGGATGCACGCCGGCGGTGTGCCAGATGAAGTGCGGGTAGTTCTCGGCGACCTGCCGCGCGCGCCGCGCCGCGTCGAGCGACTCCCCGATGCAGACGAGCGCCACCGCCCCCGTGACCCGGGCGCACTCGATGACCGCGTCGCGGTCGGCGTCAAAGGCCGGGTCCGCGAGGTGACAATGCGAGTCGATGAACGCGGGCATGACGAAAATCTACGGCTGGTACCGGGCGCAAGACAGCGGAGAGTCCCGCGCCGCCGGGTGGGGATTCCCCCACGGCGGCGTCAGGCAGCGGGGCCTGGAACGACGGAGGGCGCCCCGTCACCGAGGCGCCCTCCAGATCACGTGAACAGGCGGCGGCTACGGCCGGCGCGCCGTGCTCTTGGCTTCGTTGGCGCGCGGGTACTTCTTCTCGATCCACATGAGGATCGGCGACGCCACGTAGATGGAGCTGAACGTGCCGGTGAAGATGCCGAACGACATCACCCACGCGAACGGCCGAATGACCTCGCCGGCCAGCACGAGCAGCGATACGGTCGCCGCCAGGGTGGTCGCATGCGTGAGGATGGAGCGCGGCAGCGTCTCATTGACCGACTGGTTGAGCAGGTCGTAGAACCCCGACTTGCGGTTCTTGTGCAGATTCTCGCGGACGCGGTCGAAGATGATGATCGTGTCGTTGAGCGAGTAGCCGATGACGGTGAGCACCGCGGCGATGACCGTCAGCGAAATCTCGAGGTTGAGCAGCTTGATGAACGCCAGCGTGGTGAGCACGTCGTGCGCGGTGGCGAGCACCGCGGCCGCGCCGAAGCGCCACTCGAAGCGCCACGCGAGATAGGCGAGCGTCACGAGGAACGAGATGAGGATGGCGATGATCGCGCCGCGCCGCAGCTCCGACCCGACGCGCGGGCCGACCGACTCGTAGTACACGACCTTGAACTCGCCGATGCCGCCCGCCCTGAGCGCCGCTTCCATCTGCGCGGCCACCTTTTCCGCACCGGCCGCCTGTTGCGCAATCTGCGCGGCGCCCTGCGCCCGGATGGTGTAGTCGAGGTTGGAGCCGAACGTCGTGATTTCGGCACCGTGAATGCCGGCGGCGTCGAGCGTTGAGCGCATCTTGGCGACGTCCGGCGCGGCGGTGAACTGCACCTGCAACAGCGTGCCGCCCGTGAACTCGATGCTGTACGGGAAGCCGCCCTGGATGACGGCGGAGCCGATGCCGAGCAGGATGAAGGCGACGGTCAAGATGGCGGCGGTGCGCCAGTGCTTGATGAAATCGTAGTGGGTGCCGTGGAGGATGCGCAGCATCAGATGCTCAGCGTCTCGGCGCCGCGATTGCGGTTGAGCCAGACCAGGTAGAAGGTGCGGACCGAGAAGACGCAGGCGACCATGGTCGCCACGAGACCGGCGAGGAGGGTGACGGCGAAGCCCTTCACCGGGCCGGTGCCGTACTGGTAGAGCACCAGCGCCGTGAGCGCCGTCGAGACGTTGGAGTCGATGATGGCGGACATCGCGTGCTTGAAGCCCTCGTCAATGGCCGTGCGCACGCTCTTGCCGTGATCGAGCTCCTCACGGATGCGCTCGAAGATCAGCACGTTGGCGTCCACCGCGATGCCGATGCCGAGCACGAAGCCGGCCAGGCCGGGCAGCGTGAGCGTCGCCCCGAAGCCGGCCAGCGCCGCCAGCGTGTAGAGCACGTACAGCACCATGCCGCCGACGGCCATGAGGCCCGAGAAGCGGTAGTAGGCGAGCATGATGACGATGACGATGAGGACGGCGAAGGCGCCGGCCCGGATGGATTTGTTGATCGAGTCCTGGCCGAGCGACGCGCCAATGGACCGCGACTCGGCAACCTTGAGCGGCACGGGCAGCGCGCCGGCGCGCAGCACGAGCGCGAGGTCCTGCGCCGCCTGCAGGCCGGAGCCGCCCATCGTGATCTGGCCGCGCGTGCCGAT
>JBBQZD010000197.1:0-5517 GCA_038208045.1 Gemmatimonadales bacterium | reverse complement strand
GCCATCCCCCTGCCCGACTATCACACCGGCCAGATGTTCGTCCGCATCTCCCTCGACCAGGTCGCGGACATGTCGACCTTCGGCCAGCTCTCGGCCACCGGACTCCTCCCCCTCGCCGCCAAGAAGGCATGAAGCCCCGCTACGAACGTCCCGTGATGGTCCGCCATCAAGTGGGGAGCGCGAGCAAGTTCGCCGCGCGCCCCACGATCCGCGTGTATGACAAATTCGAGGGCGTCCCCGTCGCCGACCTGGTGGCGGCGTACGGATCGCCGCTGATGCTCTTTTCCGAGCGCGTGCTGCGCGAGCGGATGCGCGAGCTGCGCGACCAGATGGCCACGCGCATCCCGCGCTTCACGATCGGATGGAGCTACAAGACCAACTACCTCGGCGCCATCTGCCGCGTGCTCCACCAGGAAGGGGCGTGGGCCGAGGTCGTGAGCGGCATGGAGATGCAGATGGCGCTCCGGCTCGGCATGCCTGGTGCGCAGATCCTGTTCAACGGCCCGGCGAAGAGCGAATCCGACCTCGAGATGGCGTTCGCGAAGGGCGCGCACGTGCAGATGGACCACCTGGACGAAGTCGCCCTCGCCGAGAAGGTGGCCGAGCGCCTGGGCATGCGCCCCGCAGTCGGCATTCGCGTGAACATGAGCGAACTGCCGACGCAATCGTGGGACCGGTTCGGCTTCAATCTCGAGAATGGCAGCGCGATGGAGGTGGCACGCCGCATCGTGCGCCGCGGCACGCTCAACCTGACCACGCTGCACATTCACGTCGGCACCTTCGTTCAGGACGCGGACGCCTATCAGCTCGCGGCCCGGGGCATCGGGACGCTGGCGCGAACACTGGCCGCGGAGTCGGGCGTGCACATCGACACGCTCGACCTCGGCGGCGGGTTCGCCTCGCGGAACACGCTGCTGTCGCAGTACCTGCCGGGCGAGCAGGCGTCGCCGTCGTTCAGCCAGTACGTGGAGCGGATCGCGGCCGGTCTCCAGGACGCATACGCCGGCGCGGAATGGCCGCGCATCGTGCTGGAGACCGGCCGTGCGATCGTGGACGACGCTGGCGTGCTGGTGGCGACGGTCGTCGGCAACAAGCGCCTCACCGACGGGCGCCGCGCCGTGGTCATTGACGCGGGCGTCAACATCCTGCCCACCGCCTGGTGGTACCGGCACGACGTCTTTCCGGCGCAGGACGTGCACGGCACCGCGGAACCGACGGTCTTCGTCGGCCCGCTCTGCATGAACATCGACGTCATCCGTGACCGCATCCTCTTTCCGCCGCTCAAGGCGGGCGACCGCGTCGTGGTCGGGCGCATCGGCGCCTACAACGTCACGCAGTGGATGCAGTTCATCACCGCGCGGCCGAATGTCGTCATGGTGGGGCCCGAGGGCGCGCATGCGATCATCCGCCGCGCCGAGACGATGGAGACGATCGTGCAGCAGGAGGAAATGCCGACGTGGCTCTGAGCCGCGGACGCGGGATGACGCGCGCGCTGCTCGAAGGCGCGCTCCGACCGTATGCCCAGATCGTGCTGTCGCGCCGCCTCGTCACGGGAGCGCTCGTGCTGGCCGCCACGGCAACCTTTCCGCGCGCGGCGCTGGCGTCGCTGGTCGCGGTGGCGGTGGCGCAGGCGCTGACGCTCACGCTTGGCTTCGGGCGCGAGATTGCGCGCGAAGGTCTCTACGCCTACTCGGCGGCGCTCACCGCGCTGGCCCTGGCCATGCGACCCGAGGGCGCGCCCTGGCTGCTCATCGTGGCTGGCGCCGCGCTGTCGGTCATGTTCTCCGCCGCTTTCGCCAACGTGCTGGCGCGCCACACGCTCCCGATCCTGTCGCTGCCCTTTGTCGCCGCCACGTGGATCGTCGAGTGGACGGCACGGCTGCTTCCGGTCGGCGACGGCGCCATGGCCTCGGCGCTGACCATTCTCCCGGCGGCCTGGCTCGCACCGGGCTGGCTCGACGTTCCGGCGGCCGTGCTGTTCGTGCACGGCGGCCTCGCCGGCGCGCTGCTCATCGCCGCGATTGCCTGGCACAGCCGCATCGCCCTGCTGCTCGCCGCCGTGGGCGCGGCGGCGACCATGCTCGTGCGCGCCGGTCTCCGCGGCGGCGGCGAGTTCGGTTCGCTCGACGTCGTCGCCGCGTTCAACGCCGTGCTCACCGCCATGGCCCTTGGCGGCGTCTGGTACGTGCCCCATCCGACCTCCATCCTGCTCGCGCTCCTCGGCGGCGCCATCGCCAGCCTGGTGACGTACGCGCTCTTCCCCCTGACCGGCGTGCTCGCGATCTCGCTGCTCTCGCTGCCCTTTTCACTGGCCACGCTGCTCGTCATCGCGGCGCTCCGCATGCGCGAGCGTGACCGGGCGCCGGCCACCACGCTGCAGGCGGCGTCGAACCCCGAGGACGCGCTGGAGCGCCACCTGATGCGCGTGCGGCGGTTCGGCGACTTCGCCTGGCTGCCCTTCCGGCTGCCATTCCGCGGCGCGTGGACCGTGACGCAGGGCCACGACGGCGCGCACACGCACCAGGGGCCGTGGCGGCACGCGTTCGACTTCGAGATCATCGGGGCCGACGGGCGTGCGTTCGAGGGCGCCGGCCTCGACGCTGCCGACTACCGGTGCTACAACCTGCCGGTGCTCGCCGCCGGCACCGGCACCGTGGAATCGGTGCATGACGGCGTCGCCGACAACCCGGTTGCCGGGATGAACGCGCGGGAGAACTGGGGGAACACGGTCGTGATCGCGCACGGCTCCAACCTGTACTCCGTGTACGCCCACTTGAAGCCGGGCAGCATCGCGGTCAAGCCAGGTGATCCCGTGCGTGCCGGCGCCGAGGTCGGCCGCTGCGGCAACAGTGGGCGGTCGATGGTGCCGCACCTGCACTTCCACGTCCAGCGTGGCGCTGCGCTTGGCAGCGAGACCATCGCCGCCGACTTCGGTGACGTGGTGGCGCGCAGCGGAGCGGAAGTGACCGTCTCGCACCGCGTCGTGCCAATTGAAGGATCGCGGGTGCGTCCCATCATGCGCGACGAGGCGCTCGCGACGGCGCTGGCCTTCGTGCCGGGCTCGCGATGGATGTTCGCCGACGCCGCCGCGGGGATCCGCGAACCAGCGCAGGTGGAGGTGGACTTGTGGGGCCGCCGGGCGCTGCGCTCGTCGCGCGGCGTCCTGTACCTCGAGTCGTACGAGAACGCGCTGGTGGTCGTCGCCTTTGACGGCGACCACGACTCGCTGCTGCGGTTCCTCCTGCTCGCGCTGGCGCGCGTGCCGTTCGACCAGGAGGGGGCCGTGCGGTGGGACGATCGCGTGCCGCGACGACTGCTCTCGGCGTGGCCGTGGGCCTTCCTCGACCTGCTGACGGTGGTCGCGCCCGGCTTCAATGACTGGGCGGTGACCTACCGCGCGCGCCGCAGCGAGGGTACCCTGACCGTTGAGGGCGAGGGCGATACGTTTCGCTCACGGGCGGTGGTCGAGTTGTCGAGCGGAGCGCTCGAGCTGACGGTCGCGCGCGGCCCGGCGGAGCACCGGCTCACGGTGACGCCGCTCCACGACGACGCCGAACCTGCGGAGCGAGCATGAACCAGGGACCACCGCACGTCGCGCGCCTGGCCGCGCTGGTCGTGGCCTGCCTGTCGTTGGCCGCCGCGCGCGGCGCGTGCCAGGACGCGCCGGTCCTTCGCGCCACGCCGGCCGTCACGGTCAGTCCGTGGGAGCGATCGCTCGCGCTCGAAGCGGAAGGCCAGCTGGCCCAGGCGCGTCAGGTGCTTGTTGATGCCTTTGGCCCGCGCCCCGTGTACTACGACCCGGCGGTCCGCCTCGCCTGGCTGAGCTTCTCGATGCGCGATGGCGCGGCGGCGGTGGAGTTGTACCGGCACGCCCGCACGCTGCCCGGCAGCCTCCCCGAGGCCACCACCGGGCTTGGCCTGGCGCTCACGATGCGGGGGTACGCCGAACTCGCGCGTGGCGCCTTTGGCGCGGCGCGCGGCTCGTGGAACGAAGCGCTCGCCATCGATGCCGCAAACGCCGACGCGCGAGCGGGCGTCGATATCCTCGGTGGGCCTGAGGGTGTCACCATCGAGGCGTGGGGCGCGGCCCTCAGCGCCACGTCCGGATCGTCCCGGGCCTCCGTGCTGTACGCGCAGCTTCCGGCGCGGCTGAACAACGCCCTCGCCGTGCGCGTGGCCCTCCGGCAGGTCTCGTCGCCGACGTTCGTCGGGACGAAGGGCGTCTTCTCGATGCAGACCGAACTGTTCGGCGGCATCGCGCGCGACCTCGGCATCAGCACCACGGAGCTGATCGCCTTCTCGCTTGCTGGCTCGACGTACAGCCATGCCGGCGTGGCACTGGCCACGCGCGTCGGCGGGACGTTCGGCGTCACGGGCACCGCGTCGGTCATCGGCCTGGCCTCGGGCACCAACGTGCAATTCGCGCCAATGGTCTTCGCGTGGCTCTCGCCGCATGTGTCGCTTTCCGGCGGCGTGCGCATCACGAGTGACCCGGCGCTGTCCGCCGTAAGTCCCATCGCCGCAGCCACCCTGCGCAGCGACCGCGTGGCACTGGACGTCGTGGCGCACGCCGGCACGGAGCGCTGGGCATTCAGCGACGCGGGCCCCACCATCCTGTCGTTCCTCGACAACACCTCGGGTGGCGCCACGGGCACCCTCTCGTGGTTGGCGGGTCGGCGCGTCCGGGTCTTCGCGCAGGTGCAGGTCGAGCAGACCGTTTCGAGCGGCTCCTACGGGAGCATCGGGGTCGGTGTGCGCGTGACACCCCGGTGACTCACCGGCCGTTGGCATTCCACAGGAGATTTTGATGCACACGTCGTTCCGCATGATTCGTTCTGGTCTGGTGGCCCTCGTACTGGCTCTTCCTGCGGGCCGCGCCGCGGCGCAGGCCGATCGTAGCGGCACGCTGTACCGCGATTCATATGCACTTGAGGCAAAGGGAGACTACGCCGGCGCCCTGACACGCACGCGCGAGGCGCGGGGCGGGGGAGTCAACACCTATTTCGCCACCCTGCGCATGGGCTGGCTCTCGTACCTCGTGGGCGATTACCCCGCGTCGATTGCCAGCTACTCCGCGGCGATTGCCGCGGAGCCCAAGGCGATCGAGCCGAAGCTTGGCCTCACGCTGCCGTTGCTCGCGCAGCGCAACTGGCGTGAGCTCGAGCGCGCGTGCAACGCGGTCCTCGCGACCGATCCGCGCAACGTCACGGCGTTGGCGCGCCTCGCCATCGCGCAGTACAACGCCGGCAACTTTGGTGGCGCCGAATCCACCTACCGCCGCCTCACCGCGGACTACCCCTCCGAAGCGGACTACAAGACCGGACTCGGATGGGCACTGCTCAAGCTCGGACGGAATGGCGAGGCCCGGCAGTTGTTCGAGGCGGTGCTCGCCGTAGCGCCCGACAACGCGAACGCCAAGGCCGGGCTCGGCATCCGCTAGCGATCGCGGCGACGTTCAACGGCGGTGAAGGTGGGCAACAGTCCGCGCAGTCGGCATCCGCGCGCCTAGCCCTCGGC
>JBBQZD010000196.1:0-5540 GCA_038208045.1 Gemmatimonadales bacterium | reverse complement strand
TGAGCGCCGGTTCCGCGCGCCGCGCCCGGCCGAGCGCGGCGGGCAGGGCCGCGCGCAGCACGAGTCCCACGGGGGAGACGTAGTAGTCGGCCATCCACCGCCCCACCGCCAGCAGGTCGGGCCGGAAGGCCGTGCGCGCGTCGGGCACGTCGATGATGGTCTTGGCCGCGGCCCCGCCGAGCGCCTCGCCGGTGCTCTCGCCCAGCACGATGCCGATGGCCGTGCGGTTGCGGAACGGCACGACGACGCGTGCGCCCGGTTCCACGGGATGCCGCGTTGCGTCGGGAACGGCGTAGGTGAAGCTGCGGAAGAGCGGAAGCGGGAGGGCGACGTCGACGAGCCGCGCCGTCATGGCTTCACGGGCGCGCCCGACACGCGCGGCGTGGCCCTGGACGCCGGGACCGTGCGCACCTGGACGGCCCGCGGCGCGCCGCTCTCGTGCAGCCAGGCCTCGAGGGCGGCGGCGAGCTCGACACCGGTCTGGAAGCGGTCCTCTGCGCGCTTCTCGAGGCAGCGCATCACGATGGCCCCGAGTGCCGGCGCCACGCGCGACTCCACGTCGCCGATCGGCACCGGGTCCTCGTGCACCTGCTTGTAGCCCACCGCGAAGGCATCGGCCGCATCGAACGGCGGGAAGCCCGCGAGGCACTCGTACATCACGATGCCGAGGGCGTACAGGTCGGCGCGCCCGTCAATCGTCTTGCCCATGGCCTGCTCGGGCGCCATGTAGTGCGGCGTGCCCATGGCACGGCCCGTCGCCGTGAGGCGCGCGTGGAACTGCGCCGTCGCGATGCCAAAGTCGGTGAGGTAGGCGTTGCCGTCTTCGTCAAACAGCACGTTGTCGGGCTTCACGTCGCGATGCACCACGCCGTGGCGATGCGCGTAGTCGAGCGCCGTCGCCACTTGCGCGGCCACTTCTGCCACCCGCTCCGGCGCCACGGTCTTGTCGCGCTGCAACAGGTCGGCCAGGCCGCCCCCCGCGAGGTACGGCATCACCAGGTAGACCAGCTCACCGACCTCGCCGAAG
Organism: Gemmatimonadales bacterium; assembly: GCA_038208045.1. Taxonomy (GTDB): domain Bacteria; phylum Gemmatimonadota; class Gemmatimonadetes; order Gemmatimonadales; family Gemmatimonadaceae; genus PNKL01. The sequence goes on along the minus strand of JBBQZD010000196.1, from coordinate 4,513 downwards.
TCGAAGGGCACGCAGATGAGCGGGTGCAACAGGCGCGCCGCGGCCTCGGCCTCGCGCCGGAAGCGCTCGCGCATCTCGGGATCCCGGGCGAGGTGCGCGTGCATCACCTTGAGCACCAGCGGGCGACCCAGATTTTCCTGCTCGGCCACGAAGACGTCGGCCATGCCCCCCGAGCCAATGCGGCGCAGTACGCGATACCGATTGCCCGTCGCCTGCCGCAGCGCCGTGATCAGCGCGTCCGGAGCGTCGGGGCGCACGCGCACCTCGGGGAGCGGCAGCGCGCACCGCACGCAGCCCACCGCCGCCTGGCGGTTCCAGGTGCCGCACTCGGGACAGAACATGCTACAGCCACCCGCGCTTCTTGAGCGTCCAGACCAGCAGGCCGCCCAGCGCGAGCTGGCCGACGAACATCACCCAGAAGCCGTGCGGCCAGTGCGACAGCGGGATGTCGGTGAAGTTCATCCCCCACATCCCGCTGACGACCACGAACGGCACGCTGAGCGTGGCCACCACCGTGAGCCCCTTGGTGACGACGTTCAGCCGGTTCGACACCTGCGTGAGGTACGAGTCCATGGTCGAGCTCACGAGGTCGCGATACGTGTCGAGCGCCTCGTTGAGCCGGATGACGTGGTCGTAGATGTCGCGGAAGTACAACTGCGTATCGGGCGGGATCAGCGCACTGGGCCGATTGGTGAGATAGCTGAAGACCTCGCGCTGCGGCTGCAGGTGCCGCTTGAGCTGCAGCACCAGCCGCTTGACGCCGAAGATGTCGTGCAGCGCCGACTGGTCGAAGCTGACGAAGACCCGCTCCTCGATGCTGTCAATGAACTCGTCGAGGTGGTCGACGATGGGAAAGTACGCGTCCACCGAGGCATCGAGCACGGCGTGCATCAGGCGGGCGGGGCCGCGTTCGAGCAGGTCGGTGGAACGCGAGACGCGCTCCCACACGGCTTCCAGCCCGGGCGCGTGCAGGCCGTGCACCGTCACGAGGTAGTTCTCGCCAATCAGGCAGCAGAGATTGAACGTCTCGATGTCGAAGGGGTTCTCCGTCTCCTCGGCGTACCGCACGGCGCGCACGACGACGAACAGGTAGCCCGGATACTCCTCCACCTTGACGCGGCCTTCGGGGCTGAGCGTGTCCTCCACCACCAGCGGATGGAACTGGAACACTTTCTCGAGCAGGGCCACCTGATGGCGGCTGGCCGCGTCGATGTCCACCCACAAAAAGCCGCCCGGCTCCTGCAGGAGGTGTGCGATCTCGCGCGGGTCGAGGTCGCCCTGCACCTCACCGCTCGCCGCGCGATACCAGCTGCGCGGCCGCGACACCTCCGCGACCAGAACCGGCCGCGTCTTGCGCATGCGAAACGTGCCGCTGGGTCTCGGTCGTCGGGCCATCCATACCTCCACGCGGGCGGTCGTGCCCGTCGAGGCAAAGCTAGCCCTCGCGCAAAGCAGCGAGCAAGCGCGGCCCGCTCAGCCCTCGAGCGCCCGCATGTGCGCCACGGAGGCCGCGCCGACGCGTTCCGGGGCGTAGCCGCCCTCGAGCGCACTCACCAGCCGCCCGCCGCACCAGGACGCGGCGCGATCCACCAGTGCCGTCGTGAGGCTGGCCACGTCGGCCACCTCGAGGGTGAACTGCCCCAGCGGGTCGCCCAGCAATGAGTCGAAGCCGGCCGAGATGAGCACGAGGTCCGGGGTCCAGTTGGCCGTCGCCGTGTCCACCGCCCCCAGCAGGGCATCCACGTACCGCGACGCCGGAAGTCCGCCGGGCATTGGGACGTTCCAGACGGATTCCTTCGGGCCGCGATCGTTCGCTGCCCCCGTGCCCGGATACCAGGGCCACTGGTGCATCGAGACGAACCGGATGGCCTCGGTGTCCTGCACGAGCGCCTGGGTGCCATTGCCGTGGTGCACGTCCCAGTCGACGATCAGCACCTGGTCGAGGCCGTGCCGAACGCGGGCATAGTGCGCGCCGATGGCGACGTTGCCGAACAGGCAGAATCCCATGGCCTGGTCGCGCAGCGCATGGTGGCCCGGCGGGCGCACGGCGCAGTACGAGCGGCGATACTCCGCCATCGCGAGGTCAATGCCGTCGAGCACGCAGCCCGCGCCCGACGTGGCGGCGTCCCACGAGCCCTCGCTCACGACGGTGTCCGCGTCGAGCCGGCCGCCGCCGGCGTCGGCCAGCGCGCGCACCGACGCGACGTACGCGGGCTCGTGCACGAGCGCGAGCTCCTCCACCGTCGCCTGCCGCCCCTCGCGATGGTCCACGCGCATCAGCAGCTCGACGTCGTCGCGCAGCGCCCGCGTGACGGCGCGCAGGCGCCCGGTATGCTCGGGGTGGTTCCACCCCGTGTCGTGTCGCCCGCAGTCGGCGTGCGAAATGAATGCGATGGTCATGCGGCTCCTGCAGCGCGGCGCGCGTGTCCCGCGACGCCGTGACGGCGCGCGGGCAGGGCGCCTAGTGGACCGGGCGACGCTCGCGACGCACGAGAATGAAGGTCGAGCCGTCGCGGGCGCCGCAGTCGGCGAGGGCGAGTCCTTCCTCGCGCACCTCTTCGCCGCGCAGCTTTGTCACGTAGTCGGCCGCGGCGTCGCGCGGATGGCCCAGCACCGCGAACGCGGCCTCCTTCACCGTCCGGACGGCGGCGCCGGCGCCGGCCTCGACCGCCACGGCATCCCAGGCCTCAGCCAGCTGCACGCGCACCGTCATGGAATCGGCCCCGCCAAGCTGCAGCGTGCCCGGCCGCACCCGCAGCGTGTTCACGAAGGCGCTCACGCGGTCACCGCCGCGGTCACCGCCGCGGTTGCCGGCGCAGTTGCGGCCGCAGTTGCAACAGGCGCGAGCGTCGAGAGAAAACGCGCGACCTGCTGGTCGAACATGTACGACGATGCGTTCACCACCGTGCCGCCGTCCTCCGCGAAGGCGGCGACAACGATTTCCTCGCCCCCCTGACCGCGAAACGTGAGGTAGTTGGGGCCTTCCTTCTCGACGAACGCTGCGTACACGGCGTTGCGGCGGGAGAAGAATTCGCGGGCGGCGTGCAGCACGCCCTCCGGCGTCTCGCTGGTACGCGCGGTCTGGAGACTGCGGTTCGACTGGTTGTGCATGACGGCAACTCCTCGTGTGTCAGCCCGGTGCCGCGTCGGCACCGGATGGGCCATCCAACGGAAGATCGAGAACATGCGCCGAACGTCCCTCCCCGGCGGTGTCGCTCGAGACGCCGCCGCCCATCAACCGGGAGACGCCGCGCGCCAGGTCCAGCGCCCACGACAGCCGCATCGCCCCGCGCACCGGTGCGTCGCCCACGGGCTCGGCCGCGCTCGCCGCCTCGCCGGCATCGGCGGCGGCTCTCGCCGCCGGACGGCCACCCGACTCCTGGACGCGATAGCGCACGCGTCCATTCACCGCGTCGACCGTCAGCTCCACCCGGTCCAGCAGCTCACGGTCGAGCAGCTGCTCCACCAAGGTAACCAGCAGTCGCGCAATTTTCCGGCGGTCTCCCCGCATGGGAGGCAGCGCCAGCACGGGCTCCACGGCCGCCACGCGGCCTTCCCGGCCGGGCGTGCGCGCCGCACCGACGGCATCGCGCATGGGCACGCGCGGGTCGAATTCCTCGAGCGTCAGCTCCAGCGCGCCGCGGCGCGCCCCGGCGAAGTCGAGCAGTGTCTCCACCAGGTCGAGCACGCGCCGGGCCGACTCGCGCACCGCGCCGACCTCGTCCCGCTGTCCCGATGTGAGAGGCCCCGACACTTCGTGTTCGAGCAGCGAGAGACTGCCCAGCAGCCCGGCGAGCGGCGAGCGCAGCTCGTACGACACGCCCTCGAGGAATTCGTCGCGGGCCCGCCGGGCGTCGCCGACGGCCGCGAACTGGCGTTCCAGCTCCACCGTCGCTTCACCCAAGGCCGCGTTCACCCGGCGCAACTCGTCGCGCCGCGCGGCCTGATCCGCGGTTGAGGCCAGCAGGTCGGCCACGAGCCGCAGCAGCTGCCGGGCCTCGCGCGTCACCTGGGACGCGGCGCGAAAGTAGAACGTCGCCACGCCCAGCACGCGGCCCGCGGCGACGAGCGGCATGGCCGTGATGGACGTGAAGCCGAGCTCGCGCGCCACCTCGTGCCAGTCGTCGAGGTCCGGATCGGCAAAGACGTCGGGAACGTCGAGGACGCGCCGTTCGCTCGCCGCCTCGCCGCTCGGCCCAAAGCCGACGCGCACGCGCATGGCACCAAGCCACGGCCGGTACCGGTCGGGCCACTGGTGGGCCGCCACCAAGCGCATCAGCTCCGACGCGCCGTCGAGCAGGTACACCGATCCCAGCGCGGCGCCGAGCAGCGGCGCCACGCGGTCCAGCGCGAACTGCAGCGCCTCCTCGGCGGACTCCCCACTCACTGCCGCGTGCACGATGTCGCGCACGGCGTCGATGTCGCGCCGCTCACGCGGCGCCTCGGCCGCGGGCGCCGGCACGGGCCGCCGCGGGAAGTACCGCTTGCGTGCTGCCACTACCGCGCCGCGCCC
>JBBQZD010000195.1:0-5548 GCA_038208045.1 Gemmatimonadales bacterium | reverse complement strand
GTCGGGGGCCACGAGCGGAAGGTCCGGGCGCCACGACGTGGCCACGTTGCCGATGATCCGCTGCGTGCCGATGGCGACGATCCGCGCGGAGTCGCCGGTGGCGTTGCGCGCGAGCAGGTACTGGCCGTCCGGGTCCATGCGCAGCGCGTCCGGCGTGTCGGGCAGCTCGATGCGGCCCCGGACCGCGCCGTCGTACCGGTCCACCACGAAGAGCGTGGGAGTGTCCTTGACCGCGACATACAGCCGGTCGCCGCTCGGCGTCGGCTCGACGGCGCGAATGGCGTCGCTGAACGTGATCGTCAGCGACGACGCAAGGTCGCGCGTGCGCAGCCCCTCGAGCCGGTCGCCGACGGCGACGTACACGCGGTCGCCGACCGCCGTGGGAATCACCAGGTCGGCGCCGCGCACGTGCGCGCTGTCCGTGATCCTGGACTCCGGCGGATGCAGCTTGCGCACCACGACGTCGCCGCCGGGCGCATCGCTGAAGATCAGCAGCGCCCCGTCGGGCAGGGGCAGGAGCGAGCGCACCGGTGCCGGCGGCGTGAAGCGCCACGTGCCGCTGCCTGTCAGTCGCACGACCTCGCCCGTGGGCGCGACACCGAAGATCGCGTAGCCGTCGGTGGAGGCGATGGCGCGCAGGCGCTCCGTGCCGGCCGGCGTCACGCGCCCGACCCGCAGGTCCACCCGCACCGGCATCCGCGCGCCGTCGAGGACCACGAGCGAGCCCTGCTGGTCGTCAAAGGCGATGACGTCGGTGACCGCCGGCGCGCGCTGCGCGGAGGTCCAGACGCTGCTGTCGCGCCACCAGCGATACGCGCGCGCCGTGCCGCCACCGCGCGGCATGCGGATCAGCACCGCGTCGGGCCCCGACGCATTGCCCGCCGCCGATGCCGCCATCGTCCCCGCGTCGGGGGCGTGGCTGCAGGCGGCCACAAGGGCGCAAAGGGCAGGGGCGAAACGGCGCACCCGTGAAATTGAGCGCCAAGCCCGCCGCGGCGGTAGCGGTTGCGGCCCGCGGATTTCCCGTTGCGAAACGCAACGGGGCGCCCCCCTCGCGAAAGGCGCCCCGTCACCGTCTATCGTCTTCAGTCGTTTCTGTCGTTTCTGTCGTTTCTGTCGTCTTCTATCGTCTTCAGTCGTTTCTGTCGTTTCTGTCGACTTCTGTCGATTTCTGTCGTCTTCTGTCGTCTCTGTCGCTCAGAAACTCGGTCCCAACGTCCAGAACCAGTACCCCTTCTTCTGCGCGCCATCAAGCGGCACCGAGTAGTCGAGCCGCAGGATCGCGAAGTTGAACAGGTTCATGCGGAATCCGTAGCCGAAGCTGCGCAGCGGATAGCGTTGCGTCGTCCAGTCGTAGTTCTTCGGGCGGGAGAGCGACACCGACTGGATCTGGTTCGTGGCCGGGTTCCGTCCCCACGCCATGCCCGCGTCGGCAAAGAAGAGCCCGTCCACCGGGGGCAGCTGCAGCTGCGAGCCGAAGAGCTTGAATGGCCGCACCACGGGAAACCGCAGTTCGACGTTGGCGAACGCCACCCGGCTGCCGAGCAGCTGCGTCGCCGAGCAGCCGGACGTGCCCGAGGCGACCGTCTGGCAGCTGTTGGAGAAGTAGTTCTCGCGGTCGTAGCCGCGCAACAGGTCGGCGCGCCCGATGTACTTGAGCGACATCGAGTCGGCCTGCGCGTTGCCGCCGACCGAGATCGCCGTCTGCACGCGCGTGGCCAGCGTCAGGTAGCTGAACAGGATGGCGTCGTAGCGCCGGTAGTCGGCGTTGTAGTTGGTCCAGCTCAGGTTGCCCAGCGCGTGCTCGAGCTCGAATCGGTAGCGCTGGCCGTAGATCGGGCCGGTGTAGCCGTTGATCGTGTTGTCGTGCACGTACGCGGCGTACGGCGAGATGAAGTTGACCGACGACAAATTGCTGATGCTGTCGATGTAGACGTTGGTCGTGTAGCCGTACGCATAGTCCACGCCGTAGCTGAGGAACATCAGCGAGCGGTCGATGTTGTTGGCGCTGGCGCCGTATTCGAACCGGTTGAAGCGGTTCAGCGGGTACAGCCCGGCCAGAAACGCGGTGCGCTGGATGTAGCGCGCCAGCGCAAAGGTCTGGACGGCCTGCGTGCTGCTGACGGCCGTCTGCGTGGCGCCGAGCAGGAAGAACGAGGGCTGCTGCTGGATGCCGGTGGTGTACTGGAAGCGGTGCGCGAGGCTGGTGTAGCCGACGAAGACCTGCGCCTCTTCGACGCGGCCATTGATGCTGCCGGCCAGCGCCAGGCGCTTGTTGCCCACCAGGTCGGACAGCACGATGGCCGTGCCGCCATACACGCCGCGTCCGTAGTTGTCCTGCGCGTAGCCGACCTGCGGCCGCGCGACGTACTCGGGGCGGAGCGAGCCGGGGTAGCGGCCGTCCACGAACTTGGACGTGTCGGGCAGCGCGAAGGCCGCACTGTCGAGCAGCGCGGCGACACTGACCACTGAGCCGGGCCCGATGTTGTCGGGCAGCTGGTCGGTGGGACGCAGGCCGCCTTCGCCGCGGTAGATGGACACGCGCCGCGGGTCGCGGCCCAGCGCCGCCGCCGGCATGACGCTGTCGCGCGCCGCCGCCGCCTTTGACACGATGGCGCTGACGTTGGCTTCCGCGGCCGCGCGTTCGCGCGCCCTGACAATGGCCGCGGAGTCGGTCGGCGCGACACTCGGCGCGGCCGCCGCCACGACCGCCGGCGCCTCACGGAAGGGCGCGCCCTTCAACGACCGCGGGTTCGGCAGTTGCCAGACGGTGTAGTGGTTGTTCTCGAAGTAGACGAAGGCAATCCGGTCGGCCTCACGGGCCCACGTCAGCGCCGGGCTATTCTCCGTCACCGACTGCGTGCCCCCCACCAGGCGCGTGAGCTGGTACTGCTCGCCGGTCGCGAAGTCGTACAGGAAGATCTGCGGAATGCCGACGCGGTCGCTGATGAACGCAATGCTGCGGCCGTCCGGCGACCACTGCGGGTTCATGTTCTTGCCGGCCTGCGCCGGCAGCACCTCGCTCGTCCCCGTGTCGAGGTCGAGGACGCTGATCCGCCACTTGCCGTACTTGAGGATCTCCAAGTCGGTCTGCGGGCCGCGTTCGCTCGCGAACGCGATCTTGCGGCCGTCCGGCGACCAGGCCGGCATCACGTCGCCGTACAGGTCGTCGGTGAGCTTGCGCAGGTTCTTGCCGTCCGCGTCAATCGCGTACAGGTCGGAGATGCCCCCCTTCAGCCCGCTGAACGCCAGCCGTCGGCTGTCGGGCGACCAGGTCGGTCCGACCATGGCGTCGAGCCCCGTGTTGAGCCGGCGCACGACCGCCCGCTTGGCGACGTCGAGCACGTACAGCACGTCCTTGCCGTTGCGCTGGGCCGTGAAGGCGAGCCACCGGCCGTCCGGCGAAAAGGCGCTCTGCGAATAGGCGTAGCGCAGCTCCTCGTACTCGGGGTTCAGCGTGCTCTTGGTCAGCCGCTTCAGCCGCTTGCCCGTGTTGGCGTCCGACAGGTACAGGTCGAGGAAGACCTCCGCCTTCAGCAGGCTCCCCGTGGAGATGTACGCGATGTACTTGCCGTCATTCGAGAGCGCCGGCGCGACGTAGATGGGCACGACGCCCCCCGTCTTGCGCTCCGTCAGCAGCGACGTGGCGATCTTGCGCGGCCGGTCGAGTTGGCCCACCTGCGGCAGGTACTGCGCCTGCATGGCGTCCTTCCACTCGCCGCCCAGCTCCTCCATGGTGAGGCCGAGGTGACGCTTGAAGGCGCGGTCCACGCCCAGCGACGGCGTCGACTGCATGATCTCGCCGATGATCTCGTCGCCCCAGCGCGCGCCAACGTAGCGGAACAGGGCCTCACCGTAGCGGTACGGAAAGAACTCGTTCGGCCGCTGCTCGAGCTCCGCGATGCTCGGCATCTTGTCGTTCAGCGCGGCGTCGCGAATGACGCCGTCGGTGGCCGGATGCACGGGGCCGACGGACAGGTACTCCGCCATGCCCTCCGCAAACCAGAGCGGCGGCTGCCGCTGCTGGAGCGTCTCCAGCCCCTGGCCCGCGCGGCCGCGCGCGAAGATGTCGTACTGGAACTGGTGCACCATCTCGTGCGTCAGCACGTGCTCCGCCTCGCCGAGGTCGCCGGTGAAGAAGAACATGTTGCGCTGGCGCAGCGCGTCGGTCACGCCGCCCGTGCCCTCGCCCAGGTCGCCGAAGACGTTGTTCTGCCCGAAGTCGCCGCGCGAGGCGTACACGATGATCGGCTTGCGCTCCTTGAACTGGTAGTTCATCAGGCGCTCCAGCCGCGCGTACGAGCGCTCCGCCATGCTCGCGGCGAGGTGCGCCATGCGCGCTTCCTCGGGATAGTAGTGCACGTCGAAGTGCTCGGTCTTCAGCACGCGCCAGTCGAACGTCTTGAACTGCACCTGGTTCTGGCCGAAGTAGCCCTGCGCGCCGAGCGGGAAGGCAGCGCACGCCGCGGCACACAGCGCGAGAGCGGTCAGGCGAACCTTCGACATTGCAGCTCCAGGCTAGGACGTGATCGCCACGGCGGGGGCATCTCCCCACAGGCGTTCGATCTGGTAGTACTCGCGCATGGTCGGGTGGAACACGTGGATCACGAAATCGACGAAGTCCACCAGCACCCAGCGGCCCTGCTCGATGCCCTCGACGTGGTGCGCGCGCACGCCCGCCTTGGCCATCGCCTCCATCACGTTGCCCGCCACGCTGCGGACGTGCGTGTCGGAGGTGCCGGTGGCGACGATGAAGTAGTCGGCCATGTCGGTGACCCCGTGCAGGTCGAGCAGCAGGACGTCATGGGCCTTGTTGTCGAGACACAGCGTCGCCGCGTGGCGCGCCTGCTCGGCGACGAGGGCGGGCGGAGTGAGAGCGGACATCAATACAGCGAACACCGATTGAAGGGGAAAGTTCCAGACACGGAGTACGACGGAATACGACAGAGTACGACGGAGTACGACAGAAAAGAATACCCCGGACGGGGAGCGATCGTGACCCCCGCCACTGACCGCACGCGGGCCGGCAGCCGGACAAACGCACGATGGGGGGCAAGCCAGGCTCGCCCCCCATCTGTCGTTCTCTGTCGCTTTCTGTCGTACTCTGTCGCACTCAGCCCTTGATGACCCACACCTTGATTTCCGGCGTGACGTCGGCGTGCAGCCGGATGCCGACCTTGTACACGCCGAGCGCCTTGATCGGCTCGGCCAGGTCCACCTGCCGCTTCTCGATGTGAATGCCCTGGGCCTCGAGCTGCGTGACGATGTCGGCCGACGTCACCGAGCCAAACAGCTTGCCTTCCTCGCCCACGCGGGCGGCGAAGGTCAGCGAGATCGGCTCGAGCTTGGCGGCAAACTCCGACGCCGCGTCGCGACGCTGGTTCTCCGCCGCCTCCAGCCCTTCCTTTTCCTGGGCGATGCGCTTCTTGTTGCCCGGCGTCGCCTCGTACGCCTTGCCGCGCGGCAACAGGAAGTTGCGCGCGTAGCCCGCCGACACCTTCACGATGTCGCCCGGGTGGCCGAGCTTTTCGACTGCCTCTCGCAGAAT
>JBBQZD010000194.1:0-5585 GCA_038208045.1 Gemmatimonadales bacterium | reverse complement strand
TGCTCACGAATCGCGGCCGCCAGACGGACGGCCCGGGGTTCGTAGTTTCATATGACGCAGAATTCGATGATGAGGCGCATGGTATACGCTAGCCCCTTGGGAAGGGTATGGGGCAGTGCGGGGGAAGGGAATGGGGAAGGGTGGGGAACGGGGTGAAGTGGGGCCCCTCCCCTTCCCCTTCCCCCGCCCTGCCCCTTCCCCTTCCCTAGTAGGGAACAGGAACTCCATTAACCGCCGCCATCCGCCTGAGCAGCGTGTCCTGCCGCGCCGTCACCATCACCAGCGAATCCACCGTGTTGGTGAGCATGGCCAGCTGGTCGCGGTGCGCCACCAGCGCATCGGACATCTGCGCGAGCTGCTCGGCGATGGCGGCGTCGGCCGCCGGGGAGCGGCAGCTGCCGGCCAAGAGCAGCGCGACCAGCACCCACGGGCGGGGCAATCGAAAACTACGCATCTCGGTTCCTCCTCTCTCCGGGTCTGCGACGCCATGGTCCGTCGCGTCCGAACGCGCCCGCCGGCAACGCCCGGGTGATGGCCCGCGGGTGACGCCGCCCCAGCGTGTGGGCCACGACCAACGCGCCGGAGGGAAAGATGCACACCGCACCGCGCCTTGCGCATACGTTGCCCGAACTGGCCCTGACGCTCAGCCTGATGGGGCTGCTGACCGCCATCGCTCTGCCCCCGCTGGCCGCGACCAGCGCGCGCTGGCGCCTGCGCGCCGCCAGCGGCGACGTGGTGAATGCCATCGTGCATGCCCGCGAGGCCGCGCTGGCCCGGGGGGCCATGACCACCGTCGTGATCAACGCGCCCGCGGCCGAGATTCGCGTCACGTGCGGCACCGACACGCTCTATCGCCGCGCCATCGGCGCACTGCACGGTGTGGCGATGGCCGCCAGCGGCGACACGGTGCGCTTTGCCCCCGACGGGCTCGCCACGGGCGTGTCCAACCTCACCGTGCTGCTCATCCTCGGCGCGCGCGTGGACTCAGTCGTCGTGTCGCGACTAGGGCGCGTGCGGTGGAGCGGGAGCTGACGGTGCGTGATGGTCGCGAATGGCGACAGTAGACGGTGGACAGTGAACGGAAGAGAGCCCGGCGACACTCTCGCCGGGCTCCCTGACATCCACCATCCGCCATTCGCCGTCCGCCGTCCGCCGTCCGCCGTCTACCATCCCTCACGTCCCGAAGTCATACCCCGGCACCGAGATGCGCGGGATTTCCTGGTTGATCACGCGCTCGATGGTCTTCACCATCGCGATCTCGTCGGCGCACATGAACGTGTACGCGTCGCCCGTGGCCGCGGCGCGGCCGGTGCGGCCAATCCGGTGCACGTAGTCCTCGGCCTGCTGCGGCACGTCGTAGTTGATCACGTGCGTGATGCCCGAGATGTCGAGCCCGCGCTGGGCGATGTCGGTGGCCACCAGCACGCGCGTTTCGCCGTCCTTGAAGCGCTGCAGCGCGGCCTCGCGCTGCCCCTGCGACTTGTCGGCGTGGAGCGCGTCGGCGGCGATGCCCTTCTCGCCCAGGTGCTGCACCACGCGGTCGGCGCCATGCTTGGTGCGCGTGAAGACGAGCACCGAGTCCATGACCTTGCCGCGCAGCAGCTCGGCGAGCAGCTCGGTCTTGCGCTGCTTCGGCACGGGGTACACGAAGTGCTGCACCGTGGTCGCCGCGCTCGATCTCCGGCCCACCTGCACCACCACCGGCTTGCGCAGGTACTTGCGCGCGAGCGCCTCCACCTCGGGCGGCATCGTCGCGCTGAACAGCAGCGTCTGGCGGTACGGCGGGATCGTCGCGACGATGCGCTGGATCTGCGGGGCGAAACCCATGTCGAGCATGCGGTCGGCCTCGTCGAGCACCAGCACCTCGAGCTCGTCGAACGAGACGTTCTGCTTCTCGAGATGGTCGATGAGCCGCCCGGGCGTGGCCACCACCACGTCGACACCGCCCCGCAGCGCCGTCACCTGCGTGTCGTACCCGACGCCGCCGTACACCGAGATCACGCCGAGCGACGAGTACTTGCCGTACTTCCGGAAGGACTCCTCCACCTGCTGGCAGAGCTCGCGCGTTGGCGTGAGGATGAGCGCCCGCGTGCGCCGCGGGCCGTCGAGGAGCCGTTCGATGATCGGAATGGAGAAGCCGGCCGTCTTGCCCGTTCCCGTCTGGGCCAGCCCCATCAGGTCGCGGCCGTTGAGGGCGAGCGGAATGGCTTGGCGCTGAATGGGCGTCGGGTGCGTGTACCCGGCATCCTCAATGGCACGGAGCACGGTCTCGTGCAGGCCCAGTTCGGCGAACCCGCCGCCGTCCACTGACGCCGCCGCGGCTTCGAGCTGCGCGAGCGTCATCTCCGATTCCGCGAGTGCAAGCTCGGTCTGCGCGGCCGCGGCCACCCCAGACTGCGCCGGATGCGCCGCGGTCGTCGCCGCGGTCGTCGCCGCGGTCGTCGCCGCGACCTTCGCGCGGGCCGAAGCGGAGGCGGCCGCTGGGGACTTTGCGGGGGACTTCGCGGCGGTCTTGCCTGCCGCACGGGCGCCTGCCTTCGCCTTCGGAGCCGACTTGCCTGTCGCGGGGGCGGGGGGACGCTTGCTCTTCGACTTTTCGATGGTCACACCGTGGAACCTAACGGGCGCGTCAGGCCCCCGCCAAGCGAAGCGCGCGAAAGTGCTCCTCCAGCAGGGTCGCCACCTGCGCCCCTGCCTCCACGTGGGGCAGGTGCCCCACGCGCGGCAGCACGACCAGCCGCCCGTGCGGAATGCGCGGCACCCGGGCCTCGAGCGCCACGGGCTGCACCACGCGGTCGTGCGTGCCGAACACCACCAGCGTGCCGGCCGGCAGGCGCGCCAGTTGCTGGTCGTCGTGCAGCGACCAGTCGAATTCCTTGAGCGTCCGCAGCATCGCCCGGAAGATCTCGGGCTGCGCGTACGGCGCGAGCAACTCCTCCTCGTCTCGCGCCGACCAGGCGCTGTCGGGCCCGTACACGTCGCGCAGGATCACGCGGGCGGCCGCCCGCGTCGCGAAGGGCTGCGCCATCGGGGCGACGGCGTCGGGGACCAGCCGCAACCAGCGGGCGCGCTGCGTGACCTCGCCGAAGCCGGCCGGCGAGAGCAGCGCCAGCCGCGGCAGCCGCTCAGGGTGCTGCCACGCCATCTCCGCCGCCACCGCGCCGCCCATCGAGTGCCCGATGACGGGCACCGTACCGAGGCCAAGCTCGTCGGCCACCATCCACATCCGGCTGGCATACGCCCCTCGCGAGTACTCGCCGTCCGGCAGGAGCAACTGGCTGAAGCCGTGCCCGGGCAGGTCGGGCGCGACGACGCGCCAGCCGGCGGTGGCCAGCGCCGGCATCAGCACGCGCCACTGAAATGCCGACGCGCCGAACCCGTGCACCAGCAGCACCGGCGGTCCGTCGGACGGGCCGCTCTCGACGAGCCGCAGGCGCACGCCGTCGGCGAGCGTCACGAAGCGCTCGGCGCAGCCGGCGTAGCCGGCGGGAAAATGAGAGGGCCGGGTCACGAGCACCGGCCCTCCCCCCGCACGCAAGTCACCGTGACCTCAGATGAGATCGATGGGACGACCGGAGAGTCGCGCGATGAGTCCGATCCGGAACGTGACATCGCTCCAGCGCTCCTCGCCCGACCCCAGTACCTCGAGCGGAAAGACCGGCCAGGCGAACGGATTGGTGCTCTTCGGCGTGGCCATTCCCTTGTGCGGATGCCAGACCCCATCGCGGCCGCAGTCGTCCACGAAGCGTTCGAACATCTTGGACCAGTTCTCGTTGCGGCGCAGGAAGTTCATGCGCGCCATCGTCTCGAGCCAGGCCAGCGCCATGGGGATGTCGGCGTCCACGGCGTTGCGATGCGGCAGCAGGTCTCCAAGCACCAGATGGTCGACGGGCAGCATCTTCTTGCCGACCATCTGCACCGCGTCCTGCCTCGGCAACGCACGCGTGAGGTACTCGTACAGCGCCTCCATCGTCGTGTAGTACTCGCTGCGGAACAGGGGCATATGCGCCAGCATCTGCAGGGCGTACATGCTCGGCGGACAGGCCTCCGGATGCAGCACCTGCTGATTGCCCACGCGCATCCAGGGCTTCTGCCCGAGCGGGGACATCAGGAAGTCGTTGATGCGCTCGAGCGTGCGCCGGGCCAGGCCGCGCACGCGCGGATCACCTTCGAAGCCCGCCTGCGCCAGCGTAGCGCCGGCCGCTTCACGCAGGATCTGGCGCAGGTGCTTTGACACCTCGGGCTCCAGCGACTTGCCCGGCTTGGGCTGGAACTCGTACAACTGCGCGGGATCCTCGTCCTCGGCGAGCAAGCGGAAGAGGACGCGGCGCGCCTGATAGACCGCCGGCGAGTCCTTGTCCCAGCCGAACTCGAGCAGGCGGCGCACGGCGTGGATCGTCCCCAGCCCGTCGTACGGCTGCGCCGAGCGACCCGGCAGCGCAAGCATCGACTTGTTCCAGGTTCCGTCGTACGACTGCCGGACCGCAATCTCAACCGCAGGGCGGTGGTAGTAGGGCGCGTTCGCATACGCGTCCGGAAGCTGGTCTCCGATCTTGGCTACGTCGATGATGGCGCGATACTGTATTGGTAGTGTCGCATTCTCGATCAGCCAGCGCAGCGGGAAAACCACCGCGGAGGGCGGTGGCGGTGGCGGAGCGAATAGCGGAACCGTTGGCAGCACGGGTGAAGTCACTTCTCGTTGCCCCCTTCTAACTCATTGCAAAGCAATGGGATATGCGTCGGAGTCTTGAATCGCATCAATATGGTAAAGCGTAACTATACCCGTTTTGTGCGAAAGCGCCAGAGTTTTTCAGTGTTCCACCCCCACTTGCTTGTAGCGAGTTCGTGGGATGAATTGCGCGGATGCGCGGCGAATTCCTCGACCTCGATGGCGGGCGGCTCTACTACTACGCGGCCGGCACGCGGGGCTCCGGAGAGCCGTTGCTGCTGCTCCACGGCTTTCCATCGAGTTCACACGTGTGGGCCGACGTCGTGCCCCGACTGCCCGCCGGGCACCGGATCATCGTGCTCGACCAGCTCGGATACGGCCGCAGCGACCGGCCGGGGACTTCGGCCGTGTCGGTCTCGTCGCACGCGCGGCGTGCGCTGGCCGTGCTCGACGCACTGCACGTGCCCGCGGCCTGCCTGGTGGGGCACGATCTGGGCGGCGCCGTGGCGCAGTGGATCGCCGTGCACGCGCCGACCCGGGTGACGCGCCTCGCGCTCGTCAGCAGTGTCGGGCTCGACGCCTGGCCGCGATGGTCGACGCGGCTCGCCCGGTCGCTCTCGGGGCTCGCGCGCCGGCTGCCCGCATCGCTCGTCGCGGGCGAGGCCTACGCGGCGCTGGGCCGCGGATTTTCCGACCGACCCGAGGGACGGCATGCGCTCGACGTCTTCCTTCGTCCGTTCGCGCAGCCGGGCGGTCGTGACGCCCTGCTCGCACTCGTCGCCGCGCAGCGCCCCGACGAAACGGCCTCGCTCGACCTCGGCGCGATCCGCGCGCCCACCGTGGTACTCCACGGCGCGTGCGACCCGTTTGTTCCGGTCGCACTCGCCCGCCGCCTGCACGCCGCCATCGCCGGCAC
>JBBQZD010000193.1:0-5646 GCA_038208045.1 Gemmatimonadales bacterium | reverse complement strand
AGTGGTTCGTCGTGAACCCCATCAACAACTACGCCATCGCCGTCGCCGCGGGCCACTACGCCCACTACAGCGAGACGTATAACGGCCTGAAGGGCCCGCTGACGATGGATTTCTGGCCGCTCGACTACAACCTGGCGAACGCCCGGCGCCAGTGGCCACAGGCGCGCTCGATGATGCAGTGCTTCGAACACTGGTTCGGCCCGTATCCCTGGTACGAGGACGGCTACAAGCTCATCGAGGTTCCCAATCCCGGCATGGAGCACCAGAGCGCCGTGGCGTATGGCAACTGGTACCAGAACGGCTACCGCAAGCGCGACTCGTCCGGACTCGGCCTGGGCCTCACATTCGATTTCATCATCGTGCACGAAAGTGCGCACGAGTGGTGGGGCAACAATATCACGGCCAAGGACAACGCCGACATGTGGGTGCATGAGAGTTTCGCCAATTACGCCGAGGGCATCTACGTCGAGTGCCTGCTGGGCAAGGACGCTGGCGCACGCTACATCGTCGGCAACCGGCGCGGCATCCGGAACGACCGCCCGATCATCGCGACGTACGGCGTCAACGATCAGGGGTCGGGCGACATGTATCCCAAGGGCGGCGAGATGCTGCACACCATCCGCCAGATCGTGCATGACGACGCCAAGTGGCGCGACATCCTCACCGGTCTGAACGCGACCTTCTGGCACCGCACGGTCATGGGGAGCGAGGTCGAGCACTACATCAGCGAGCGCGCAGGCACCGACCTGTCGAAGGTCTTCGACCAGTACCTGCGCACGACGATGGTACCGGTGTTCGAATATCAGGTGGAGGGCGACACCCTGCTCTACCGATGGGCGTCGGCGGTGCCCGGGTTCGACATGCCGGTGCGGGCCACGCTCGACTGGCCCGACATGGCGTGGCTGCATCCGACCACCGCGTGGCAGCGCGCCACAGTGCGCCTGCCCAACGCGTCGGTCTTCCGCGTGGACGAGAATTTCTACGTGGTGCCGAAGCTCGTGGAGGGCGGCACGGCGCGCCCATGAGACTCTGGCTCGACGCCGATGCCACTCCGCGCGACGTGAAGGACGTCTGCTACCGGGCGTGCGACCGGCGCAAGATCGACACCGTGCTGGTGGCCAACTCGCGTCTCCAGCTTCCCGTGGGCTACACGCAGCTCAGCGCGGTGCGCGTGGATGGCGGCCCGGACGTGGCCGACGCGTACATCGCCGAGCACGCGCAATCAGGCGACGTAGCCGTCACCGCCGACATTCCGCTCGCCGCGCTCCTCGTGCCCAAGGGCGTGGTGGTCATCGACCCGCGGGGTGAGGAGTACACGCCAGAGAGCATCGGCGAGCGACTCTCCGTGCGCAACTTCATGGACGGGCTGCGCACCATCGGCGTGCAGACCGGCGGGAGCGCCCCCTACAGCGCCAAGGACAAGCAGGCCTTCGCCAACGCGCTCGACCGGGCGCTGACCCGCGCCCTGCGAGCGCCGTAGGTTCATCGCCGCATCATCGTGGTGCCCAGCAGCACCCACGCGATCATGGCCACGAGAATGACGAGCGCGCCGAGCGTGATCCTGGTGCGCAGGTGCCGCTTTCCCTCTGACATCGCGCCGCCCCTCAGATCTCGGTCTTGCGATGGGCGAACATTCGCAAGAACCCGTTGATCGCCAGGTGCAGCAGCGCGTAGGCCACGATGGCGACGATGATCGGCACGACGAGCGTGTAGCCGGCGTCCACCGTCGGGCTCGGCACGATTCCGCGGAAGAGCGCGTAGAACGGATTTGTCACGGCCTCGATGAGCTGCACGAAGCCGTTTGACGACCGCGCCGCCAGCATGGCCAGAACGAGTCGGATGGAGAGCAGGCCGTAGAGGAGGTAGAAGAGATAGTCCAGCACCTGCGAGCCGCGCGCCGCGCCACGGGCGCGCGCGACGTCGCGGTCGCGCGAGGCCACCTCTTCGATCGCACCGCCCCGCAGGTCGTCGGCCACCTTGCCGAGCTTCTCGTCCCGGACGGCGTCGGTCCGCCCGCCACGCTGCGCGATGTCGGCGTTCACGTCGCTTTCAACGCGAGCTTTCACGGCTTCGTGTCCCGCGACCCGACGGGCTTCGTCGTTGGCAACTGAATTGTCTTCCATGGGACTGCTCCCGCACTGGCCGCTCGCCCGCGCGCACCGGAATGGCGCGCGTGAGCGGGGGCACCATGGATGAGTAACGGACGCGCGGTCGCGTGCCTATCGCACCAACGGGCTAGTCCTTGCGGGTCGGAACGCAGGAAGGCGTCCGCGGCAACGCGCCGTGCCGGTGCTGCGCCTGCTACGGCGTCCGCACCAGTGGCAGCTCCACGAAGCTCGCCTGCCCCGGCGCGTGGTGGATGCGCTGCACCGCCTTGCGATAGTCGCCCGGTTGCGCCCAGAAGATGTTCGGCACGAACGTCTGCGGGTTGCGGTCGTACAGCGGGAACCAGCTCGACTGCACCTGCACCATGATCCGGTGCCCGGGCAGGAAGACGTGGTTCGCCGCCGGCAACGCGAAGCGGTACCGCAGCGGCTCGTTCGGGGCGATCGGCGAGGCCACCTCGAAGCTCTCGCGGTAGCGGCCGCGGAAGATGTCGCCCGCCACCATGAGCTGGTAGCCGCCCATCTGGGGCTGTCCGGCGACCTCGTCCGGGTACACGTCAATGAGCTTCACCACCCAGTCGGCGTCGGTGCCGTCGGTGGAGGCGATGAGATTCGCGATCGGTTGGCCGCTGATCTTGGTCGGCGACGCCAACGCGTCCGTCACGAACGACACGACGTCGGTGCGTCCCGAGAACTCGCGCTGGTCGTCCACGAGCCAGCGCCACCACGTCCGCACGTCGTCGTACCCGGTCGGCATGATGGGCCGCGCGCGGAACGGCACGGGCTTGGCCGGGTCGGACACGTACTCCTCGAACGGCGCGGCGCCGGCAACCGGCGCGTCGAAGCTGGCCCGAGCGCCCGCGTTGAGGTAGAGCGGCGTCGGCGTCGTCCGGCAGCCACTCGCGCAGCCCGCGGGCCACGACGGCAGCCGTCGCCAGGTGTTGGTGCCGGTCTCGTACGCCGTCACCGGGGCGATGTTTGCCGGGGGCGCGTCGTCCGTGAGGTACTGGTCGAGGAACGGGCGCAGCACCTCCCGCTGGAAGGTGAGCGACGTGTTGGTCTCGAACCGCAGCGCGCCGAGCGTGGAGCCGTCCTGGATCTGCTGCCCGTGGAACCACGGCCCCATCACCAAGAAGACCTTGTCGTTGGCGGTGTCTTTTGGCTTGATCGCCTTGAAGACCGCCAATGCGCCGTAGATGTCCTCCTGGTCCCAAAGACCGTGCACGAGCATCACCGGAATGGTGAGCGGCAGCGCGCCGAGCACCTTGTCCATGGCCTGGTCCTGCCAGAACGCGTCGTAGGTCGGATGGGCAAGGACCTTCTTCCAGAAACCGTTCTGGTCCATGCCGCGCCGCCGGGCCAGCTCGCCCGCCGAGCCTGCCTGCAGGAACAGGTCGTAGTCGTCGTAGTGCGTGGTCCACCACTTGGCGTCGTTGGTGCGGGTGCCGACCTGCTCGTAGATGTACGGCAGGTTCTGCTGGCGGAACGCGCCGTAGTGGAACCAGTCATCACCCATCCAGCCGTCCACCATCGGGTTCATCGGCACCGACACCTTGAGCGCGGGATGTGGATTGACCAGCGCCATCAGTGGCAGAAATCCGTCGTACGAGATGCCGAGGATGCCGACCTTGCCGTTGCTCTCGGGGATGTTCTTCACCAGCCACTCGATGGTGTCGTACGTGTCGGTGGCGTGGTCCACCGCCGTCGGGTTCTGCGGCCCGCGCAGCGGGCGGTTCATCACGTAGTCGCCCTCGGAGCCGTACTTGCCGCGCACGTCCTGCACGACGCGGATGTACCCACCCTCGATGATGACGTTGAGGGCGTTGTCGTACCCGTTCAGGTTGGGACCGAGGTGCGCGCTCGCCGCATGCGTGGTGAGTTCGGTGGCGTTGTACGGCGTGCGCGTCAGGAGGATCGGCGCGCGCTTGGCTCCGTTGGGCACCAGGATCACCGTGTGCAGCTTGACGCCGTCGCGCATCGGGATCATGACCTCGCGACGGACGTGGTCGAAGCCGTCGTTGGTCGGCGTCAGCGTCGCCGGCGTTTCGCTGGGGAGCGTGGTGACCGGCCGGCGCGCGGGCTGCTGCGCGGCGACGCTGACGGCGCACAGGACCGCGGTCAGGACCGCGGTCAGGACCGCGGTCAGCGGCAGTGCGCATGCTCGGCGAAGAAATCGCATCATCGGTGCCTCGAGTTCACGTGGAGCCTGCATCCTGCGCCTGCTGTGCCGCGGGACCGCTATGGCCGATACGCCACGCAGTCAATCTCCACCCGCAATCCCTCACTCGGCAGCGCCGCCGCCTGAATCGTGGTGCGCGCCGGCCGGTGCTCGCCGAACATGCGCTGGTACACGCCGTTCATGTCGGCGAACTCCTTCATGTCAAGCAGGAAGACGCCACACCGCAGCACATACTGCAAGTCGGAGCCGGCCGCACGCAGGATGGTCTGCACGTTCGTCAGGCACTGCTCGGTCTGGGCGGCCGTGTCGGCGGCAATCGCCCCCGTGGACGGGTGCTTGCCCCCCTGCCCTGACACGAAGATCAAACGGTCGAATGCCATGCCGGGCGAGTACGGGCCGACCGGCTTGGGAAGGTCCGCGCTGAGAATGGGCGTGTGCGTCATGTGCGTGCCTTGCGCTGGTCGAGCCAGGCGAATGGAAGGGAGAGGTACCCCGATGGCATCCCGCTATTTTCGGTGCCCGCCCGCGGTTCGGCAATCCCGCCGGCGCCCGCCCGTCCGGGGTGCCGGCGTGCTACACTTAGGGGAGCGCGCCGCAGCGCGAGCCGGCCCGGCGCGCTGACGTCGCCCACGAGGAGGATCCCATGAAGAAGAAACATCACGTCCACGTTCCTGATTTCTCGAGCAAGCGCCCGGTGAAACTGGGCGCGAAGACGGAACTCGCGACCGAGAAGGCCCACACGCCCGATCCGCACCAGCCCGTGGTGATGCCGGCGACCAAGGTCAAGAAGGGCGGGCGGCGCGGCGGTTAGCGGCTCCGCCGCCGGCGGTTACGGCAGCGAATCCAGCACGCGCCGCCGGCCTTCCGGCTCCACCGCGAAGGCCACCGCTTCCCCCTTGAACACGACCGCCCCGCGCACCGTAGCGAGCGCCGTGTAGTAGTCGATGTAGGGGAAGCCCGAGGTCACGCCGTGCGCGAACTCGTATCCGCTGACGGCGGCCTTCCACCCGACGAGCGACGCGCTCACCTTCACGGAAACGAACGGCACGAAGCCGGGTGCATCCTCCCAGTTGTCCGCGTACCAGACGGCGCGCACGCCGCGGTGCGCGGGATGGGCCGTCACCACGCCCGGCAGTGACGCGAGCAGCACGGCGTCCTGCACCACGGCGCTGGTGCGCGCGTGATCCTTGTGCATGCTCTCCTTCCAGTGCGTGATGATGAGCGTTGGCTTCACCTGGCGAATGACGTCCGCCACGTAGCGCCGCACCTCCTCATCGTTGGGCAGTTCGCCATCCTTGTACGGCCCGAACATCACCTCGGCGCCAAGCGCCGCCCCCACCGCGAGCGCCTCGCGGCGCTTCT
>JBBQZD010000192.1:0-5647 GCA_038208045.1 Gemmatimonadales bacterium | reverse complement strand
GCTCGACCCGAACGGCACCATCACCGCGTATCAGTGGACGTTCGGCGACGGCGCCACCGGCACCGGATCCACGGCGCAGCACACCTATGGCCACTTCGGCACGTACGCCGTGCGCCTGATCGTGACCGACAACGACGCCTTGGTGGACACCGTGTTCACCACGGCGACGGTGGCCAACGTGGCACCGGTACTTGGCGCCGTGGTGGCGCCGTCCGCACCGCAGCCGCAGGGCTCCGCGGTCGCCATCTCGGCGCCCTTCACCGACGCCGCGGGTGACACGCACAGCGCGGTCGTCGACTGGGGCGACGGCACGAGCAGCAACGGCGTGGTGAGCGAACTGAACGGCAGCGGCAGCGTCGCCGCCTCGCACGTCTATCCCACGCCAGGGTCGTACACCATCACGGTCACCGTGACCGACGATGGCAGCCTCGCGACGGCGCAGAGCTTCAGCCCGCTGACGGTCGTCAACGTGGCGCCGGTGCTCGGCGCCATCACCGCGCCCACCGACCCGCAGGCGGTGGGCACCCCGGTCAGCATCTCCGCGTCGTTCACCGACGTCGGGACCGCGGACACGCATGACGCGACCGTCAACTGGGGCGACGGCTTCAGCAGCGCCGGTTCGATCAGCGAAGTGAGTGGCAGCGGCACCACCACCGCCTCGCACAGCTACACCACGCCAGGGCTCTATACCATCACCGTGACACTCCGGGACAACGGTGGCCTGACGTCGGTGCAGAGCTTCAGCCACGTGGCGGTGTACGACGTCAACGCGGGCTTCCTGACGGGCGGCACGTGGATCACCTCGCCGGCCGGCTCGTGCCAGCTCAACGCCGGATGCGCAGCCAGCACCGGCAAGACGACCGTCGAGATGAACGTGAAGTACGACAAGGGCGCGACGGCACCCAAGGGCAGCGTGAAGGCCAAGTTCAACGCCGCCGGCATCGATTTCGACGCCCGGACGCTCGACTGGATGGTCGTGTCCGGCGCGGTGGCGCGCGTGCAGGGGCGCGGCACGCTGAACGGCGTGTCCGGTGAGTTCGTCTTCCAGCTCACGGCCAACGACGGCAAGGCCGCGGGTGGTGGCGGCGTGGACCGGCTGCGGCTCAAGATCTGGAACCGGGCCACCAACGCCGTGGTGTACGACAGCCAGATGGGTGACGCGGTGACCGCAGCGCCCACCACGCCACTCGGCGGCGGGTCGATTTCGATGCACTGACCGTAGCCGCTCCGAATGCCTGCCGCCCGGCGGTGCCGCCTCGTGAGAGGTGGCGCCGCCGGGCGGTTTGGCTGGCGAACCGGCGCGGGGCGGGATCGCTCGCGGCCGGTCGCGTGCCGCACCTGCTTCTCGCTAAGATTATCCCATGACCTCCGACACGAACTCCCAGCGCCCCCCGCTGACCGTCCTGTCCGATGACGAGCTCGCATTCCGCGACGCCGTCGCCGATTTCACCACCGGCGAGGTGCGCCCCCGCGTGCAGGCCATGGAGCGCGCCGCGCAGCTCGACCCCGAGCTGATCCCCAAGTATTTCGAGCTCGGCCTGATGGGCATCCAGGTGCCCGAGGAGTACGGGGGCGCCGGCGGGTCGCTGATGATGGTGACGATCGCCGTCGAGGAGATCAGCAAGGCCGACGCGGCCGCCGCCATCATGGTGGACGTGCAGAACACCTTGGTACTCTTCCCGATGCTGACGTACGGCACGGACGAGCAGAAGAAGCGATACCTGCCGCGGCTGTGCAGCGACCTGGTGGGTGCGTATGCGCTCTCCGAGGCCTCGTCGGGCAGCGACGCGTTCGCCATGCAGACGCGCGCCACCAAGCAGGCCGACGGCTCGTGGGTGCTGAACGGCCGCAAGATGTGGATCACCAATGGCGCCGAGGCCGGGTTTTTCATCGTGTTCGCGACCGTCGACCCGGCCAAGGGCTACAAGGGGGTCACGGCCTTCATCGTCGAGCGCGGCTTCAGTGGGTTCTCCGTGGGCAAGAAGGAGGAGAAGCTCGGCATCCGGGCGTCGAGCACCACGGAGCTGATCTTCGACAATGTCCCCGTGCCCGCGGCCAATGTGCTCGGCCCGGTCGGCCAGGGGTACAAGGTCGCCATCGAGACGCTGAACGAGGGACGCATCGGCATTGGCGCGCAGATGATCGGCAACGCGCAGGGGGCGCTCGACGCCGCGGTGGCGTTCCTCAAGGAGCGCCAGCAGTTCGGCCGGGCGCTGCGCGAGTTCCAGGGCATCCAGTTCCAGGTGGCGCAGGCGGCCACGGAGCTCGAGGCCGCGCGCCTGATGGTGTACAACGCCACGCGCCTGAAGGATGCCGGCCACGACATCGCGGTCACCGGCGCGATGGCCAAGCTGTACGCGTCGCAGGTCTGCGAGCGGGTGACGTCCCTGGCCGTGGAGCTGCACGGCGGCTACGGCTACACCAAGGACTATCCGGTGGAGAAGTTCTATCGCGACGCCAAGATCGGCGCGATCTACGAAGGGACGAGCAACATGCAGCTGCAGACGATCGCGAAGGCGGTGCTGCGGTAACGACAGGCAGGATGATGAAGCTCTACGCTCTACGCTTTACGCTTTACGCTTTACGCTTTACGCCGAACGTCGTGCGCCATGCGCCATGCGCTAAGCGCTAAGCGCCGGCCGCGACTCGCCGTAGGCGTCCGGAATATCCACACTTGGTACTCCGAATTCACGATTTCTCAAAAGGTTTGGCTAAAACGAGTTACAGACCGAATAGAAACATTTGTTTGCCTACGTGAAGCACTTGTCAACATGCGTGAACCGCGAGCGCGCTATCGAGAGACGACCCCTCTCATGTCGGGCTGCGGGCTTCTCGCCCCGCCACGGGTCTAGACTTCCATCACTACCCGGATGTCGCTGTCGAGCTGCGACGCTGCGCGCGCGCGCGTGAACCACGACACGGCGAAAAAGACGAGCAGCGACAGCAGCAGCGACAGGCCGCTCACCGTCACCCCCGCCGGCAGCGAGAACACCCTGAAGTACGCAAGCGTCTCGAGCATCAGCGTCAGCGTCAGCCCCGTGGCGATCGACGCCACGGCGCCCTCGCGCGTCGCCCCTTGCCAGTTCAGCCCGATCGCGAGCGCCGGCACCAACGTGGACGCGAACAGACCGTAGCCAAAGATGCCCAGGAACGCGACCAGCGTGCCGGAGAACTGCGCCACGACCACGGCCACCAGCGACAGCACCAGCGTCCAGATGCGCCCCCATCGAAGTTCGTTGCCGACCCGCCGGCCGAAGGCGCGCGGCAGGTCGTGCGTCAGCGCCGCCGCCCCGATGTTCATGAACGAATTCACCGTGCTCATCCCGGCGGCGATGACGCCCGCGAACACCAGCCCGGCCACCGCGCTCGGCGTGAAGGCCAGCACGAAGGCCGGCGTGGCGTCATCGGCGCGGACGAGCGGCGGCAGCGCGCCGCTCGCGACCTTCGCGCGCATCGCCAGCCCGACCCCGACATACAGCAGCAGCGTGAGCGACATCGCCAGGCTCATCAGCATTGGATACCACTTGAGCCGTCGCGGATCCTTGAGCATGTAGTACTTGTGCGCGATGTGCGGCTGGCCAAGCGAGCCGAGCCCGAAAACGAAGAAGAGCGACAACGCCGAGAGCGCCGGAAGCTTTCCCCACGGCCCGAGGAAGGTCGCATCCACCGCCGTGATGGCGCGCGAGATGCCCGCCATGCCGCCGCCGGCCTGCAGCACGAAGTAGAAGACCGTCACCGAGGCGACCGTCTTCACCAGCCCCTCGAACAGGTCGGTGTAGACGCCGGCGAGGATGCCGCCCGTCACCGTGTACGACAGCGTGACGAGCATCGCCAGCCAGACACCGAGCGACAGGCCCGTGCCGAACATCGCGTCAATCACGAGCCCGAGGGCCAGGAAGTTCGTGGCCATGTACCCGACGATCGCCACCAGCATGGCGACGGCGCTGAGCCCCTGCGCCGCCGGCGAGCGAAAGCGCGCGGCGATCGCGTCGGGAATCGTGATCAGTCCGCGCGCCTCGCCGAGCAGGCGCATGCGCTTGGCCAGCACCCAGGCGCCCAGCGTGTTGGTGATCGACGCCGAGAGGACGAGGAAGACGGCACCGGTGCCGACCGAGTAGACGAGCCCCGGTCCGCCGATGAAGGCGAAGCCCGACAGCGTCGATGCCATGGCCGCGATGGCGAGCGGCACGATGCCGATGCCCTGCCCCGCCACGAAGAAATCCCTGGCGTTCCGGGTGCGTCGCGCCGCCCAGACGCCGATGGCGCCAACCACGAGGAAATAGCCGACGGCTATGGCGAGGATGACGGGATGGCGCATGGCCGGCGCCCCCGCCTGCAGCAGCAGCCAAGCCCTCACGCCTGGCGCTCCCTGGCCGCACGCCGCACGCGCTCGAGATCGGCCTCAGTGAGCGTGTCGTCGTCGAACGACAGCGCGTAGGCCACGGGCAGGAAGAGCATGGGCACGACACCGACCCCGTAGAGCACGATGGCCGTGCGCAGCGGAAACCCGAGCACGAGCACGGCCGCCTTGCCCTCATTCGGCGGCAGCAGGAGCGCGGCGGCAAACGCACCGGCGACCGTCAGGAAGGTGAGGATCGCGGCGGCAAGCGGAATGGGGCGCAGGCGGCCGTGCCGCGCGGCGCCGAGCGCCATGACGGCGGCGAGCACGCCGGCGCTGCCAAGCGCGAGGCCCCACGCGGCGAGCGGGGGCGCGCCCGCCGGCAGGAAGGCCAGCGCGTACGCGCCGGCGATGGCCGTGCACGACAGGACGAAGGCGGCGATGATGAGGCGCGTCAGCATCGGGGGAGGATGCCTGGCGGCGCGCGCCCGCGCCAGCGTCCGGCGCGGTGTGTCCGGCGCGGTGTGCTAGACGTCCGTCTGAATCGTGGCGTCGTGCGGCTTGAACACCGACTTGACCAGCCAGACCACGAGCACGAGGGGGAGCACGACGAAGAGCAGCAGCTTCAGGGCAACCACGGTCGCGAGCCCGATGGCAACAAGGGCGAGCACCGGGATGCCGAGCACGGCGATGCCGAGCAGCGGGCGCAGCACGATCAGGCGGGCAAGCAGGGCGAACATCGCGACGACTCCAGGATTGGGGTTGCGGCTACCGTACGGCGACGGCGCCCCGGACGTTTCGGCGGCGGTCAGCCCTGCCCGAACACGGGGTCGCTGGGCATGCCGCAGGCGTACCCCTGCACGTAGGCCGCACCATGTGCGCGCGCCCACTCCAGCTCACCCGGGGTCTCGACCCCCTCGGCGATGGTGGCAATGCCCAGTTCCGTGGCAATCTCGATGGTCTTGCGCGCGATCAACGCCTTGTAGGGGTCGCGATCCACGCCCCGCACCAGGTCCATGTCGAGCTTCACGAAGTCGGGGCGCAGCTGATGCAGGCGGTTGAGCGAGGAGTAGCCGGCGCCCACATCGTCGAGCGCGACCCGAAAACCGGCATCCCGGTACGTGGCGAGCAGGCCGCGCAGGTGCACGATGTCAGGGGCGTGCTCGCTCTCGACGACCTCGAAGACGACGCGATCATGCGACAGGCCCAGGTGGTCGATGCTGTCCACCGTATGCGCCAGCGTGGCGAGCGGATCGTCGATGGCACTCGGCATCAGGTTGACGAAGAGCGCCTCGGGGTGCCGGGCCC
>JBBQZD010000191.1:0-5708 GCA_038208045.1 Gemmatimonadales bacterium | reverse complement strand
GCCGCGCCCTTCGCGTGAGTGCCAGCGCCACACGGGCCGCGATCCAGCGTGCTGGATACCAGCCCGGCAGCCGGGCCGGCGCCGCCAGCAGGGGCGGCGCCAGCAGCGCCGAGACCCCCGCGATGAGCGGTGCCAGCCATCCCGGCAACCCACGCCAGCGCCCAAGGCCCGATTGTCCGGCCGTGATGCCAAGCAGCAGCACGCCGAAGGCCGCGAGAAAGAGCGGTACCTCCCACGCCAGCCAGAGCGACGTCGGGATGCCGCTCCACGGCACGCGAATGCCGCGCGCGATGTCCCGGAGCAGGAAGGGCCCCACGGTCGCCACCACGGCCAGCACGACCAGTGAAACCCATCGGCGTCGCGGCCGCGTCGCGCCCCGCAGCACCGCAAACAGCGCCATCAGCGCGAGCGTGCTGACGCCGGCGAGCGCCGCCACATTGGCGCTCAACGGTCCAAGCACCGACGTGTAATAGAGGCCGGGATCGAACCAGCGTGAGGCGTTGGAGTAGGCGCCCAACGGCAGCACGGCGATGGCGGCCACCACCACGGCCAGCGCCGACAACCGCGTCCGCAGCCGGTACTCGCGCCGCCACGCCGTCGCGATGAACAGCAGCGCCAGCACGCCAATCAGGACGCCGCTGCGCACCTGCGCGTGCTCCAGCGCCTCCATCGCCACCATTTCGGGTGGCAGGACCACGGCGTGCACGGCCAGAACGGCGTCCCCCTCCACGCGGATGAGGCGCGCGGAATCGCTGGCGAGCGTGGCGGGCAGGAAGTCATAGCCGGCCACCCCCGCGGCGCGTGGCACCACCGCGTCGAGCGCGTGCGTGAGCCGGTCGGCGGGGCGCTCCGCATGCAGCAGCGCGCTGGCCACTGCCGTCACATCGCCGCGCCGCTCCACGGCATAGAGCGCCAGATAAAAGGGCGTGGCCAGCACGCCGTGGGAGGCCGGCAGCGAGTCGAGCGGAACCGACAGCCGCCCCGCCCAGGCGTCGAGCCGCCCGCCCCGCGCGCGCAGCACCGCGCGCTCCGGATGCCCGGCCACCTGAGCGGCCAGGACGTCCCACGTCGCCGCGGTCGACTCGTTGCCCGCCACGGCCGCCGTGGCCGCGGCCCGCAGTTCCACGGCGGTCGCCTCGATGCGCGCCGCAAACCGCTCGGTCGCCCGCGCCGTGGCCGCACGGCTCCACGCGCTCCAGTCGGCCTCGCGCGTCACGCGTTCGTGCCGGGCGCGGATGCCCTCGGCGACGAACAGCACCGCCACCAGCAGAAACAGCAGCTCGCGCCCGTGGCCCGTGCGCCGCCGGCCCCGCCCCGAACGGGCCCAGGCCGGCATCGCGACAACCACGGCCAGCCCGCACGCCCACAGCCACCACGGCGCGGCCGTGCGGATCCACGCGGCGGCCGACCACAGCACGGCCGTCGCCGCCGCCGGCCACGCCAGCGGCGCGAGCGGCGGCCAGGCCGGAAGGGCCGGGCGGATGGGCGAAGGGTCTCGAGTCGGCACGCGCGAGGGATAATACCCCGCCGGCGGACCGGTGGCGACGGACCTCCCCTCCGGGCGGGTGTAAGATGACGAGCAGGACTCCACCGTCTATCTTACAAGGATGCCAATGATTCGCATGCGCCTGCTCGTCATCGCGTCGCTCACCGCCGCCCAAGTCGCGGCGGGCCAGGGTACCGTGGCCGACGAAGGGAGCTTCACGGTCACCCGCAACGGCAGCCGCGTGGGCCGCGAAGACTTCTCCATCCGGCATGTCCCCACCACCGCGGGTGCGTTCGAGACGCTCACGCGTGGCGTCGTGGTGCTCGGCGCCCAACGCCGGACGGTGGACCTGAGTGCGGACTCCGTCGGATGGCCGGCCAAGTTCCAGGCCAAGACCATCGTGGGCGGCGCCACCACGGAGACGTACCGGGCCGAGGTGCTGGGCCGTCGCCTGAGCGCACGCGCCGTGCACAGCGACGGCGAGTCGGCGCGCGAGCTGATCCTGCCGGCCGGCACCCTGCTGGTGGAGGATGGCGTCATGCACCTCCTCGGGTTCGTCGTGGCGCGCGGCGGCGGCGCCTCGATCCCCGCCATGGTCCCGTCGCGGGGCCTTGTGGTGACGCTGACCGTCGAGGACGCCGGAGCGGATCGCGTGGCCATCGCGTTGCAGAGCGTCGAGGCGCGGAAGTTCATCGTGCACGAGGCGGGCGGCGGCGCCAGCCGCGAGGTATGGGTGGACCGCAACGGCCGCCTGCTCAAGGTCGTCGAGCCGGCGCTGAACCTGGTGGCCGTGCGCGACGACGCGCCGCAACCGTCCGCCCGCTGAGTGGTCCGCGCGACGGGCCGGCCACCCACGGACACGCGTGCCACGTCGGCCGATGCGCCGCTTCGGCGGGCTGAAACCTCCCGCCCGCCTCGCGCGTACGTCCCCCCGTACCCCAGCTCGGACTTCATTGCCATGCGCACACTGTTGATTGCCCTTGTCGTGACAGGATTTGCCGCCAGTGCCACCGCACAGACCGCGGTGCCGGGCTCGCTGACCCTCGATGACGCCATCGGCATCGCGAAGAAGAACAACCCCGCCTTCCAGCAGGCCATGTCGGGGCGCACGCGCGCCGCGGCCGCCCTCCGGACGGCGTACGGCGCCTTCCTGCCGAGCGCCGACGCGTCGCTCAGCGCCGGCTATCGCCAGGGCAAGCCCGAGACCTTCGGCGGCATCGCGTTCGGCGCGACCTCCGACATCATTTCGAGCAACTGGGGGCTCAACTTCGGCGTCAGGTTGTCGGCCGCGACGCTGTCCGACCTGCGGCGCGCCAAGGCCAACGTGGACGCCGCGGACGCCGACGTGCTGGCCGCCGAGTTCGGCCTCCGCACGCAGGTGGTCGGCCAGTTCCTCACGGCCCTGCAGTCGACAGCGAACGCCGAACTCCAGGACTCGCTGCTCAACAAGGTGCAGCTCGACCTCGAGCTGGCGCGGGCGCGCGCCGGGGTCGGCGCCGCGACCACGCTCGACGTCAAGCGCTCCGAGGTGGCCGTCGGGCAGCAGCAGGTGGCCGGGCTCAAGGCGCACAACACGGCAACCGTCGAGCTCGTGAAGCTGTTCCAGCAGCTTGGCGTGGCCCAGCCCGGCCCCGTGACGCTGCAACCGCTGACCTCCGCCACCGAGCCAACCTTTGCGCTCGGCCAGCTGATGGAGATGGCGCGCAAGAACAACCCGACGCTGGAGGCCTACCAGCAGCGGCAGCAGGCCGCGCAGGCAGGGGTGCGCAGCGCCAAGAGCGCCTACACCCCGACCATGTCCATCGGCGCGCAGTTGGGCGGCTACACCAACCAGTACAAGAACGCCGAACTGCTCGTCGACCAGGCGCGCGGCAGCGCGCTGGCCAGCCGGGCCGGCTGCCTGACGACCGATTCGCTGCGCCGCGGCGCGGGGCTCCCGACCACCATCGCGAAGTGCAACGCCATCGGCTTCACCGACGCCCAGGCGCAGGCCCTGCGCGACGGCAACAAGGTGTTCCCGTTCGAGTTCACGTCGAGCCCGTACAACCTCTCGCTCGGGTTCTCGCTGCCGCTGTTCGATCGCTTCGGCCGCGAGCAGCGCGTGCAAGAGGCGCAGGTGGCGCGCGACAACGCCCGTCTTGACGTGCGCAAGCAGGAACTGCAGCTGACGGCCGACGTGACGTCGTCGTGGACGTCGTTGCAGGCCGCCTATCGCACGGTCCGTCTGCAGGACCAGAACACGGCGGCGGCGCAGGAAGCCCTGTCGCTGGCGCAGGAGCGCTACCGCGTGGGGGCCAGCACCTTCGTTGAGCTGGTGCAGGCTCGCAATGACTTCGAACGGGCGTCCACCGATCGCATCGGCGCCGTCTACGACTATCACCGTGCCTGGGCCGCGCTGGAAAACGCGGTGGGCCGACCCCTCCGCTAACTAGAGACCGATCATGACCAAGCGTACCAAGTGGATCCTCGGCGGCGTCGTCGTCCTCGCCATTGGCGGCATCAGCTACCTGCAGGTGCAGAAGGCAAAGCAGAAGGGCGTCGAGGTGCGCTTCGAAACCGTGCAGAAGCGCGACCTCGTGGCCTCCGTGACCGCCAGCGGGCAGGTGACGCCGCGCACCAAGGTCAACCTGTCAGCCGACATCTCCGGGCGCATCGTCCGCCTCGCGGTGAAGGAAGGCGACATGGTCACGCAGGGCCAGTTCCTGCTGCAGATCGACCCGCAGCAGTACGAGGCGCAGGTGCAGCGCAACGAGGCCGCGCTGGCCAACGCCCGCGCCCGGCTGGCCCAGTCGCAGGCCAATCTCCTCCAGGCGGAGCGCAACTACCAGCGCTCGGCCGACATCCGAAAGACCAACGCCGCGCTGATCAGCGATGAGCAGTTCGAGCAGCTCAAGACGACCATGGAAGTCAACAAGGCGCTCCTCGAGGCCGCGCAGCAGGACGTGCGCCAGTCCGAGGCATCGCTGAAGGACGCGCGCTGGCAGCTGACGCGCACCACCATCTACGCTCCCATGTCGGGGCGGGTGACGCGCCTGAACGTCGAGAATGGCGAGACGGCCATCCAGGGCACGCTGAACCGTGACGCCGCCACGCTCATGACCATCGCCGACATGAGCGTCCTCGAGACGCTCGTGAAGGTCGACGAGACCGACGTGTCGCGCATTTCGGTCGGCGACTCGGCCATCATCCAGGTCGACGCCTTCCCCGACACGACATTCGTCGGCCGGGTGGTGGAGATCGCGCACAGCTCCGTCCGTGGCGCCTCGGCGACGTCGCAGGGCGACCAGGCCATTGACTACGAGGTCAAGATCCGCGTCCTCAACCCGCCGACCGACACGCGCCAGGATTTCTCGGCCACGGCCAAGGTCGTCACCGACACCCGGGCCAAGGTGCTGTCGATCCCGATCATCGCCCTGACGGTCCGCGAAAACGAAACGCTGAACAGCAAGGACTCGGTGCCCACCAGCAAGGCGCCGGTCAAGCAGGTGGGCAAGAAGGACGTCGAGGGCGTGTTCGTGGTGGACGCGACCAACAAAGTGAGCTTCCGGCCCGTAAAGGTAGGGATCGCCGGGGAGAAGTACTTCGAGGTCCTGACCGGCCTCAAGGAAGGCGACAAGATCGTGGGTGGCACCTACCAGGCCATTCGCGAGTTGAAGGATGGCGCGACCGTCCGCGAAACCAAGCAGCCGGACCTGAAGGCCGGGGAGAAGAAGTCGTGAGCCAGCACGAGTACGAAGCGCCGCTGAGCACCACCGCGGAACGACAGGTCGTCACCGGCCAGCCCGGGGTCACTCCCGGGCATGACTGGGTCATCGTGACCCGCGGCGTGAAGCGCGAGTACGACATGGGCGGCGAGATCGTGCGCGCGCTCCGCGGGGTGGACATCGCCATTCGCCGCAACGAGTACGTGGCCATCATGGGCCCGTCGGGGTCCGGCAAGTCGACGCTCATGAACATCGTCGGCTGCCTCGACACGCCGAACGCGGGCGAGTACTGGCTGAACGGCGCGCTCGTCTCGAACATGAAGGACGACGAGCTCGCCCGCGTGCGGAACAAGGAAATCGGCTTCGTCTTCCAGACGTTCAACCTGCTGCCGCGCGCCACGGCGCTGCACAACGTCGAGCTGCCGCTGGTGTACGCCGGTCTGGGGGCCAAGGAGCGCAAGGAACGCGCCGCCAGCGCGCTCGAGCGCGTGGCGCTGGGCGACCGTATGACGCACAAG
>JBBQZD010000190.1:0-5720 GCA_038208045.1 Gemmatimonadales bacterium | reverse complement strand
GGGGCGCTGCCGTACGGGTTTTCGGCGTTCAGTGTCGTGGGGGGTGGGCACCCGTTTGCTTCATGAGGGGAAACGACGCTTTACGCTGTACGCTGTACGTTGTTCGCCGTACGACATCGCCATTTCGCATCACGTTTGCATTCCGCGTCCGCGTCACCGTCCAGTATCTCCGTCCGCATTCATGACCATGCCCCGTGCCCTCCTGAGCGTCAGCGACAAGTCCGGCCTCGCCGAGTTCGCCACGATCCTGGCCGAGCTCGGCTTCGAGCTCGTCTCCACCGGCGGCACCGCCAAGGCGTTGCGCGCCACGGGCCTGACGGTGGCGGACATCAGTGACGTGACGCAGTTCCCCGAAATGCTCGACGGGCGGGTGAAGACGCTGCACCCCGTGGTGCATGGCGGGCTGCTGGCGCGCCGCGACGTCGCGGAACACATGACCGTCATCGCCGAACACGGCATCGCCCCCATCGACGTCGTGGTAGTGAACCTCTATCCGTTCCGGGAAACAGCGGCGCGCGCCGGCGTCTCGCCCGAGGACGTGATTGAGCAGATCGACATCGGCGGGCCGTCCATGCTGCGCTCGGCGGCCAAGAACTTTGCGGCGGTCACGGTGGTGGTGGACCCCGCCGACTACGGTCGCGTGGCCGACGCGCTGCGCGCCGGCGGCGACCAGCTGGCCCTGCGCCGCGAACTGGCCGGCAAGGTGTACGCGCACACCGCGGCCTACGATGCCGCGATCGCGGGCTGGTTCGCCGCGCAGGCGGGCGACCGCTTTCCCGCCCGGCTGTCGCTCGCCGTCGAGCGGGCGCAGTCGCTGCGCTACGGCGAGAACCCGCACCAGCAGGCGGCGTTTTACGTTGATGCCCCGGGCGCCGGCCTCAACGGCCTCGTGCAGAAGGGCGGCAAGGAACTCAGCTTCAACAATTTCCTTGACCTCGAGGGCTCCCTGCTCGCGATTGATCCGTTTGCCGGGGAGTGCTGCTGCGCCATCGTGAAGCACACCACGCCGTGCGGCCTGGCGACCGGCGCGACGGCGCTCGAGGCGTACCAGAAGGCGCTGGCCTGCGACCCCGTGTCGGCGTTCGGCTCGGTGATCGCCTTTACGGTCCCGGTGGACGCCGCCGCGGCGCACGCCATCGCGTCGCTGTTCGTCGAGTGCATCGTGGCGCCGGCATTCGCGCCGGAGGCGGTGGACATCCTCGGCGCCAAGAAGAACCTGCGCCTGCTCGAGGGCCGGGCGGCGGAGCGGCCGGGCGCGCTCGACGTGAAGCGCGTGCGTGGCGGCGTGCTGGTACAGGACAAGGCGCCGACCGTCCTCGACGACGCCGGCTGGACCGTAGTGACCAAGCGGGCGCCGACGGCGGCCGAGCGGCAGGACCTGCTCTTTGCCTGGCGCGCGGTGGCGTGCGTGAAGTCCAACGCCATCGTGCTCTGTCGCGACGGCGCGACCATCGGCATCGGTGCCGGGCAAATGTCCCGCGTGGACGCTGCCTTCCTGGCGGTGCACAAGGCGCAGGGTGCCGGACATGCCACGCAGGGCGCAGCGCTGGGCTCCGATGCCTTCTTCCCATTCCGCGACGGCGTGGACCACGCAGCGGCGGCGGGCGTGACGGCCATCGTGCAGCCCGGCGGCTCCGTCCGCGACGCCGAGGTGATCGCGGCGGCCGACGCGCACGGCATCGCAATGGTCTTCACCGGGCAGCGGCTCTTCCGGCACTAGCCGTTGCGGCGGTGGCGGGCGCGCCGCGCGGGCGGCAGCTGCCGCAACTTTCGCCCCGCTGGCGGTGTCAAACGAGCGCTCGTCCCCTTCCCCCTGCGCGGCCCGCGCGCCGATATTTACAGGTTGTCCGCAAGCCAACTTCGTCCCGAGTCCGATGGCGTCGACCGCCCAGAGTTCCGATCTCGACTATCGCCCGTCCTACCTCGCCGCCGGCATCGCGGGCGTGGTGGTGTTCCTGCTGTATCTCGTCACCCTGTCGCCCGACACGGCGATGTGGGACACCAGCGAGTACATCGCGGCGGCGTACACGCTCGGCATTCCGCACCCGCCGGGCAATCCGCTGTTCGTCCTGATCGGACGCGTCTTCTCGATCCTGCCCATCGCGCCCACCGTGGCGATGCGCATCAACCTGATGGCCGCCATCTCCAGCGCCGTCTCGGCGGCGATGTGGTTCCTGATCACCGAGCGCGTGCTGGTGGGCTGGCTCGAGCAGCGCTGGCAGCGCATCGTGGGCGGCGCCCTCGCCGTGCTCATCGGCTCGACGGCGTTCACGGTGTGGGCGCAGTCGGTGGTGAACGAGAAGGTGTACACGCTGTCGCTCGCCGGCATGGCCATCACGGCCTGGCTGACGGTGCGCTGGTGCGACGACCCCGACGGCCCGGCCCCGGACCGTGTGCTCGTGCTCATCGCCTTCGTCTGCGGCCTGGGCTACGCCAACCACATGGCCGGCCTGCTGGCCGCGCCGGCCGTTGGGCTGGCGGTGCTCATCCGCCGCCCACGCACGATCTTGCGCTGGAAGCTCCTGCTGGCCTGCGCCGGCGCGCTCGTGCTCGGCGGCACTCCGTTTGCCACGCAGCCCATTCGCGCCGCGCACTTCCCCGCTATCAACGAAGGTGAGCCGACCGCCTGCCGCGACGGGCTCAAGCTCTCGTGCACCTTCTCGACGGGCACGAAGGACGCGTTCATGTACAACTTCAACCGCGGCCAGTACGGCAAGCCGGAGTTGGGCGAGCGCCAGGCGCCGTTCAGCGCCCAGGTCGGCATGTGGTGGCTGTACTTCAAGTGGCAGTGGCTGCGCGACCCCGACCAGAAGATGCAGGGGCTGCAGGGCTCGCTCGCCGCGGTCTTCCTCGTGCTGGGAATACTCGGCGGCTGGGTGCACTACAAGCGCGACCCCCGAAGTTTCGCCTTCTTCGGGCCGCTGATGTTCACGCTGACGCTGCTGCTCATCTACTACATGAACTTCAAGTACGGCTACTCCCAGGCGCCGGACCTCGGGGACACCGTGCAACGCGAAGTACGTGATCGCGACTACTTCTACCTCTGGTCATTCTCCGCCTGGAGCGTGTGGGCGGCACTCGGCCTCGTCTTCGTCTGGGAATCACTCGCGGCGCTGCTCGGCACGAAACCGGTGAAGCTCGGCGGCGAGGAACTCGAACTGCCCACCGCGCGCAACTGGAGCCTGACGTCCCCGATCCTGCTGCTGGCGATCGTGCCGCTGTTTGGCAACTGGAACGCGGCCTCGCGCCACGGCGAAACGGACACCGGCGACTTTGCGGCCGACCTGCTCAACAGCGTCGAACCGTACGGCATTCTCGTGACGGTCGGCGACAACGACACGTTCCCGCTGTGGTACGCGCAGGAAGTGCTGGGCGTCCGCAAGGACGTGCTGGTGGCCAATACGTCGCTGCTCAACACCGACTGGTATACGCGGCAGATGCTGCGGCGTCCCATCTACGCGTACGACGCGGCCAAGGGTCCCGAGGTGTATCGCGGCCACGCCTGGCCAAAGCCGGCGGGCCCGCCGATGAATCTTACGCTGGACCAGGCCGACTCCGTGCCGCTGGGCCAGGAGATCACGCAACCGCAGCTCTTCGTGGCTGGCAATATCCGCGCCATCGTCAAGCCGCGCTTCCTCTCGCGGGCCGACCTCTTCGTGCTGAAGATGATCCAGGACGCCAAGGACCGGTCCGTCTACTTCAGCCGGACGTCCGGCGGCTATCCGTTCGAGCTGGGGCTCGGCGACTACGTGCTCACGCAGGGGCTGGCGCGCAAGCTGATGCGGGACTCGATCACCGGCGGCAAGGACACGGTGCGCGTGCAGGGCGAGGGCTGGGTGGACGTGCCGCGCATGAAGGCGCTCACGGCCATCTTCAAGTCTCCGGCCGCGCTCATCAGGAAGGACAAGTGGATCGACAAGGCGTCGGTGGGCATTCCCTACCTGTACGTCTCCACGAGTTACGTGCTCGCCGAGGCACTCAACCAGCAGGGCGACCGGGCCGGCGCGGACAAGTCGCTCGAGCAGGCCATGAAGGTGGCGCGCGCCACGGGACTCGGCGATCTCTTCGGCACGGACCAGCCGGTGCCGCCGCCCATGGTTTCGGGCGATTCGACCAAGCGGACGGCGGTGCCGCTCAAGCCATAAAGGGCGCGAGCCACTCCGCGGCCGTCGTGTACGCAGCGTGCACGGCGGCCGCGTTTGCTTGCGTGCCTGCCAGGTTGCCCGTCTTCGCCGTCTGCTCGGTCGCGAGGCACGCGTCGGCGAGGACGCCCAGCGCGAGCTGACGTGCGCTGCCCTTGAGCGTGTGGGCCGCGGCCGCGGCCGCCACGAAGTCACCGCCGGCGGCGGCCGCGTCAAGCGCCTCCACGCGGCCGCGCGAATGTTCGACGAACACGCCGACCATCTGCTTCAGCAACCCGTCGCCCCCGAGGGCGCGCAGGCCCTCGAGCGCGGTGCGCGCTTCCGCTGGCAGTTCACTCACTGTGCCTCTCCTTGGCTCGCGTCACGCCATGGCCGCATGCCGCGGCGCCCAACCCGGCGGCGCGCCCCGTCGCCCAGGCCCACAGGAAATTATAGCCCCCAATCGGGCCGAATGCGTCAAGCACCTCGCCGCAGAGAAACAGGCCCGGATGCCGGCGGCTCTCCATCGTGCGCGGATCGATCTCGGCGAGACTGACGCCACCGCCCGTTACCTCGGCTTTCTTGTAGCCCTCGTCCCCCGTCCACGGGAGCACGCAGCGCACGAGCACGTCGATGAGGCGCAGTCGCTCCGCGCGCGTGAGCTCCGACAGCACGCGGTCGGGCGACACGCGCGCCAACTGCAGCAGCGCGCCCGCAAGCCGGTCGGGCATCTCGGCGCGCACCACGCCGAGCACCGTGCGCGCGCCGACGGGCTGCAGGCGCGCGGTCCACGCTGCGTCGCCCAGCGGCGTCCAACGCGCCGTGAGACGGGGCGGCGGGCCGGCCCCTGCGGCGCGCGAGCGGACGATGACATGCGACACGTCGAGCACCGCAGGGCCGCTGTAGCCGATGTGCGTGAAGAGAAAGCCGCCGGTGGCCGTCGCGCTGCGCCCGGCCGAGGTGGCGTGCAGGGTGACGGTCAGTGACACGCCGGCGAGCTCCGCGAACGGTGATCCCGCGGCGACCAGCGGCGTCAGCGCCGCATAGGTCGGGTGCATTACGTGTCCCAGGCGCTCGAGCACGCGCAGCCCGGTTCCCTCGCTTCCGGTCATCGGCACGGAGAGCCCGCCGGTGGCGACAATCACGGCGTCCGCCGCGCGCGGGGCCGCGCCGGAGCGCTGGACCATCCAGCCCGCCGCGGTCGGCACGATGTCGCTGACGAGCGATTCCATCTCCAGCGTCGCGCCGCGCGCGCGCGCGAGCGCCAGCAGGCCGTCCCGCACGTCACGCGCCTTGTGCGATGCGGGAAAGAGCTTGTCCGAGACGGTCTCTTCGACGAGCGGCACGCCGACCTCATGCTCGAAGAAGGTGACCTGCTCGGCGAGCGGCCAGCTGCGCACGATCTTGCGCAGCGTGTTTGGCGAGGAGTCGGTGACGAAGCGCGTCTCATCGAGGTGCGCGGGGAGCACGTTGCACCGCCCGCCGCCGCTGATTAGGATCTTGCGACCGCCAGCCTTCGTGCGCTCGAGCAGGATGGTCTCGGCGCCGGCCGACGAAGCGAAGACCGCGGCCATGGTGCCAGCCGCGCCGGCGCCGATC
>JBBQZD010000189.1:0-5728 GCA_038208045.1 Gemmatimonadales bacterium | reverse complement strand
CCCGACCCGGCCAGCAGGTCCAGGAACGGTCACGGCACCTATTGGTCCCGCGCCGCGTACTATTAAGGATGATGACTTCCGTGGGCGTGCCAGCGCCTGTACCGAATGACGGCACGCCGACGCCGCTGGCCCGCCTGGGCTGGCGGCGGCCGACGCTGGTGCTGGTGCTGCTCGGCCTCGGCACCTGGCTCCTGCTGCCGCGGCTCCTCCACGCGAATCCGTTGTCGTCGCTGCGCGCGCTGCGCTGGCCGCTCGTCGCCGCCGCCTTCGCCGCGCAAGCCGCCTCGCAGTGGGGACGTGCCCTGTTGCTGCACGGCGTCTGCACGGCCGATGGCGCCACGATGACCAGGCGCCGCGCCACGCAGGTCCTGCTGGCCGCGTCGAGCCTGGGCCTGCTCGGTGGCGGCTTCGCCGGCTACGTGGCGGCGCTATACCGGTGGCTCCGCGCCGCGGGTGCCTCGATTCCCGGTGCACTGCTGGCCAGCTGGCTGCCGTCGCTGCTGTTCAGCGCCGCCGTCGTGCTGCTGGCGGTGGCCAGCAGCGCGTCGGTGGTCTCCGCGGGATTCCTCAGTGGCGGCGAGTGGATGGGTGCCGGCGTCGGGCTGCTGCTCGTGCTGCTGCCCTTTGCGGCCATGCGGTGGCTCCTCGGCGATCCGGCACGCGGGCCACGCGTGCTGCGTCGCCTCGAAGAGGCCTGGGGCCGACTGCGCCGCCGTCCCGTGCATCCGTCGAAGCTGAACGAGCACGCGCAGCAGTTCAGCAGCGCCTGGAGCTCGGTGCGCCGTGGGGTGTGGGCGCGGTTGGTCGGATTCGCCCTGTTCAGCGCCGCATGCGACGCGGCGTCGGTGGTGGTGCTGCTCGCCGCGGCGCGCGTGCCACTGCGGGTTGGCGCCGCCGTTGCCGCCTGGGGCGTGCCGCACGTGCTGGGCAATGCCAGCATGCTGCCGGGTGGCGCGGGGGTGGTCGAGGCGACCATGACGCCGTTCCTGACGCGATTCGACGTGCCGGCCGCGCAGGCCCTGCTCGTGGTGCTGGCCTACCGGGCGCTCGCCTTCTGGATGCCGCTGGTGGGCGGACTGCCGCTCATCGCCTGGCTCGAACGACGGGCGCTCCCCGTGCAGCGCTCCGCGGCATGAGCACGTTCCTGGCCCCGATACGCGACGCGGACGGCGCGGTGGCGAAGGACGGCGGCCCTCCGCTGCGCATCGCGCTCGTGAGCGAGTACTACTACCCGCATTTCGGCGGCGTGTGCGAGCACGTTCATTACCTCTCACGCGAACTGCGACTGCGTGGCCACCACGTGGACATCGTCACGTCGCACATCGGCGAGGCGCCCGACGAGCCCGGGCTCATCCGGCTCGGTCAGAGCCGCCGCATCTACTTCAACGGCTCCGAGGCGCGACTGACCTTCGGGGTGCGCCGGCGCCAGCTGCGCGCGCTGTTCGCCAAGGGGGCGTACGATCTCATTCACGTGCATTCACCGCTTACGCCGACGCTGCCGCTGTTTTCGGTGGAGGCCGCGGAGGTGCCGGTGGTGGGCACCGTGCACACCAATTTCGGCCGCTCGCTGCTCTACACGCTGCTGCGGCGGCGCGTGCAGCGCGTCGCCGACCGACTCGCGGCCACCATCGCGGTGTCGCCGACGGCCGCCGCCGCCCACGACCGCTACTTCGACATCGACTGGCACGTCGTCCCGAATGGCGTGGACCTTCGCCAGTTCCGCCCGGGCATCGAGCCGCCCGAGGCGATGCGCGGGCACGGGCCCTACATCCTCTTTCTCGGCCGCCTCGACCCGCGCAACGGTCTCGCCGAGCTGATTCGCGCCTTCGCACTGGTCGCGGAGCGCATGCCCGACGCGCGGCTCATCGTCGTGGGCGACGGCCCGCTGCGCGGCCACTACCAGCGACTGGCGCACGGCAACCCGGCCATCCGGTTCGAGGGTGCGGTAAAGGACGAGCGCGGCGCGTACTACGCGAACTGCACGGTCTATGCCTGCCCCACGACCAAGGCGTCGTTCGGCATCACCCTGCTCGAGGCGATGGCGTGCGGCGCGCCGATCGTCTGCTCCAACATCGAGGGGTTCACCGACGTGGTCCGCGACGGGCACGACTGCGTGATGACCGCGCCCGGCGATCATCGCTCGCTCGCTGAGGGCCTGTTGGCGGTGCTCGGCGACCACGCCCTGCGCCTGCGCCTCGCCGATGCGGGTCTGGCGACCGTGCAGCACTACGACTGGCCGATTGTCACGGAGCAGGTGCTGGCGGTCTATCGCCAGGCGCTCGCCGGCACCGGCGCGGAGCGCAGGCGATGAACGATGCGCTGCTGGCCGCCGGTGGGGCCGCAGTGCTTGGCGCGCTGGCGCACGGCACCTGGCATCGCAACAGCCCGCTGTTCGGCGCGGTGCTCTCGCACCTTCCCGGCGACGGACGCCGTGTTTCGCTGACCTTCGACGACGGTCCCAATCCCGATGCGACGCCGCGCGTGCTCGACGCCCTCGGCGAGGCCGGTGTGCACGCGACCTTTTTTCTGCTCGGCAAGCACGTGGACCGCTGGCCCGCGCTGGCGGCGCGCGTGACGGCCGAGGGCCACCAGCTCGGCAACCACGGCTGGCATCATCGCAAGCTGCACGTGCGGCCGCCGGCCTACGTGCGCGACGATATCGGCCGCGGACTGGCGTCCATCGAGGCGGCGTGTGGCGCGCGGCCCGCCTTTTTTCGCGCGCCGCACGGGTTCCGCAACCCGTGGGTGGCGCCCATCGCGCGCGGCTTCGGCGAGCGCGTGGTGGGCTGGACCCTTGGCGTCTGGGATTCGGCGCGACCCGGCGCGGGCGTCATCGCCCAGCGCACGCTCGCGCAGGTGCGTCCCGGGAGCATCGTGCTGCTGCACGATGGCGACGGCTACGATCCGGCGGGCGATCGCCGGCAGACCGCCGA
The DNA here is from genome assembly GCA_038208045.1 of Gemmatimonadales bacterium. Classification (GTDB taxonomy): domain Bacteria; phylum Gemmatimonadota; class Gemmatimonadetes; order Gemmatimonadales; family Gemmatimonadaceae; genus PNKL01. The sequence continues at coordinate 2,795 of JBBQZD010000189.1, read as the reverse complement.
GGCGCTGCCGGCAATCGTGCGGGGGCTGCGCGAGCGCGGATACCGCTTTGAGGTGCTGCCAGGCTCGTGACGGTCGGCGCAGGCACCGTGCATCCCGCCTGATGCCGAATTAGCATTAGGTCTTCTTCCCTCATCCCGGCCTTCCCATGCGTCGCGTCTTCATCGCCCCGCTGTTCGCCCTGTTGCTCGCGCCGACCGTCGCCGCGGCTCAGTCGCCCGCCGCCATCGACAGCATCGTCGAGCGCGCGCTGGCGATGCTCCACAATCCCGGCGCCGCCGTGGCCGTCGTCAAGGACGGCCGCGTGATCGTCGCCAAAGGTTACGGCATCAAGCGGCTCGGGGCGCCGGACAAGGTGACGCCCGACACGCGGTTCGGCATCGCGTCGAACACCAAGGCCTTCACGGCGACGGCCATCGGCATGCTCGTGGAGGAAGGCAAGCTGCAGTGGGACGCCCCGGTCATCCGGTACCTCCCCGAGTTCGCGATGTACGATCCCTTCGTCACGCGCGAGATCACCATCCGCGACCTGCTCGTGCACCGGTCGGGGCTCGGCCTCGGCGCCGGCGACCTGCTCTGGTGGCCCGCGTCGACGTACGACCGCAAGGAGATCATGCGCCGCCTGCGCTTCATCACGCCGGCAACCTCGTTCCGGACGGCGTACGCCTACGACAACGTGCTCTACCTCGTGGCCGGTGAAGTGATCGAGCGCGTGAGCGGGGTGTCGTGGGAGGACTTCGTGAAGACGCGCATCCTGGCGCGGGTGGGGATGAGCGCCAGCACGGTGCGGCACAGCGATGCCGCCGGCCTGGCGGACGTCGCGACGACGCACGCCGAGCTGCATGGCGTGCTGCAGGTCATCGCGCCCATGACGAGCGACAACACCAACCCCGCCGGCGGCATCAACGCCGGCGCGCGCGACATCGCCAAGTGGCTTCTCGTGCAGCTCGACAGCGGGCGGCTGGCCGATGGCTCGCGCCTGGTGAGCGCGCGGACCGCGCGGGAGATCTGGACGGGCGTGACGCCGATGGGCACCGGCCCCGCGGCGCCCGACGTCGCGCCGCTCGGCAAGCAGTTCAACCTGTACGCGCTCGGGTTCCAGACCAACGACTTCCGTGGCCGGAAGGTGCTCTGGCACACCGGCGGCCTGCCCGGCTACCTGTCGTTCGTGGCCTTCATTCCCGAGGCGCGGGTCGGTGTGGCGGTGCTCACCAACTCCGAGAGCCGCATGTTCCTCGCCGCCGGCTGGTCGCTGCTCGACTACGCGCTCGGCTCGACGCCCCCGTGGGATTTCGTCGGCGGCTACGACCGGCTGGCCCAGCGGCAACAGGCCGCGCTCGCGCAGCAGCGCACCGCCACGGCCGCCGGCCGCGATGCACTGGGCACGCCCTCGCTCGCGCTCGAGAAGTACGCCGGCACGTACGAGGATGCCTGGTATGGCGACGCCACCGTCACCTTCGCCAACGGCCGCCTGCGATTCGCGATGGGGCACACGCCTCAGCTGCAGGGCGAGCTGGTGCACTGGCAGCACGACACGTTCGTGGCGCGCTGGGACGACCGTGAGATGCGTGCCGACGCCTACGTCACGTTCCAGCTGAACCCCGACGGCAGCATTGACCAGGTGAAGCTGGCCAAGTTCGATCCCGAGACGGACTTCTCGTTCGACTTTCAGGATCTGCTCTTCAAGCCGCGGCCGAAGCGGTAAAGTGCCGCCGCAGTTCGGCGCGCGCAGTTCGGCGCGCGCAGTTCGGCGCGCGCAGTACGGGGCGGTACGTGCGCGTCGCGTGGATCGCGCACCGGACCAGTGCGGAGTACGTAGGGCGGGAGCGCGGACATAGCTGGTCAACCCTCGAGGCGGAGTGGACACGATGACGAGCAGGAAACCCGAAAACCCCGAGCTCCGCGCGACACTCACGCCGGAGCAGTACGAGGTGACGCAATGCAGCGCCACGGAGCGTCCGTTCGCGAACGAGTTCTGGGATCACCACGAGCCCGGCATCTACGTGGACGTCGTCTCGGGCGAGCCGCTGTTCGCCTCGGTGGACAAGTTCGACTCGGGCACGGGGTGGCCGTCGTTCACGCGCCCGATCGAACCCGCGCACGTCGCGGAGTGCGTGGACGATTCGCTGGGCATGCGGCGGGTGGAGGTCCGTTCGTCGGAGGGAGACTCGCACCTGGGTCACCTCTTTCCCGACGGCCCGGGCCCGGGCGGCATGCGGTACTGCATCAATTCGGCGGCGCTGCGCTTCGTGCCGCTGGCGCGGCTGGACGCCGAGGGATACGAGGCCTACCGGCGGCTGTTCGCCTGATCAGTAGGGGCCGCGCGTACAGCCCGGCAGGAGTTTGCCTCTTACGGGGCGCTGGGGGCCAGCATACCCTGAGTATGGGGGTCGCCGCGTGTGCGGCGCATGCACCCGCCGAGCGCGGGAGGAGTTGCCCTATGCTGCGCCTCTTCGAAGATCGCGGTGATGCCGGCCGCCAGTTGGCCCAGGAACTGACGAGCTATGCGGCTCGTTCCGGCGTCATCGTCCTTGGGCTGCCTCGCGGTGGCGTACCCGTGGCGTTCGAGATCGCGGCGGCGCTCGGCCTGCCGCTCGACGTGTTCACCGTGCACAAGCTCGGCGTGCCCGGCCATGAGGAACTGGCCATGGGCGCCGTGGCCACCGGCGACCTGTGCGTCATGAATGAAGACATCGTGCGCGCCTTCGGCGTGAGCGTCGAGACAGTGGTCGCGCGCGTGGCCGCGGCGGAGCGAGACGTGCGCCTGTGCGAGGCGCGCTATCGCGGCGAGCGCCCG
>JBBQZD010000188.1:0-5759 GCA_038208045.1 Gemmatimonadales bacterium | reverse complement strand
AGGGGCAGGGCTTGGGAAGGGGAAGGGGCAGGGCGGGGCAGGGCGGGGCGCCACGGCGTATTTTCCCGCCATGCCCTCCACTCGGATCCTCCGCCTGCGTCTCGTCGTGGGCGTGCTGTGCCTCGGCACGCTGGGCCTCGGCGCATGCGTCGGCGCGCGGCCGGGCACGGCGCCTGTGCCGGCGCCGGCGACGCCGGCTGCGGTGCGCACGGGCGCCTCCGAGGCCGCCGCGACGGCGCCCTCGTTGCCGGCCCTGCCGCCGATTCCCCTGGTGCGCGGGCCGCTGGCCCTCGACGTCGTCTATCCGCCCGACGGGCACCTGCTGACGGTGCGCGACTCGACCTTCCTGTTCGGCAGCGTGGGCAGCGGCGACGCGTTGCTGACCATCAACGGCGCACCGGTGGCGGTGCGCGCCAACGGCAGCTTCATGGCATTTCTCCCCGTGCCGACCGACACGGCCTGGCGGCTCGAGGCGACCCTGCCCAACGGCGAACGCAGTGCGCTGGTGCGTCGCGTCCGGTTTCCGGCGCGCCCCACCGGCCCGCGCCCGCCCGCGCCGGGCATCGAGACGGCCGGCTTTCCGAAATACGCGACACTCGTCAACACCAACACCGACGCCACCGGCGACACCGACATGGTCACCGTCGCACGCCCCACGCCGGGCGGCACGTACAAGTGGTTCCTGCTTCCCGGCACGGTGGTGCAGGCCACGGGCCAGATGAACGGCAACGTGCGCATCAAGCTGGACAACCAGCTCGAGGCGTGGGTGGAAGGCGGCGGCGTGCGCTTTGGCGGCGACGGCGACGCGCGGCGTCGCGTCATCGCCGCGGGGCGCGTCGCCGTTGGCGACGGTTTTACGGACGTCGTCGTGCCCATGTCGTCGCGCGCGCCGTACCTGGTGGACCAGTCGGGCGACCGGCTCACCCTCACGGTGTACGGCGCCGTCGCCAACATTGACCTCATTCGCTACGACACGCGCGACCCCTCGGTGCGCGTCGTGCGCTGGGAGCAGGTCACCGACGACCGCGTGCGGCTCGACATCGAGCTGCGCCACCCGAGCGCGGGCTCCCTGGTGCTCTGGCGCGCGGGAGCGCTGGTGCTCCGCGTGCGCCACCAGCCCGCGGTGGACGCCGCGATGCCGCTGCGCGGGCGCGTGATCGCCGTGGACGCGGGGCATCCGCCGGGCGGTGCTACCGGCCCCACGCGCCTGCGCGAACCCGAGGCCACGCTCGCCGTGGCGCAGTGGCTGCGCCACCTGCTCGAGGCGCGCGGCGCCACGGTCGTGATGCTCCGCGCCGACATGGACGCCGTCGCACTCGGCGCGCGCGCCATCGCCGCGCGGCGCGCCAACGCCGAGGCGTTCGTCTCGGTGCACCTGAATGCCTTCGCCGACGGCGCCAATCCGTACGCGGCGGCGCGCGGCTCGGGCACGTTCTTCTTTCACGCGCAGTCGGAGCCGCTGGCGCGCGCCGTGCAGCAAGGGCTGGTGCGGCGCATGGGCCTGCGCGACGAAGGCGTGTTCTTCAACAACCTCGCCGTCGCGCGCGCCACCTGGTTTCCGTCGGTGCTCGCCGAGGGGGCGTGGGTGGTGATGCCCGAGCAGGAGGCGGCGTTGCGCACGCCCGAGTTCCAGAAGGCCTACGCCATGGGCATCGTGGACGGACTCACTGAGTATTTCCGAACAATGGGAGTGCGCTGAGATGGCTTGCCCACGTCTGTCGTACTCCGTCGCACTCTGTCTCGCGCTGTCGTTCTCTGCGCGCGCGACGGCGCGCGCCCAGGCGCCCAACGAAGCATGGCGCACCATCGAGACCCCGCACTTCTTCGTGCACTTCCCGCGCGCGCTCGAGCCCATGGCGCGGCGCGCCGGCGGCAGCGCCGAGCGTGCGTACGGGGCGCTGGCGCCGCTGCTCAGGCCGCCGCGCGGGCGCATTGACCTCGTGGTCACCGATCACGTGGACTACTCCAACGGCTTCGCGTATGTGTCGCCGTCGCCGCGCATCGTCGTCTTCGCGCGGCCGCCGGTGGACGACCGCACGCTGCGCTTTCGCGACGACTGGCTTGACCTCGTCATTCAGCACGAGCTGGTGCATGTGTTCCATCTGGACCGCACGCGCGGCTGGTGGCGCGTGGCGCAGGTGGTGTTCGGCCGACAGCCGATGCTCTTCCCGAATGCGTGGGCGCCGAGTTGGCTGCTGGAGGGGCTCGCCGTGTACTACGAGAGCAAGCTCGGCGACGGCGGCCGGCTCGAGGGCATGGCGCACCAGCAGTACGTCAATGCGCGCGCGCTCGACGGCACGGTGCCCAAGCTCGGCGCCTGGTCGAGGGCGACGCTCGACTTTCCCGGCGGCACCAATGCGTACGTCTTCGGCTCGCTCTTCGTGCAGTCCATGGCGGGGCGCGCCAGCGGCGGCGTGGAGAAGTTCGTCGAGCGGTCGTCGGGCCGGTTCAATCCGTGGGCCTTCGACGGTGACGCGCGGCGCACGTTCGGCGTGAGCTTCAGCGAGCAGTGGACCACGTGGCGCGACTCGGTGGTGCGCGCCGTTGGCGCCGGCCCAGGGGGCGCCGGCCCCGCGAGCGGCGGCCGCGCCCTCACGTCCGCCCGCTGGTTGGTGCGCCTGCCGCGGCTCGCCCCCGACGGCCGGTTGCTCTACGTCGCGTCCAACGGCCGCGACGTCGGCGGTCTCTATGAACTGCCCGCCGGGCTCGACGCCGTGCCGCGCCGCATCGCGCGCCGCAATTCGCTCGACGCCAACGTCGCGCTGGCCGACGGCCGCGTGCTGTTCGGCCAGAACGAGTACGAGGATCCGTGGCGACTGCGCAGCGACCTGTGGGTGCGCGAAGCGGACGGGCGCGAGCACGCGCTCACGCACGGCGCGCGGCTGTTCGCCATTGATGCCAGCGCGCGCACCGGAGCCATTGTCGCCGTGCAGAACGTGCCCGGCACCACGCGCCTGGTGCGCGTGGGCGCCGACGGCGCCGTGACGCCGCTGACGTCGGCGCACCCCGACACCAACTGGAGCGCGCCGCGCTGGTCGCACGACGGCACGCGCGTGGCGGCCACGCGCTGGGTGCGCGGCGGCACCATGAGCATCATGCTCATTGCCGCCGCCACCGGCGCCACGCGCACGCTCGCCGCGGCGCGCGGCGTGCTCGACAACCCGTCGTGGACCATGGACGACCAAGCGGTGCTGTTTGCGGTGAACGTGGACGGCGTCTCGCGCCTCTGGTCGGTGGACGTCGCCGGCGGCACGCTGCGCGCCGGCGCCGCGGCCGTGACGGCGGTGGACGTGCCCGAGGCCACGGCTCAGGGTGTGGTGGCCATCGAGACGCGCGGCGCGGGCGAACGGCTGATCGTCGAGCCAGCACCGTCCACGCCGTCCACGCTCGCCGGCATCGCGGATTCACAGAACGAGCCCCCCGCCGAGCCCGCCGCGGGCACCGTGCAGCCCTACCGCCCGCTGCGCCAGCTCGTGCCGCGCTACTGGCTGCCGAGCATCGAGACCACCGACGAGAACAACGTGCGCTACGGCGCGAGCATTTCGTCGAGCGACATCGTGGACCGCCACTTCTACGCCGCGACGTACGAGCGCGAGCCGACGCGCGGCGAGAACACGGGCAGCGTGGTCTATCGCTGGGCCGGCTTCGGCCAACCGCTCGTGGACCTCGCGTACCGGCAGACGTGGGACCACACACCGCTTGCCGACAGCGCGCAGGCCGTGGTCGGCACGCTCGGCCGCCGACGTCGCTTCATTGGCAGTCAGCTGACCGTCATTCGCCAGCGCGTGCGCACCTCGGCGCTGCTCGCCGGCAGCGCCGAACTTGAGCTGCGCGACTTCGTCACCGACCCCGCGCCGTTGCTCGGCGCGCTCGGCAGTCCGCTGCTGCTGCGCACGCTCAAGTACCCCACCTTCTCGCTCTACGCCGGCTGGGGCAACACGCGGCGGCCCATTCTCGCGCTCGGCCCCGAGGACGGCATCAGTCTGGCGGCGCAGGCGCGCTGGCGGTGGCGCACCGACGACGCGGCCGCCACGCGCTCGGCCACCTACATCGGCTCGGCGAGCGCGTTCAGGTCGCTTGGGTTCATTGCCGGCCCGGCGCACCACGTGGTCGCGCTGCACGGCGTGGTCGGCATGGCCGACGACAAGACCAACACCGAGCTGCAGGCGGGCGGCACCAGCGGCTCGTCGGTGGAGCTCGCGCCCGGCGTGATGGTCGGCGACGTGCGCCGCACGTTTCAGGTGCGCGGCTTCGCCCCCGGCGCGCAGCGCGGCATTCGCGCGCTGGGGGGATCGGCCGAGTACCGCGCGCCGCTGGCCATGCCCAACTGGGGCGCGCGGTTCGTGCCCTTCTTTGCGCAGCGCGTGAGTGCGACGCTCTTTGCCGACGCGGGGGCGGCGTGGTGCCCGGCTGGGTCGGCGCGCGGCGTCGGCTGCGTGCGCGGGCCGACCACGCGTGAGTGGATGGCGAGCGTGGGAGGCGAGCTGGTGATGGACGCGGCGGTGCTGAACTACGACGTGCCGTACAGGTTGAGGGTTGGGTGGGCGCGGCCGGTCAGTGGTTCTGCTTATGCGGAGAAGCCGGATGGGGCGGTGTACTTTAGTCTTGGGGCTGGTTTTTGAACTCCCGCTCTATGCTCTACGCCGTACGTTGTAGGCCGTACGACACGGCTGGTTCTTTCCTGGTCGCAGAGTGATCATGTCCTGGGTTCATCCTTCGGCGGTTGTCATTGGTGATGTGACGCTTGGGCGCGACGCGTCGGTGTGGCCCACGGCGGTGCTGCGCGGCGACAACGACGCCATCGTCATTGGCGACGAGACCAACGTGCAGGACGGCGCCATCATCCACGTCGACGCCGGCAAGCCCGTGCGCGTGGGCAACCGCGTCACCATTGGGCACCGCGCGGTGCTGCACGGCTGCACGGTGGAGGACGAGTGCATGATCGGCATCGGCGCGATCGTGCTGAACGGTGCGGTGATCGGCGCCGGCTCGGTCATCGGCGCCGGCGCCCTGGTGCCCGAGGGGATGATCGTCCCCCCCGGCTCGCTGGCGCTCGGCGTCCCGGCCAAGGTCGTGCGCTCGGTTGACGACGCCCTGCGCGCCCGAGTGGCCGACGGCGTAAAGATATACGCAGCCAAGGCCCTCTCACTCAGAACGCCGTAAGCAGTCCCCGTACGGCCTACAACGTACAGCGTAAAGCGTAAAGCCTCTTTACCCATAATGCCGTACGCTGCCGTATCCCCAGCACGATCTGATTCGTCGGTACTACAGCCCGTGCTTCGAAGCAAGTACTGGCGCCATTTCCGCGCCGCACGTACTATTTCCCTCCCTCGCGATGAGCGCCCCAATTCGGGTTTCCGAGCGATCTCGCGACTAAGTAGTATCTGATTGTACTGTATAGACTTACGACACCTGCACAGGTGGGACCCTTCGGTGTCGTTGGTCTGGCGTAACCTGTCGCTTTTCGTGTCGCTGTGGGAAAGGCAGTTTATCCACAGTTTGGCGGACCAAAAGTGACCAGGGTCTTAGAAGTGCTTTCGTCGTAAGGGTTTGAATCAAGCTTGCGTGGACTCACGAATAGCCTAGCTTGACGCCCCTGCCCCTGAGTGGTGCGGAATGCCTTTGCCGGCGCTCCAAGTCCACCGCCTTTCAGGTTTGGTACCATACTGCGGAGATGTCGTAATGCCCCTGCCCGTGAACCCGCCCGCCTGCCCCGATTCGCTGTCCGCCAACGCCCGCACCGTCCTTGCGAAGCGGTA
>JBBQZD010000187.1:0-5811 GCA_038208045.1 Gemmatimonadales bacterium | reverse complement strand
GGTGCACCTTTACGGCATGCCGGCCAAGATGGCCGAGATCATGGCGATATCGAGGGAGTTCGGCATTCCGGTCATCGAAGACGCGGCGGAAGCGCTTGGCTCGTCGATCGACGGCCAGCCATGCGGCAGCTTTGGTGATCTGGCCGCGTTGAGCTTCAATGGCAACAAGATCATCACGACGTCGGGCGGCGGCGCGCTTCTGTCGAACTGCGCCGATTGGATTGTCCAGGCGCGCTTCCTATCCACGCAGGCACGCGATCCGGCGCCGCACTACGAGCACTCGACGATTGGCTACAACTACCGGCTTAGCAACGTGCTTGCTGCGATCGGTCGAGGGCAGCTGCAGGTGCTCGATGAGCGGGTGGCGGCGCGCCGAGCCAACTTCGAGCGATACAGGAACTTCTTCGAAGCGTATGACGGCATCAGCGTTCTGCATGAGCCTTCACCCGGAACGTTCAGCAACCGTTGGCTGACGACCATCCTCGTGGATCCGGCGCGTACTGGGGGCGTAACCCGTGAGGCAATTCGCATGGCAATGGAAGCCGCCAACGTCGAGGCGCGACCGCTGTGGAAGCCGATGCACTTGCAGCCGGTGTTCGAAGGGGCACCGTACTTTGGCGACGGCCTCTCAGAGCGCCTTTTCGAGCAAGGGCTCTGTCTGCCGAGTGGGTCGAACCTCACCGACGAGGACTTTGGGCGGATCTTCGAGGTGTTGACGACGACTCTCGCCTAGGGTCGGAAGAGCGCGCAACTAAGGAAAGCCGGGCCATCTCACTGAGATGGCCCGGCTTCTGTCTGTTTAAATGGGCGCGCAGGGACTCGAACCCCGGACCTCTGCTGTGTGAAAGCAGCGCTCTAACCAGCTGAGCTACGCGCCCGTACCAGACCGATAAAACTATCCGCCGATCACCATAAATCAACGGCTCCTGCGAACCCCCCGCAGGAGCCGTATCTTTTTCCCATCCCCACCAGCAAGGCCGCCGTGACCCACCTCATCGACCCGCGCACCCTCGCCTTCCAGCTCTACGACGTCCTCGACGTCGAGACGCTCTGCGAACGCCCCCGCTTCAGCGACTACTCCCGCGAAGCATTCGACGCCGTCCTGGAATCGGCCCGTGGCATCGCCACCGAACTCTACGCCACGCACCAGAAGGCCAACGACACCGACGAGCCCAAGCTCGTGGACGGCAAGGTCGTCCTCAACCCGGGCGTCAAGCCGGCCTTCCTCGCCACCGCCGACGCGGGCCTGCTGGCCGCCACGCAGGACGCCGAGGTGGGCGGCATGCAGTTGCCCCACGCCGTCGCCGCCGCCGCCTACGCCTACTTCGACGCCGCCAACGTCGCCACCGCCAGCTACCCCCTGCTCAGCGTCGGCGTCGCCAACGTCATTGCCTCGCTCGGCACCCCCGAGCAGAAAGCCGCCTGGCTCCCCCCGCTCTTCGCCGGCCGCTTCACCGGCACCATGGACCTCACCGAGCCCGACGCCGGCTCGTCCCTCGCCGACATCCGCACATCCGCCATCCACCATCCGCCATCCGACACCTATCACATCACCGGCACCAAAATCTGGATCTCCGGCGGCGACCACGAAATCGCCGACAACATCGTCCATCTGGTGCTCTCGCGCATTGATGGCGCACCCCCCGGCACCAAGGGCATTTCGCTCTTCATCGTCCCGAAGTTCCTGCTCAACGACGACGGCTCCATTGGCGCCCGCAATGGCATCGAACTCGGCGGCCTCATTCACAAGATGGGCTGGCGCGGCACCTGCAGCACCCTGCTGAACTTCGGCGAAAAGGGCCCCTGCGTGGGCTACCTCATCGGCGAGCCGCACAAGGGGCTGGCCTACATGTTCCAGCTCATGAACGAGGCCCGCATCGGCGTGGGCCGCGCCGCCACGGGCATGGGCCACGCGGCCTACCACCACGCCGTCGAATACGCGCGCCAGCGCCATCAGGGCAGGCCCCCCGCCGAGAAGGACCCCGCCAAGCCCCCCGTGGCCATCATCGAGCACGCCGACATCCGGCGCATGCTGCTCGAAGCCCTGGCCAACGTGGACGGCGCCCTGGCCCTCATTCTCGAGTGCGCCAAGCTGGTGGACGACGAAACCACCGCCCCCACCGAGGACGAGCGCCACGCCGCCAGCCAGTTGCTCGACGTGCTCACCCCGCTGGCCAAGACCTTTCCGGCCCTGGGCTGCCAGGTGGCCATCAGCAACGCCATGCAGGTCATGGGCGGCTACGGCTACGCCCGCGAGTACCCCATTGAGCAGCTCTACCGCGACAACCGGCTCAACCAGATCCACGAGGGCACCAACGGCATTCAGGCGCTCGACCTGCTGGGTCGCAAGGTCGTGGGGCAGGGCGGGTCGGCCTTCAAGGCCCTGATGGCCCGCATTCGCGCCACGATGGCTTCTGCGGCCGAAACTCCGCTCGCCCCCATGGCGGACCAGCTTGGGGTGGCGCTGGGGCAGTGGGCCGAAACTACGCAGGTGCTGGGGCTGGCCATGCGTGAGGACCCCAACCGGGCGCTGGCCAACGCAAACGTCTACCTCGATGTGGCTTCGCGGGTGGTGGTGGGCTGGCTGTGGCTGAGGATGGGGCTGAAGGCGGAGGGCGGACGGCGGATGGCGGATAGCGACGAACAGCGCGATTTCCTCGATGGGAAGCTGGCGGCGTGCCGGTACTGGTTTGCGTGGGAGTTGCCGCGGATTGGCCCGGACATCGCGTTGCTGAACCGGCTCGACGATATCCCTTTGAGCGCCAAGCCGGCCTGGTTTTAAGACCGTGTAGCGCGCATCGCCGGCAGTCCACTCCCGCGAAATTCTCGGGCCCATCGAGCGCGCACCGCTTCGCTGCGCGAAGCGCCGCGCGCCGTCGGTGGGCCCTCCAGTATTCTCGGGAGTGGACTGCCGGCGCTGCGCGCGGCAGGCTGGTCGGTGCGCGAACTCGAGCGGCAGGTCGGGGCGCTCGTTTTTCAGCGGCTGGCCATGAATCGCGACCAGGAACAGGTGCGAACCCTTGCTCGGGATGGCCAGCACGTCGCGGTACCGTCCGACGTGCTCAAGGATCCGTTTGTCCTGGAGTTCCTCGACGTAAAGGAACCCCCTAGCGCCCGGGAACGCGGTCTCGAGCAGGCCATCATAGACCGGCTCGAAGGCTTTCTGCTCGAGATGGGCAAGGGGTTCTGCTTCGTCGCCCGGCAGAAACGGCTCACGCTGGACGGCGACAAGAACGACGCCATGGTCAAGATCACGCTTCCCAAGCACAACGAGCAGATCCTCGCCGCGCGCTACCAGATGTACCTGCCGACCGAGGAGGAGTTGCGTGCCGAGCTCGCTCGCGGACGCGAGGAGGTCGAGCGGGCGCTGCGGCTTCAGTCATAGGCGCAGTTCGCACGTCGGGGAGGTTCTTCCCGCAGCGCTGCGCGCCTTACCTCCGCGCGAGAGCCTTCGGCGCCGCGCGTTCTCTCGCCTCGGACGCATCGCGAGTCTTCCGGCGGGGAGCCTTCTTGTCCTCGATCCAGGCGCGGAGGGCGTCGTTCATGCGCGTCTGCCAGCCGCGCCCAGTGGCGCGAAACGCGGCCAGCACGTCCTTGTCGATGCGGATGGACGTGGCCGACTTCACGCCCGACCCCTTGGGTCGGCCGCGCCGACGCAGGCGCTCAGCACGCATCTCCTCGCTGAAGTCCGGCGCGTCCGGATCGGTCAGGTCGGGTTCGTGGGTGCGCACCCACTCCCAGTTCGACGTGCTCAGGCCAGCCGCGCTTCGTGCGCGGAGTTCCTCACTCGTGAAGCTGACGGACTTCTCTGACGTACGCACCGTACTCCTCCCGCTCGCGGCGGCTTGCCTTTCGAAAGCTGATGCATCGGACAACATCATCGCGCAACACGTAGACCAGCACGCAGAGCGTTCCGTCGGCGGGCGCATGGGCCGTCGACGAGCGACGCGGCTCCAGCCCCGGGCTGCGCGAGGGAGCGTCCAGGCGACGCGGGTTCTCGTATACGACCCACGCATCGTCGAACTCGAGTCCGTGCTTGGCGAGATTCAGCGCTCGTTTTGCAGGATCCCACGAGTACCGGATCGGTCGTCGCATTTAACGTATCTACGAATATATGGACGCGCAAGGGTGGCGATGCGTGCGGGCCGCCTATGCGGCGACGCGCGGGTTGCACCATTGCCCGCGTCAAGCCACGGAGCACCATCGGATTGCCGCGTCCTGCATTGTCGCATTGCGGCGATATACCCAAACAGGTATATTCGCGTCCGTCACCGATGCGTGGGCCGCGCTTGCGCGGCGTGCTGGGTGCGCGAGGACTTCCTGGGGAGGACGATGAAACGGCGCGTCGCAGTTCCAGCACACGAGCGCAGTAGCGGCAATGTCTTCCACGATCTCGGATTCGATCGTCCCGACGACGAACTGGCCAAGGCGAACCTCATCATGCAGATCGCCGATCTCGTGCGCCGACGCAGCGTGCGGCAGTCCGACGTGGCCGCGCTCCTCGGGCTCCCGCAGTCGAACGTGTCACTATTGCTCCGGGGGCACTCGAATGGGTTCTCCATGGGCCGCCTCATGCTGTTCCTGACGCGACTCGGGCACGACGTCGACATCGTCGTCGGGCCGCGCAGCCGCAACGGCCGCCAGGCAAGGCTCAGGGTGCGCCACGCCGGTACGGTTCGCCGGGCGAGTTGATTCTGGCGGTCGCGTGCATCACCGGCGGTCCTTTGCGCCGTGGTCGCGCGAGCGCCTGCGGCGCCGCGCCCGATCCCGAGCGCTTCGCCGACTCGATCATCGTGCGCGTGCTCAATGTGGGGTCCGACCGGCTGCGGGACGCCATGTTCGCGTTTTACGGCACGCCTCGCGTGACCGCGGTCGCGCAGGCACGGGTGAATCGTCTCGACGCGCCGGTCTACCGCGCGTGGCGTGAGCGCCTCGGGCTTCCACCGCGCGCCGCCGCTGTCGAACGCCTCCATTCGCTCTGGCGGCCATGACCGTCGAGCGCGGGTCGGCACTTCCGTCCATCGACCGGCCGGCGGGACGGCGGTGGCGTGGGACTTTGGGCACCGTCGATCCGATGACCTGGACTTCTTCACACGCGTCCCGCAGCAACTCGACACCGCCAGGATGTTCTCGGCGCTGCAGCGCATGCACCCGGCCGAGGTTGATGCGGAGGCTGGGCGACATATCGCGCGCGCGCTCACCGAGTTCGGTGATGCGGAGCTCGATCCGGATCCGATCGTGCGCGACGAGACAAAGTGGCCAGCGTGCAAGCAGACGGCGGAACAACTCGCCGCGGCGTTGCTGAAGCATCTCCGCCACTAGTTCTTTCATGGCGCGCAGCGGTCGAATGGTGATGCTCCCGTCACCCCGCGCTGCGACCGTACCGCGTGCAACTCCCGGTGCACTCCCGGTGCACCGCCTTGACAATCCGGGCAGAAGTTTCCAATTTGGAAACGCCGACGGTTGTCGGCAGGAGTGGAGGTGCACGTCATCACCAGGACGCGGCTCACCGAGTGTGGTCTGCGCCACGCCGACGCGGTGTCGCCGCTGCGAGAGTGGGCGCGCGTGATGAAGCGCAAACGATACACGAATCATCTGCAGGTCCGCCAGGACTTCACCACGGCGGATTTCGTCGGCCCGCGCCGGGCCATTTTCAACATCTGCGGCAATGCGTACCGGCTGGTCGTGGACCTGAGATATGACCTCGGCCGGGTGTACGTCCGGCACATCGTGACGCACGCGGTCTACACGCGCCTCGTGCGGCGCGGCGGACTTCAGGAGAACCTGATGGCAACGCCCGTTCGTCTGGAC
>JBBQZD010000186.1:0-5839 GCA_038208045.1 Gemmatimonadales bacterium | reverse complement strand
CTGGTACGCGCCGGTGAGGAAGATGCCCAGGATGTACGGATCGCCGTCGCGGAACGGGTGCAGCTCCAGGGAGTGGCGCCCGCCCTTGCCGCCAACGAAGCGGTCAATCTTGCCGTCCGAGTCGCAGCTCACGTCCTGCAGCGTGCCGCGGCGCGTCGGCTCCTCGTCGAGCCGGTGGATCGGCATGATCGGGAAGAGCTGGTCGATGGCCCACAGGTCGGGCAGCGACTGGAAGAGCGAGAAGTTGCAGAAGTACCGGTCCACAAGCGCCGCGTCGAGATCGGCGATGACGTCGTCGAATTCCGCGGGGTGGCGCTTCGCGGCGGCGCGCACGGCGTTGAGCGTGCCCAGGTGCAGCAGTTCGGCGTACGCCCGCTCGCGCAGCGACAGCACGCCGCTGCTGAAGAGCCCCTGGGCCTTCTCCTTGTCGTACGTGGCGTCGTGGTACACCTCGCGCACGCGCCGCATGGACACGTTCTTGCGCGACACCGCCTTGAGGTCGTCCACCATCTCGTGGAGCAGCGAATGGTCGCCCTCGGCGACCACCGGCGTGACCGGCGCAACCTGCGACTCGACGTCGATGACGCTCATCAGCATCAGGGCGTGGTGCGCGGTGAGCGCGCGCCCCGACTCGCTGATGATGTCCGGCATCGGCTGCTCGAGCTCGCGGCACATCTCGGCGAGCGTGTACACGATGTCGTTGGCGTACTCCTGCACCGTGTAGTTCACCGAGGTCGTGTTGGTACTCTGCGTGCCGTCGTAGTCCACGCCCAGGCCGCCGCCGACATCCACGTGCGTGATGTCGAGGCCCATGCGGCGCAACTCCACGTAGAAGCGCGCGACCTCGCCCATGGCCCGCTTGATGTAGCGGATGTCGGTGATCTGCGACCCGAGGTGGAAGTGCACGAGCTTGAGCATGTCGAGCCGCCCCATCGCCTGCAGCCGCTCGATCAGCGTGAACAGCTGCGCCGAGCTGAGGCCGAACTTCGACTTCTCGCCCCCCGACTGCGCCCAGCGCCCCGAGCCTTCGGTGGTCAGCTTGATGCGCACGCCGCAGGTGGGCACCACGCCCATGCTGTCGGCGGCCTGCAGCAGCACGTCGAGCTCGCTCAGCTGCTCGAGGACGATGAAGACCTTGTGCCCCAGCTTCTGCCCCATCAGGGCGAGGCGCATGAACTCCTCGTCCTTGTAGCCGTTGCAGACGATCACGTGGTCGGTGCGCTCGTGCAGCGCGAGGACCGCCTGCAACTCGGGCTTGGAGCCGCACTCGAGGCCGACCCCGAGCTTCGCGCCGAACCCGACGATCTCCTCGACGACGTGGCGCTGCTGGTTGACCTTGATCGGGTAGACCGTGGTGTACTGCCCGGTGTAGCCGAACTCCTGGATCGCGTTCTGGAACGAGCCGTGCAGCATCTCGATGCGCGAGCGCAGGATGTCGGAGAAGCGCAGCAGCACCGGCAGGGCGACGCCCTGGGCCTCGAGGTCCAGCGCGAGCTCGAACAGTTCGAGCGTGCGGTCCGGATGCTCCTTGTCGGGCCGGACGATGACGCGCCCGGTGGGCGCGATGTCGAAGAATCCGTCGCCCCAGCCCCCGATGTTGTAGAGGGCCTTGGCGGCGTCGACCGTCCAGGGGGACGGCTCGGCGGCGGACACGGGATCGAGGGGGACGATGGTAGTCATGGGAAGGGGAATAGTATCGGGTTCGGGCGGCGCGCGCGACGGGCGGCGCGACTACCCCACCGCCTTCCCGTAGAAGGCCTTCAGCCCGCGCCACCAGGCCACCAGCGTCACGGCCAGCAGCGCGAGCGCGGCCCAGGCAGGATCCATGTGCGGCACCGACGGCGTGAGCACGCCGCGCATCCCTTCCGACACGTACACCAGCGGGTTGATCAGCACCGCCAGCTGGAGCCACGGCACCACCTTCAGCCCGTCCCACGGGTAGTACGCGCAGCCGAAGAAGAGCATCGGCGCCACGACGAACGAGAACATCAGCCCGATCTGGTTGACATTCACGGCGCAGCCGAGCCAGAGCCCGAGCGTCGAGAAGGCGGCGGCGGCGAGCACCATCATGCCGAGCGTCTCGCCGAAGCTGCCGAGCGTGAGGCCGGGAATGCTCCCCATGATCACCCGGCCAAGCGGGAGCACGACGAGTCCGGCGACGATGCCCTGGATCACGCCGACCACCACGAGTTCGAGCGCCACGAGGTGCGTCGGCAGCGGCGCCAGCAGGCGGTCCTCGATCTCGCGCGTCGCCCCGAACGAGGCCACCATCGGCAGCGCCACCGACTGCACGGCCGACAGCGCGAGACTGACGGCCAGCACCCCGGGAAGCAGCGTGGTGCGGTAGGCCTGGGGCATCAGCTGCATCTTGGGCAGCAGGTATCCGAACACGACCATCAGCAGGGTCGGTTGCATGAGCGTGCGCACCAGCGTGAAGCCGATCTCGCGGCGCGCCACGCGCAGGTCGCGACGGAGCATCGCGACGAAGACGTCGGAGGCGGGCACCGGAGGGTCGTGGATCAATCGAGCCGCCGGCCGGTGAGGGCAACGAAGAGTGTCTCGAGCGACGGTTTGTCGAGGTTGATGTTGCGCACCGTGCGTCCGGTGCCCTCGGCGGCCCGGATCAGGGCCGGCAGCGCTTCGCCGCCGCGGCTGCAGAAGGCGCGCAAGTCGGCCCCCGTGACGTCCACGCGCCCGATGCCGGGCACCGCGCGGCAGGCCGCGGCCGCGGCATCGGCGGATGCGTCGAGCTGCAGGTCGATGAGCGTGTCGCCCGGCGCCTGCGCCTTGAGCGCGGCGGGCGTGTCGCACGCCAGCAGCCGGCCGGTGTCAATGATGGCCAGGCGCTGGCAGAGCTGGTCGGCTTCCTGCATGTAGTGCGTGGTCATCACGATGGTGCGGCCGTCGGCGTGCAGCGCGCGCAGGATCTCCCAGAGCGCGAGGCGCGCCTGCGGGTCGAGCCCGACGGTCGGCTCATCGAGGAAGATCACCCGCGGCTCATGCAGGAGCGCGCGCGCGATCATCAGGCGCTGCTGCTGGCCGCCGGAGAGCTCGTCCACCTTCGCGTCCGCCCGATCGCTGATGCCGAGCCGCTCGAGCAGCCGGCCCGCCCGCTCCAGCGCGACACCGCGCGAGAGGCCGAAGTACGCGCCGTGAAAGGTGAGATTCTCCAGCACCGTGAGCCCAAGGTCGGGATTCGGCCGCTGCGGCACCACGCCGATCCGGCTGCGCACGAGCGCGCCGTGCTGGCGGACGTCGACGCCGTCAACAAAGGCCACGCCCGACGTGGCGCGCACGCGCGTCGTGAGGATGCCGATGGTCGTGGTCTTTCCCGCGCCGTTGGGGCCAAGCAGGCCAAAGAACTCGCCGGGCTGGATCTCGAGGTCGAGTCCGTCGAGGGCCAAGATTTCGCCCGGAGGCCGCGAGTTGGCGCCACCGGCGACGCGGTGACGCGTCGGCGGCGCCGGATACGTCTTGCGCAACGCGCGGGTCTCGATGGCCGGGGGCATTCATAATAGTTGCGGCGTCCGCAGCCGGCGGCAAGCGCGGATGGGCGCATCCCGGAGGCCGCGTCCACCGTCGTTGCCCCGCCGTCCCGGCGATGACGTCGGGCGGCGGCGGTGGTGCTCGCGGGACGGCACCGGCGCGCGTACCTTCAGGCCTCCACAACCGCAGAGCCCCCCATGAAGAAGATCGTGCGTGTCGTTGCGTGGACCCTTGCGTCCGTCGTCGTCCTGTGCGCCGTGGCCGTCGGTGCGCTGTACGCCACGACCCAGCGCCGGATCGACAAGAAGTATTCGGTGGCCGGGCACGCGCTGACCATTCCCACCGATTCCCTGGCGCTCGAGCGCGGCCACCGCCTCGCGACGACGATCTCCAAGTGCTCCGACTGCCACCGCGCCGACTTTGGCGGCGGCCTGTTCATTGACGCCCCGCCGGTGGCGGTGCTGTACAGCGCCAACCTGACCCGCGGCGCGGGCGGCATTGGCGGCCAGCTCACCGACCTCGACTGGGAACGGGCCATCCGGCACGGCGTGAAGCCCGACGGCTCCGCGCTCAAGTTCATGCCGTCCGAGGAGTTCAAGGACCTGACCGACGAGGACGCGGCGGCGCTGATCGCCTACCTCAAGACCCTGCCACCGGTGGATCGCGTGCAGGGAACCAACGCGGTGGGACCCATCGGCCGTGCGCTGTTCGCCAAGGGTGACCTCGCGCTGCTCCCGGTGGAACTCATCGACCATCAGGCGGCGCATCCGAAGCCGGTGCCGATGGGGGCGACGGCGGACTATGGCGAATACCTCGCCAACATCGGCGGCTGCAAGGGATGCCACGGCCCCGGCCTGTCGGGCGGCCATATCCCCGGGACCCCGCCTGAGTGGAAGCCCGCGGCCAACCTCACGCCGACGGGCATCGGCCACTACACCGAGGAGGATTTCTTCCACGCGCTGCGCGAGGCCAAGCGGCCGAGCGGCGCGCCGATCGACTCGCTGATGCCGGTCCGCTTCACGAAGCACATGACCGACGACGAGATCCGCGCGCTGTTCCTGTACCTGAAGACCGTGCCGGCCAAGCCGTACGGCGGTCGGTAGGCGCGCGTCTAACCAGCGGGGGCTGTTCGGCACGGAGGACACCGACGCGTCCGTGCCGAACCCCTCGGATCGCGGGCACCTACGCCCGGCGAATGATCTCGAGCAACGCGGCCTTCGGCACGGCGCCCACCTGGCGCGCCACCTCCTGACCGTCCTTGAACAGGATCAACGTGGGGATGCCGCGGACGCCATAGTGCTGCGGCGAGACGGGATTCACGTCGCTGTTCACCTTCACCACCAGCAGCTCGCCCGCGAGCTCACGGGCGATGTCGTCGAGCACCGGCGCCATCGCCTTGCAGGGCGCGCACCAGTCGGCGTAAAAGTCAACGAGCACGGGCACGGTGGTTCCGCTCAGCACCTTCGACAGGTGATCGTCGCGTCCCTGCACCGGGCGGTCCAGCAGCAACGGCTTTTCGCACTCAGCGCACCGGGGCTTGCCGTCGAGCCGCCCGAGCGAGACCCGGTTGAGCGTGCTGCAGAACGGGCAGGCGACGATGGCCTTGGGCGCGATGGCGTCGGAGGTCACGGCGTTCACGAGCGCTCGAGCACCGTGAGCGCGCGGGCCAGCCGTTCGCGGATGAGCTTCGCGACCGGCTCCAGGGCGGGCTGGCCGGCGATGCCGAGGGCGACCACCGGGTCGATGGCGGCGACGTGCGTCTTTCCGGTGGCCGGGTCGCTGCGCACGATCACATTGCACGGCAGCAACAGCCCGAGGTCGGGGTCGACGTCGAGCGCCTCGCGGGCGTGCGGCGGGCTGCACGCACCGAGGATGACGTACGCCGGCGTCTCGACGCCCAGCTTCTTGCGGAAGGTCGCCTGGAGGTCGGTCTCCATGAGGATGCCGAAGCCCTCGGCGGCGAGGGCCGCGCGCGCGGCCTCGACGGCGTCGTCGAACGGGCGGTCGAGGATGATGGACATGCCGTAGGTGCTCATGCGGTCTCCGGTACAGGTTCTATACTCTACTATATCGCCATATAGCAATGTACACAAGGCCACCCGCCGGCCCGCCCGGCCTGTGGCGGGCGGGCGGGGCCTCATCGGCGACGACGGACCGGCCCGGGCCACAAAGAGCGGCCGTCGCCGGCCGCCCCTCGCCCGCCCACCGGCTACTTCCTGTTGATCTGGTCCTGCCCCTTCTTGAGGAACGGGATGCCGTTCTTCATCCAGTCCGGCTCGGGCTGGCCCAGCAGCTTCGCCCCGAAGAAGGCCTGCATCTTGGCATCGATGTCCTTCTGGTTCGCCCGCTTGGT
>JBBQZD010000185.1:0-5888 GCA_038208045.1 Gemmatimonadales bacterium | reverse complement strand
GGTGGGGATCGGGCATGGGTATATCCCAGCATGGTGTCCGTTGAACTGGCGGCAACTCATCCCGCATACTGAAGCGGATGGCTTGACGTCTCGCCCATGATTCTGGCGCGCCGACGTCCTGCCGCGAACACCGCTACAGTTGGTCGGGCCTCGCGACGGCGAAGGTGTTACAGTGGCGAGGGTCGCCGCTCTCGAACCCGCGGGTGAACCAACGCATCCGCTGGGCGCTGCTTCCGTGGGTGTATTCGCTGGCGTCGGCGTGGCCGATGGCGTTGTCGCCGATGGCGTGCGCGGCCGTGAGGGCCTCCTTCAGGTCGTTGCCGTCGATCTTCAGCGACGCCTGGGCAGAGTGTCCCCAGACGCCGGCCAGGCAATCCGCCTGAAGCTCCAGGCGCACCGAGACCTGATTGCCCGTCTCTCCTGCGGGCTTCACCTGCATCGCCCCGATAAGGTTCTGAACATGATGACCAACTTCGTGGGCAATGACATACGCCTGCGCGAAGTCACCAGGCGCGTTCAGCCGTTGCTCCATTACATCGTAGAACGTCGGATCGATGTACAGCTTGCGATCGCCGGGGCAGTAGAACGGACCGGCGTCTGCGCTGGCGTTGCCGCAACCGCCGGTCGAGACGTTCTGGGAGAAGACCACGAGCGTCGGGTCTTCGTAGGCGCCGGGCGCATTGCCGTAGCGTGGCAGCGTGCCTTGCTGAAACTGGATCCCCCACACGTCTTCGGTGGACGCAAGCACGGCGCGGGAGAAATCGCAGGCCTTGCTGCTCGCGGGCGAGGTCTGACAGGCGCCAACCGACGCCGACGCCGTCTGGCTCACGCCTTGCGTACCGTCCGACAGCGCGCCGAACACCGCCTGTTTCACGCTGGCCGGCGCGACGAAATAGATGGCGGCCGCCACTACGCCGATGATCACCACGCCCTTGACGCCCACCAGGCGCACGACCGCCGCGAGCGCGCCGATCGGCAGACCACCACCTGCACCGCGACGACCGCTGCCTTCGCCTCGATCTTCGAACTTGCTGGACCGACGCTGACCTTCGAGGTCCAAGTGGACTCCTTGTTTCCGCAAGGTTAGCCCGGCCGCACAGATACGGCAACCAACGCGCGCCGGTCATCAGTCCCAGGCAGACGATGGGCAGGCTCGTGATTTCGCCCGATGCGGGCGAGAAAGACGACGCCCCGCATCAATCGTGTAGACTGAGACGGGGCATTGGCTTCCACGGACAGGGTGGGATTCGAACCCACGGTACGCTTTTGACGTACACACACTTTCCAGGCGTGCGCCTTAAACCACTCGGCCACCTGTCCGACCTACCGATCATGACAAAGCACGACAGCATACCACAGACGCGCCGGCGAGAGCACCGACGCGTCGACGGACGGACAGGGTGAGATTCGAACTCACGGTACCGTTGCCGGTACGCCGGTTTTCGAGACCGGTGCCTTCAACCACTCGGCCACCTGTCCAACACAGTCTTGGAAATTATCTCGGTGTGGGGGGAAGGTCAACGGGTTGCTGCTGGACGGTCGCTGGGGAAACGAAGCTCTACGCTCTACGCCGTACGCTCTTGGCCGTACGGGCTTGAGGGGCTATCCGCGGGCGTCGCAATGATGGCATTTTCTCCCGATGACCCTTCGCCTCCGAATCCTCATGGCGCTCGCCCTGTGCGGCGCCGCGGCCTCCCCTGCCCTCGCCCAGCCGCGTGTCCGCACCGGACTCGAAGTCTTGCTGCGCGACTCGCTGCACCTGGTCGCCGGCAAGCGGGTGGGCCTGCTGACCAACCACAGCGGACGCCTGCCCGACGGCACCAGCACCATTGACGCGCTGTTCAAGGCGCCCGGCGTCAAACTCGTCGCGCTGTTTGGTCCCGAGCACGGCATTCGCGGCATCGCCAAGGCGGGCGAGAAGATCTCGTCCACCGTGGATTCGGCCACGGGCGTGCCCGTCTACTCGCTGTACGGCGAGCAGCGCGTGCCCACCCCGGAACAGTTGGCAAAGCTCGACGTGCTGGTCTACGACATCCAGGACGTCGGCGCGCGCGTCTACACCTTTCAGTGGACCATGGCGCAAGCCGTCGAAGCGGCCGGCAAGGCCGGCGTGCAGGTGGTCATTCTCGACCGGCCCAACCCCATTCGCGCCGACAAGGTGGACGGCGGCATCCTCGACACGGCATTCAAGTCGCTGGTCGGGCTGTACCCGGTGTCGCTGCGCTACGGCTTCACGCCGGGAGAACTGGCCCGCTACCTCGTGGGCAGCGGCAAGATCAAGGCCGACGTCCGGGTGGTGCCGATGCAGGGCTACCGCCGGTCCATGTATTACGAACAGACCGGCCTGCCGTGTGTGAACCCGTCGCCGAACCTGCGCAACGTCAACGCGTCGCTGCTCTACACCGGCACGGTCTTCTTCGAGGGCGTGAACGTCAGCGAAGGGCGCGGCACCGACGATCCCTTCGCCCAGGTGGGCGCCAGCTGGCTGACCGACGCCGGCGTCATCGCCGCGGAACTGAACGCGCGGAAGATCCCCGGAGTCACCTTCGACTCGATCTCGCGCGAGGTGGAAGCGGGGTACGAGTTCGGCGGCGAACGCATTCCGATGATCCACGTGCTCGTGACGCGACGCGACGCGGTGGAGCCGGTCATGGTCGGCGCGTACCTCCTGCGCGCCATCTACGCGCGCCACCCGGACCAGTGGCAGTGGCGCAAAGGCTCGATCGACCGCCTCTCGGGCAGCGCACGCATGCGCGAAGCCGTCGAAAAGCCGGGCGGCATCGAGGCGCTCCTGCCGGTGCTGCGCGCCGAATCGAAGGCGTGGGAGGCGGAGGCGCGGAAGTACTGGATCTACAAATAGATGGCGGAGGGCGGAGGGCGGACTAGCCGCTTCGTCGGCGGCTAGCCGTCCGCCGTCTGTCGCCGGCTCTTGAAGAAGCTCGCCAGTACCGCGCCGCACTCCTCCGCCCGCACGCCGCCCTTCACCTCGGGGCGGTGATTCAGCTTGGGATGGCGCAGGAGGTCGTGGATGGAGCCGGCCATCCCGGCCTTGTCGTCGAACGCGCCGAACACCACGCGGCCCACGCGCGCCAGCACGATGGCGCCGGCACACATGGCGCAGGGCTCGAGTGTCACATACAGCGTGGACTGCACCATGCGCGCATCGCCCATGGCGTAGGCGCCGGCCTTGAGCACGCGCATCTCGGCGTGCTGCGTGGCGTCGTGCGAGGCCACCATCGTGTTGTGCCCCCGCGCCACGGCGGCACCGCTGCACAGCAGCACCGCGCCCACCGGAACCTCGCCCTGCGTGGCGGCCAATTCCGCCTCGGCGATGGCGAGGCCCATCCAGTACGCATCTTCGTCGTCGCGCGAGGCGAACGTCACCGGGCCCGGCTGGGTCATGCCTGCAATCTCACCGGTGTGGGCGGCCGGCTCAAGGCGCGACACGGCTGGACATCGCGGCGGGCCACCCCGCAGCCCTGCTAGCCACCCAACGGCACCGACGACCACCCGTACTGCCGCTTGAGAACCTCCACCAGCGCCGCGGCCAGCGCGTCGGCAAAGAGCGCGCGGTTGCCGGCGGTGTCGCGCACGCCGGCAAAGTTGCACTCGAGCTGCACGGCATCGGTGAGCGCGCCGGCACTGGACCCGTGCCGCACGGTGTTGAAGCCGCCGTTGAAGTAGTCCTCGCCCACCTGCGGCGCCGGATCGGCCGGCGACGGCACGGCCGGGTATCCCCCGCCCGACAGCATCGCCCCCAGGCTCGGTGCGCCACGCAACAGGGCCACGTCCGACGCGCCGCTGCGCGCGTCGCCCGCCAGCCGCGCCATGCTCGACTGCCGCAGGGCGAGCGTCGCCGCGAGCGTTGCGTCGGGCTGGCGCAGCTGCGCCGCCGTCAGCAGGTAGCCAATCTCGATGCGGGGCACGGCGTGCGCGTGCCCGTGCAGGTCCACGTACAGTGCCCGCCCCGTGACACGCTCGGCGCGCGCCTGTGCCGTGTCGAGGATCGCCTGCCATCCGTTCCAGACGATGTCGAGCTGCGCGTTGCTGCCGGTCGCCTCGGTGCGGTCCCGGTTGCCGTCGAACTTGCTCCGGTGCAGGTGGTTCATCGCCACGAAGGGCCGAGCGCCGGTGCGGCGCGCGAACGCGTCGGCGACGAGCCGCGCGAGGTCCTCGGTGTTGGCATCGGCCAGAACTTCGCACCCGGTGCAATTGCGATCGGCGATGTTCACCGGCTTCAGCGCCCCGCCGTGCGGCGCCACGATCACCAGCGGCGCGGTGCCGGCGACCAGTTCCAGGAAGCCCGCCGTGTCCAGCGTCGCCGGCGTCACGACCACCGGCGCCGTGGGCGACGCCGGCGAACCGGCACCGCCGCACGCGCCGACCGCCAGCGCGAACGCCAGCGCGAACGCCAGCGACGCCAACATTCCCCGGACCGGCTGCGTCATGCCTTCAATCTCGGCGCTGCGAGCGTCGGACTCAAGTCGCGCGCGCCGTCCGCGACCGCCGACCGGCGGGCCGCCACGACGGGCTACGCCTTGGCGAACGCCAGCGCGTTCCCCTCGACATCCACGGCAATCGTGTCGCCGTCGGCGAACTCGCCTTGCAGCAATGACATCGCCAGCGGGTTCTGCAACATCCGCTGCATGGCGCGCTTGAGCGGACGCGCGCCGAACGACGGATCGTACCCCTCGCGCGCCAGCAACGCCTTGGCGGCCGGCGTCAGCCGCAGCGTGAGCTTCTTGTCGGCCAGCAGCGTGTCGAACCGCGCCAGCTGCAGGTCCACAATGTGCGTGATGTCGCCCTCGCTGAGCGGGTGGAAGATGATGATGTCGTCCACGCGGTTCAGGAACTCGGGCTTGAAGTGGCCGCGCAGCGCCTGCGTCACCTGCGTCTCCACGAGCGCCCAGTCCTCGGTGCCCTGCTCGAGGATCCACTGCGAGCCGATGTTCGACGTCATGATGACGACGGTGTTCCGGAAGTCCACCGTGCGCCCCTGCGAGTCGGTGAGCCGCCCGTCGTCGAGGATCTGCAGCAGGATGTTGAAGACGTCGGGATGGGCCTTTTCGATCTCGTCGAACAGCACCACCGCGTACGGCCGGCGGCGGACGGCCTCGGTCAGCTGGCCGCCCTCCTCGTAGCCGACGTAGCCCGGCGGCGCGCCAATGAGCCGCGCCACGGCGTGCTTCTCCATGTACTCCGACATGTCAATGCGCGTCATCGCTTGCTCGTCGTCGAACAAGAAGTCGGCGAGCGCACGCGCCGTCTCCGTCTTGCCCACGCCCGTGGGCCCCAGAAAGATGAACGAGCCGATGGGTCGATTCGGATCCTGCAAGCCCGCGCGCGATCGACGCACGGCGTTGGCCACCGCACGCACCGCCTCGCCCTGCCCCACCACGCGCTGCGACAGCTCCTCGTCGAGCTTGGTCAAGCGCTCCTTCTCGCTCTCCATCATGCGCGTCACGGGAATGCCGGTCCACTTGGCGACGATGTCAGCGATGTCGTCGGCGGTCACCTCTTCCTTGAGGAAGCGCGCGCCGCCCTGCTTCTGCTCCGACATCTTCGCCTCGATGTCCCGCATCTGCTGCTCGAGCTGCGGAATGCGCCCGTAGGTGATTTCCGCCGCCTTGCCGAGGTCGCCCGCACGAGTGGCGCGCTCGGCCTCGATGCGCGCTTCCTCAGTCTGCTGCTTGAGCTTGCCGACACCACCCAGCGCATCCTTCTCGAGCTGCCACTGCGCCTTCATGGACGCGGCCTTCTCGCGCGACTCGGCGAGCTCGCGCTCGAGTGCCGTGCGACGCTCCTTGGACGCCGCATCCTTTTCCTTGACCAGCGCCTGCCGCTCGATCTCGAGTTGCACGATGCGCCGCTCCACTTCGTCAATGACC
>JBBQZD010000184.1:0-5960 GCA_038208045.1 Gemmatimonadales bacterium | reverse complement strand
CAGACCACGTAGTCGCCGTCGAGCTGCCCTTCGCCGAGTGGCCCGCCCGCATGCGAGCAGACGCCGTGGACGGCGCCAAACTCGCTGTTCACGCAGGTCAGGGCGAAGCGTGTGCGCCCCACGCGCACTTCCGTGAGCTGGCTCAGCCGCAGTTCATCGGCGGCGCCGATGTCGTGCCAGTCGGGCGTGTGCATTCAGGGTCCTCGCCTTCAGTGGATGGTGTGGCGCGGTCGGAGCCGCCGCGACCGTGCCGGCCACTTGCGCTCCCGTCTGGTGAAATAGCTCGTCGCGGCCGGCGGCGGGCAAGTGGCCCGGAGGGGCGTGGCCCGGAGGGGCGTGACCCGGAGGGGCGGCTCGCGGTGCGTACTCGACAGGCCGGGGGTCACCGCTGATACCTTACGGAGAACGACTCCGCCTCCCAACCCACGCACATGGCCCACGTCTCACATCGGCTCTCGAACGCCTTCCAGGGCGCGCTCGCCGGCGGCGGCGATCCCGCCACCTCGCCGCTCTACGTCTTCGGTCCGTTCCTGAAGCTGATCGTGATTGCCAGCGTCGCGCGCGTGACGTTTGGCGCGAGCATTTGGCTGGTCGTCTTCACGGTGCTGATGGTCTCGGCCACCTACCGCCTCGTCATGCGCTGGGTGGTGGACGGCAGCGGCGGCAGTGGACTGAGCGAGGAGGAGTTCGGCCCGTGGGCGGTGAAGGTGAACGCCGGCATCACGTTCGTGGAGTACACGCTGACGTTCCTGGTGAGCATCGCCGCGCTGGCCACATTCGTCGCCGACCGGTTTCCCGTGCTCAACACGAGCTTCGCGGGCGTGCAGGTCCGCACCGGACTCGCGGTGCTCATCAGCATCGGCATCGGCTGGCTCGTGAACCGCGGCCCGCGGGTGGCCGCACGCGCGTTCGGTCCCGCAACGTTTGCCGTGCTCGCCCTGCTCTGGGTGATGATCATCGCCACGGTCTGGCAGCGCGGGTTTCACCTGCCGTCCATCGACTTCCGTGCGTTCTCGCCGGCGTACCTGCATTTCACGCTCGGCGGCTACGTCCGCATTCTGGCGCTGATGACGGGCATCGAGATCTTCGCCAACCTCGTCGCCGCGTATGACGGCACGGCGCGCGAGCGCAGCCGGAAGGCGTTCGGCAGCCTGGTGATCGTCATGGGCACCACCTGCCTCACCATGCTCATCGTGGGACCGGCGATTCTCGAGCTGGCCGATCCGTCCAACACGCACGTGTCGGTCTTCACGCAGACAATGGACAAGCTGCTGCCGGCGCCGCTCCCACTTGCCGGCACGTTCATCGGCGTGCTGGTGCTGGCGTCGGCCGCGGCGGCCAGCGCCCAAGGCCTGCAGAATCTGGCGCTCGGCCTGCGCTATCGGCACTACATCCCGGCCTGGCTGGGTCTGCGCAACCGCTTCGACGTGGCGGATAGTCCCGTCTGGGTCGAAGTGGGCATCGTGGCGTTCTGCTTCCTGTTGTTCGGCACGCACGAGGAGACCTATCTGGCACTGTACGCCGCCGGCGTCTTCATCCTGCTGAGCATGACCGGCTGGGCGGCCGCCAAGCGATTGCTGGCGCAGCTGCGCAGCGGATTTTCGGCCGGGACTGCGGCGACGCTTGCCGGCACGGTCTTCGCGGCGCTGCTCACGACCGTCGCTACGGCAATCATCTTTGTGGAACGCTTCTTCGAGGGGGCGTGGACGTATCTGGTCTTCATCCCGGTACTGTTCGTGGTCTTCACGCGGTTCCGCGCGCGGCTCGGTCCACCGAAGCCGCTCGAAGAGCACCTCGGCCGGTTCTTCGGCGGGCAATACCTGCTGCCGTTCCAGCGCTACGACATGCCGGAGTCCGGGCTGGCGAGCGAGAGCATCCTGGTGCCGCTCGACGGCGGAGCGCTGGCCGAGCACGCGCTGCCGACGGCCGAGCTGCTGGCTCGCGCCACGAGCGGGCGAATGGTGCTGCTCTCGGTGCAGCCTCAGGGCGCCTCGGCCACGGCCATCACTGGCTACCTCGACCGCATGGCCGCGATGCTGCGCCAGCGCGGCCTGACGGTGGACACCGAAGTGCGCCACGGCGATGTCGCGGCGGAGATCGGGCGTCACGCGGCGTCGCTGAACACCGACGTGATCGTCATGGCGACGCACGGCAAGTCACCGATGGACCGCGTGCTCCGGCGCAGCATCGCCGTCGCGGTGGTGCACGAAACCGAGCTGCCGGTGCTGTTGATCCGGCCGACGGATGCCTGGAGCAGCCGCAGCACCGCCTTCGGGCGACTGCTCGTGAGTCTCGACGGATCTGTCGGCTCCGAGGAGGTGCTGCCCTGGGCTCGCATGCTCGCCCGCACCTTCCAGGGCAGTCTGGTGCTGCTGAGCGTGCCTGAAACGGAGCATGAGATGTCGCGTCTCGAACGCTATCTCGACTCCGTGGCCGCCGCGCTTCGCAACATCGGCCTGCCCGCGGAGACGGTCGTGACCGGATCGGGCGCGGCGCGCACCATCGTGGAGGTCGCGCAGTCGAAGGACTGCGATGCGATTCTCATGGCGACGCGCGGGCGTGGCGCGCCGGACACGATTGACGCCGAGGTCGGCAGTGTCACGGAGGCCGTCGTGCATTCGTCGCACTGTCCGGTCTTCACCGTCACGGTGGTCGGCCTCGCGGAGCGTGCGGCGCTGGCTCGGCAAGCGGCGGCGGACGATGCGGGGCCTCAGGAGGTCTGACGCCGCATCTGACGAACTGCTTACCGTCCGGGCGCCGTTGGAAGTAGGTTTATCGCCTCGCGAGCCCCGCCGTGGGTGATCGCGCCCGAACCGCCTACCGAGGCATTCCGTCGCATGCGCACCGCACCCGCTACCCGTGGCATCGTTGCCGTCCTGCTGGCCGCCGTCGTCCTCTCGTGCGGCGAGCCGCCCACGGGGCCGCACAACGTGGAGACCGCGGTGGCCGCTTCGGCCGCCAAGGTCGCGATCACGACCCAGAGCATCGTCATCAGCCAGGTGTATGGCGGGGGCGGGAACAGCGGCGCAACGTACAAGAACGACTTCATTGAACTGTTCAACCCCGGGACGAGCGCGGTGAGCGTGGCGGGGTGGAGTGTGCAGTACGCGTCGGCGACGGGCACGAGCTGGCAAGTGACGACGCTCACGGGGACCATTCCCGCGGGCGGCTACTACCTGGTGCAGGAGGCAGCGGGTACCGGCGGCACGACGTCGCTTCCGACGCCCGAGGCGTCTGGCGGAATTCCGATGAGCGCCACCGCGGGCAAGGTGGTCCTCTCACGCGTGACGATGGCATACGGCATTGACTGCCCGGCCGACGCCAACGCGGTGGATCTGGTCGCCTTCGGCACCACGGCCACGCTCTGCGGTAGCGCGGGCCGTACGCCCGCACCGAGCAACACCACCGCCGCCATCCGCAACAACAACGGCTGCGCCTACACCGGCGCGCTGGCCGCCGACTTCTCCGTCGCCGCACCGACCCCGCGCAACAGCGCCAGCCCGACGCAGACCTGCGCCGCACCCGCGGTTCCCGCGACGGCTTCCATCACTCCGGCCACCAGTTCGATCACCGTCGGCAGCGCGCAGGCCCTCACCGCCACGGCGCTCGACGCCAGTTCCAATCCGGTGGGAACCTCGTTCACGTGGGCGAGCAACAACACCGCCGTGGCCACCGTGAACGGCTCCGGCGTCGTCACGGCCGTCGCGGTCGGCTCGGCAGTCATCACCGCCACCACGCCCAACAGCATCTCCGCCACCGCCACCATCACCGTCACCGCGCCCGTCATCATCGCGGCGGACGTGCTGATCAGCCAGATCTATGGCGGCGGCGGCAATGCCGGTTCGCAGTATTCCAACGACTACGTGGAGCTCTTCAACCACAGCAATGCCGCCGTGGACCTCACGGGGTGGAAGGTGAGCTACGTCTCGGCGGCGGGCACGTCCTGGACGTCGTTCACGATTCTCTCCGGGACCATCGCTCCGCGCGGCTACTTTCTCGTGCAGGGCGCGGCCGGCGCGAATGCGACCGGCGCCCTGCCCGCGCCGGACGCCATCGGCACGCTCACCATGGGCGCCACCGCCGGCAAGGTCATCCTCTCCGCGCCCGGTGTCGTCTTTTCGGGCCCCTGCCCCACCGTGTCGGGCATCGCCGACCGCGTGGGCTACGGCGCCAATGCCACCGCCGACGGCTGCGCCTCGGTCTGGGGCGGGCGCACCGGCACACTGGATAACACCCTCGCCGCCTTCCGCAATTCCGACGGCTGCGTGAACACGGGCAACGCCGCCAACGATTTCATCGTCCTCGCGCCAAACCCGCATAACAGCGCCAGCCCGCTCAAGGACTGCACCCAGCCCACGCGCCCGCCGTCGAGCGCCACGCTCGCCATCAGCGAACTGATGGGCGACCCGGCGCTCGCCGAGTCGGCCAGCTGGGGCGAATGGTTCGAGGTGCACAACTTCGGCAGCACCCCCATTGACCTGCAGGGATGGCTGATCATCAGCGGCGGCACCAGCCAGCCCAACCACACCATCGGCCAGAGCTTCGTGGTGCCGGCCGGCGGCTACGCCGTGCTCGGCCGCGGCGCCGACAGCACCCGCAACGGCGGTGTGCACCTCGACTACAACTATTACACCGGCTCCGCCACGACCATCTGGCTCGACAACGCCGACTACCTGATGCTGGTGGACGGTGCGGGCGCCCGGGTGGATTCGGTGGCGTGGACCGCGCTGCCGCGCGGCGTCACGCGCGCGGTGATCGATGCCACGCAGCCGCATGCCGATGTGAACGGCGCCGGCTGGAACTACTCGCTCTCCGCATTCGGTGATGGCGACTACGGCACGCCCGGTGCCGCCAACACACCGCTCGGGTCCACCGCTCCGTATGTCTCGTCCAACAGCATCACCATATCTGGCCGCGTGGCGACAGATGCCCCGGTCCCCGTGGGCTTCGAGGCGCAGATGTTCGCGAGCGAAAAGGACGGCGGCGGCATCGTCATTCCCACCACGTTCACGTGGCTGGCCCTGACGCCCTCCATCGCGAGCGTGGACGCCAACGGGGTGCTGCACGCCAACGCCGCTGGCACCGCCCGCTTCCGCGTGACGGCCACCGACGGCGCCACGCGCATTCACTCGCTGCAGATGATTGACGGCGTGGCGAGCACGACGGCGGACTACCTCAACAGCACGGACTTCGGCGACCTCGTGGACGCCGACCCCAGCGACGACTACATCATCCGCCGGCCGCAGTACACCACGTCGTACAATGTCAACAAGGGCATTCCCAACTGGGTGGCCTACGACCTGAACGGCACGCAGATCGCTGCCGGACAGGACCGCTGCAACTGCTTCACGTTCGATCCGCTGCTGCCGCCCTCGTTTCCGCGCTACACGACCGCCGACTACACCGGCGCCGGCGCGTTCGCCGGGTACGGCATTGATCGCGGCCACATGACGCGGTCGTTTGACCGCACGTCGGGATCGCTCGACAACGCGCTCACCTTCTACTTCTCCAACGTCGTGCCCCAGGCCGCCGACCTGAATCAGGGACCGTGGGCCATCATGGAGAACTACCTCGGCGAACTGGCGCAGAACCAGGGGAAAGAGGTGTACATCTACGTCGGGCCCGCCGGGAGCATCGGCACGGTGAAGGGTGAGGGGAAGATCACGATCCCCGAATACACCTGGAAAGTCGCGCTCGTCATGCCCCGCGCACGCGGCGTGGCCGACGTGCACGACTACCGCGACGTGCAGGTCATCGCGGTCGTGATGCCGAACATTCCGGGCGTCCGCAACGTGGACTGGAACACGTACCGGGTGACGGTGGACTCGGTACAGAGGCTCACGGGCTACGACTTCCTGACGGCCCTGTCGGCGCGCACGCAGCGTGCGCTCGAGACCAACACCCAGCCGCCGCTCGGCGCGCTGGACGGCCCGTACACCGGCAATGCGGGGAGCCCGCTG
>JBBQZD010000183.1:0-5989 GCA_038208045.1 Gemmatimonadales bacterium | reverse complement strand
CAGGACGAGAGCATCGAGGTGCTGGCCGGCTTCCAGAGCACGGCGTTGCCCATCAGTGCCGGCGCCGTGGTCAGGTTGCCGCCGATGGCCGTGAAGTTGAACGGCGACACGGCATAGACGAAGCCCTCGAGGCCGCGATAGTCGGTCTGGTTCCACATGCCCGGCGAGGAGCCGGGCTGCTCGCCGTAGAGTTCCTGCGCAAAGTGGGCGTTGAAGCGGAAGAAGTCGGTCATTTCGCAGGCGGCGTCGATTTCCGACTGGTAGACCGTCTTCGACTGGCCGAGCATGGTCGCCGCGTTCAGTGTGCTGCGCCAGGTCGTGGCGAGCAGCTCGGCGGCGCGCAGCATGACGGCGGCGCGGTCCTCCCAGCGCCACGCGGCCCACTCCTTCCGGGCCTCGGTGGCCGCGGCGATGGCGGCCGCGACGTCCTCGGGCCGCGCCTTGTGGAACCGGCCGATGACATGCTGATGGTCATGCGGCGCGCGCACGTCGACCGTGTTGCCCGTGCGAATCTCCTTGCCGCCGACGACCACAGGGATCTCGGGGCATTCGCCGCTCATCGCCGCGAGGCGACGCTTCAGCTCGGCCTTTTCGGGCGACCCGGGCGCGTACGACTTGACCGGCTCGTTGACTGGCGGTGGGACGCGGCGGGTGCCGTTCACTGGGGCGGAGGACGGGTGCATGACGACAGGCCTCGAAATGGTAGTGGTGAGGGGGCCGAGACCAGAAAGATAACCACGGCGGGGCACCGCCACGCCGCCCGATGGCCCCCTCGCTTCCCGCGGGTACAGGACCCACATTATCCGAACAACGACTCCCAAGGTTCCCCACCGTGCGCGTCCTGTTCGCCGACGACGACGCGTTCATGCGTCTGCTCCTCGAAGAAGTGCTGCGATCCTGCGGACACGAGCCGATCACGGCGAGTGACGGCGCGGAGGCGTGGGCGACCTTCGAGCGGGAACTGCCGTCGATGGTGATTCTCGACTGGCAGATGCCGGAGCTCGACGGCCTCGAGGTCTGCCGCCGCATCCGGGCGCACCCGAGCGGCGACACCACCTTCGTGCTGGTCGTGACGGCCCGCGACGGGACCGAGGACCTGACCACGGTGCTCGACGCGGGCGCCGATGACTACCTGTCGAAGCCGGTGACCCCGGACAACCTGCAGGCCCGGCTGCGCATCGCCGAGCGGCGGATTGCGGTGTCGCGGGCGCGCAAGACGGCCGAGGAGGAACTGCGACGGGCGCGCTACTTGGCGGGCATCGGCGAGACGACGCTCACCATCCAGCACGAAATCAACAATCCACTGGCCGCGCTGCTGGCCAACGCGGGCCTCATTCGCACCGGTCTGCTGTCGGAGGCCGAGGCGCGTGATGCGATGCTGGCCATCGAGGAGCAGGCCCGTCGCATCGCCGAGGTGGTGAAGCGCCTGCGGCAGATCGACCGCACGCAGAGCGCCATGTCCGTGGAGTACATCGGCGACCAGCGCATGATCAACCTGCGTGGCGGCGAGGATCCCCCGGGACCGGGGAAGTGAGCGGGGCGGGCCGTCGGCTCGGGTCGCACCCGAGCGATGCGGGGGGCATGCCGATGGCCGCGCGCCGGGCCGGCGCGGCGGGCATGACGGCGCTGCAGGTCTTCACCGCCCCTCCCACCTACTATGGGGACAAGGCCGGCATGAAGCCGGCCAAGGTCGCGGCCTTTCATGCGGCGCTCGCGGCCGGCGGGATGGCGCCGGGCGACGTGCTGGTGCACGCGGCGTACGTGCTCAATACCGCGTCGCCCGAGGAAGAGAAAGCCATGCGGGCGCGCGCCGGCCTGACCAAGGAGCTCGAGCGCACGCAGGCCATTGGTGCACTCGGGTGCTGCTTCCACCCCGGGTCGGCGGTGACGAGCGATCCCGAGCAAGCCGCGATCCGGGTGGGAGCGACCATTCGCGCCGCGGTGCAGGCGGTGGGCGGTGCCGCCCGGGTGCTGGTGGAAAACACCGCGGGGGCGGGCAAGACGATGGGGCGTACGCCCGAGGAGATCGCCCTGATGCTGGCGCAGGTGCCGGCGGAATTGCGCCACCGCACCGGCTACGGACTCGACACCTGCCACCTGTTCGCCGCCGGGCACGACATCCGGTCGAGCGCGGCGGCGCTCGCGGCGGTGCTCGACCGGTTCGAGCAGGTCATCGGGGAGCCACCCGCGTTCTTTCACCTGAACGACAGCCAGCATCCGTTCGGCTCCAACAAGGATCGGCACGCGCTGCTGGGCGCCGGGGAGATCGGCACGGAGCCGTTCCGCTGGCTGCTGGCCGACCCCCGCTCGGCGGCGGTGCCGTGCATTCTCGAGACACCGCACGACCGCGAGGAGACCGAGGAGGACGACGCGACGGCCGATCCGGCGGACCTCCGGATGATGGCGCTGCTGCGCGAGTGGACGAGCGCCGGACCCGCCTGAACGGCCTGTTTCTCCCCTGACGCGCAGGGTCTTGCTGGTCGCGGTCCGCCATTTTCCCTCTGGCGACGAGTGGGGTGCGCGGGAACGTCCGGCAGTTTTCAGAGGGAAAACCTATTGCGCTCAGAGGGAAAGGTCTTACTTTCGAAGCGTCGGGGCGCGTGTTCTACCGGGAGAGCGCCAACCGCGAACATCCTATCCAGGAGATCTCAGAATGGCTGCGAAGAAGAAGGCTGCGAAGAAGGCCACGAAGAAGGCGACGAAGAAGCCCGTCAAGAAGGCCGCGAAGAAGAAGACGGCGCGCAAGCCGAATGCGGCGTTCATGCGACCGGTCCAGCCGGATGCCATCCTCGGCGCGATCGTCGGCGACAAGCCCCAGCCCCGCACCGAGATCATGAAGAAGGTCTGGGTGTACATCAAGAAGTACAACCTGCAGGACAAGAAGAACCGTCGTCAGATCAACGCCGATGCCAACCTGAAGGCGCTGTTCGGTGGCAAGGCTTCGGTCACGATGTTCGAGATGACGAAGTACATCTTCAAGCACGCCAAGTAAGGCACGCTCGAAGTGGAGCCGAGGGGCGCCCCAACGGGCGCCCCTTTTTCCTTCTCCCTCTGCGAGGACGGGTCCGGCAATGAGCGGCCATGACTCCCGGGCGGTCACCATGCGCGAGCGCATTGTGCTGCTGGCCGGCGCGACCCTCTGGATCGCGCTGACCGGCCGGCTCGACTACCTCACGGGCATCGAGTACCGGCTGTTCCCGCTCTATTTCCTGCCCATCTGCCTCGTCGGATGGCGCCTGGGACACCTGCCCACGTTCCTGGCCGCCTGGTTCAGCACCGTCACGTGGTTCGCGGCGAACTATCTGGGTGGCCTGACGTTTTCGACCTCCAACGTCTGGGTCGTCAACTTCATCACGCAGGGGCTGTCGTTCAGCATCGTCGGCTGGCTGGTGGTCGTCGCGCGCCGCGCCTACTGGCTGGCCGAGACGCGCAGCCGGACGGACTCCCTCACCAGCTTGCTGAACGGACGGGCGTTCACTGACGAAGCGGTGCGCACGACGGCGCTCTGCGAGCGCAACCGGCGCCCAGTGACGGTGGCGTACCTCGACGTGGACGACTTCAAGCAGGTGAACGACCGGTTCGGCCACGCCCGTGGGGATGAGGTGCTGGCCATGGTCGCGTCGGTGTTGCGCGCGGCCGGCCGGGAGACCGACCTGGTGGCGCGGATCGGTGGCGACGAGTTCGCGCTGCTCCTCGCCGACACCGACGAGGCGGGGGCCCGGATCGTGCTCGACCGGGTGCGATCGAACCTCGCGGAGGCGTTCCGGGAGGGCAACGGCGGCGTCACCGTCAGCATTGGCGCCATCGTGAGTCCGTCGGGGCATCCGCCGGTCGACGAGATGCTCCGGCAGGCCGACGCGCTGCTGTACCAGGCGAAGGAACGCGGGAAGAACCGCTGGGTTTCCGCCGTGCGGGGTACGGCGCCGGCCGCCTGATCCCTTTGGCGCCGCCCTTGAACGCGCGTGCGCGCCGGCCAGATTCCTAGGGATTCACCCCGCACGATCCCCAAACGCGTCAGCCGTGGCCAAGAAGAACGCCGACAAGCCCAAGAGTGCCGTTGCCGCCGCCCGCGGCGGAAAGTCCGTGCCGTTCGCCAGGCGCGCCTGGGAGAACTTCAAGTCGATTGCGGGCACCATCGCGATCTTCCTGTTCCTCCGCGCCTTCCTCATCGAGGCGTACCGCATTCCGTCGGGGTCCATGATCCCTTCGCTGCTCATTGGCGACTGGCTGTTCGTGAACAAGCTCGTCTACGGTCCGCACGTGCCGTTCACGCACGTGAACCTGCCGGGGTACGCCGAGCCGAAGCGCGGCGACGTGGTGGTCTTCGAGTCGCCGTACCAGGCGGACGAAGCCGAACGCGGCGAGGACGCAACGCCGACGCTGGTCAAGCGGCTGGTGGGCATGCCGGGCGACACGATCTTCATGCGGGCGGGCGTGCTGCAGATCAACGGCGTGCCGCAGCGGCAGGGATACGGCGCCGACGAGAATCCCAAGGGCGACCCGAACGAGGTGAGTCCGCTGTTCGACTGGCAGAAGAAGGTCGCGCTGAGCGCGTCGCGCTTCGGGCCGGCGCCGGCGCAGCCGACGCACGACGAGTGGGGGCCGTTCGTCGTGCCCGCCGGGCATTTCTTCATGATGGGCGACAACCGCTACAACTCGAAAGACTCGCGTTACTGGGGACTCGTGCCGCGCGAGAACATGCGCGGCCGTCCGCTGTTCGTCTACTACACGTACGTGCCGCAGGACGAGAGCGACCGCGCCCTCTCCTTCATCACGGACATCCGGTGGAGTCGCATCGGACACATGATCAAGTAGGGTTCACCGACGTCCGGCCGGCCGCGATGCACGCGGCCGGCGCTGGTGCGCCGCCGCGACCGCCCATTCTGGAGACGCCGCATGTCTCGCTTCTTCGTGCGCTGGATTCCCCTCGTCGTCGTGACGGTCGCCGCCTGTCAGGTCCATGCGGTCCGGACGCCAGCCGCGGCGCCTGCTCCGATGGTCGACGTTGCATTCCTGCATCCCTTCGGCGCGCCGACACGACCGTTCTCGCCCGCCGTCCGGGTGGGCAACCTGGTCTTTCTGGCCGGGCAGATCGGCACCTCGAGTGCCGCCGCAGGTGGCGGGGTGGTGCCCGGTGGCATCGAGGCGGAGACGCGGCAGACGCTCGACAACATCAAGGCGACGCTCGCCGCCATCGGCCTGTCCATGGACCGGGTGGTGAAGTGCACCGTCTTCATGGCCGACATGAAGGAGTGGGATGCGATGAACACGGTCTATCGGACCTACTTTGCGGCGCCGAACTATCCGGCCCGCTCCGCGTTCGGCGCCAGCGGGCTTGCCCTCAACGCGAAGGTCGAGATCGAATGCATGGCGGCGGCGCGGTGAGGGCCGGCGCACCGGCGGCACGTCCGGCCGCGATGGCGGCCGCACATCGGGTGGTGATGCGGGCGACGCTCGCCGCCGTGCTGCTGGTCATGCCGCTTGGCGGGCCGCTGGCCGCGCAGCCGGCGCGCCAGGGGCGCCAGGGGCGCGTCGTCACCGATTCGCTCTGGTCGTATGCGCTGGGCACGTGGAAGAAGGCGCTGGTCTACCTGCCGCCGTCCTACGATCAGGGGCGCAGCCGGTATCCGGTGGCGTACTATCTGCACGGACTCGGCGGCAATGAGGGCAACTGGGTGAAGGCCGGGCACATTGACGCCACGGCGGACTCCCTGGTCGCACAGGGCATGCGCGAGCTCATCATCGTCATGCCTGATGGCGATGACTCGTGGTGGATGACGTCGAGTCTGCTGCCCGACGTGCCGGGATGTGTGCGCACGCTGCCATCGTACGCCGGCAGCGCGGCGTCGTACTGCGTGCCCTGGCCGCATTATGACGACTACGTCGCGTATGACCTCATCCGGTTCATCGATGGCCGGTACCGGACGCGTGCCGACCGGGCGCATCGCGGCATCGCCGGACTGAGCATGGGCGGCTATGGGGCCGTGAC
>JBBQZD010000182.1:0-6080 GCA_038208045.1 Gemmatimonadales bacterium | reverse complement strand
AAGAGGGCGCGACCATGGTGCGATTGGGCACCGTCTTGTTCGGGGAGAGGCACTGATGAGCGACGAGGTCTTTCATCTCACGCCGGTCGACGCGCGGCGCTACGACTTTGGGTCGGCGCTGCGCGGCTACGACAAGACGCGCGTGGACCAGTTCCGCGACCAGGTGGTCGAGGAGCTGGAGCGGCTCACGCGCGCCAACCAGGAACTCGAGGCCAAGGCGAAGGGGTTCCACGAGCAACTGCGCGCGTTCCGCGAGCGGGACAAGGCGCTCAACGACGCGCTGATCACGGCGCAGCAGCTGCGCGCGGAGACGCGCGAGCAGGCGGAGCGCGAGGCGCAGTTGATCCTGCGCGAGGCGCGCGCCGAAGGCGAGAAGCTGGTGGAGGAGTCGCGCCAGGACGTGCGCCGCCTGCAGCTGCAGCTCGAGTCGCTGGAGCGTGCGCGCCGATCGTACCTCGTGCAGTGGCGCGCGTTCACCGAGCGGCAGCTCAACGAACTGCAGGCCGCGGAGTCCGCGCCGGCGCCCCTCGTGCCGGACGTGCCGGACCCCGCCGCGGAGAAGGCGCGGGAGAAGTCGCCGTCGTGGCTGGACGAGGGCGCGACGGAAGAAGAGCGCGCGTGAACGCGGTGCGCCTGGCCGGTGCGGAGCACGCGCACACCTCCGCGGCGATCGCCGCCGCGGTGCGGGCCGTGCGTGCCCGTACGCCGCTGGTGCCTGACGTCGCGCTGATCCTCGGCACGGGGCTCGGCGCGCTCGGCCAGGCGATCACCGTCGAGTGCGAGATTCCGTACGGCGACATTCCCGGCTTCCCGCTGTCCACGGTGGAGTCGCACGCGGGACGCCTGCTGGTTGGCACGCTGGCCGGCCGGCGCGTGATGGCGATGCAGGGGCGCTTCCATCGGTACGAGGGGTACTCGCTGCAGCAGGTCACCTTCCCGGTGCGCGTGCTGCGCGCGCTGGGCGCCGGCACGCTCGTCGTGTCGAATGCGTGCGGCGGCATGCATCCGCTGTGGGCGCCGGGCGACCTGATGCTGATCGCCGATCACATCAACCTGCTGGGCGACAACCCGCTCATCGGCCCGCACGACACGGCGCTTGGCGAGCGGTTTCCCGACATGAGCGCGCCGTACGACGCGTCACTGCGCGCACTGGCGCGCGCGGTGGCGGCCGAGCAGGGCATCGTGCTGCGCGAGGGCGTGTACGTGGCGGTGCAGGGGCCGAACCTCGAGACACGTGCGGAGTACCGCATGCTGCGAACGATGGGCGCCGACGTGGTGGGGATGAGCACGGTGCCCGAGGTGATCGTGGCGGTGCACGGCGGCATGCGGGTGCTCGGCCTCTCGATCATCACCGACCAGTGCCTGCCCGACGCGCTCGTGCCGGCGCACCTGGAGACGATCATCGCCACGGCGGCGCGCACCGAGCCCCACCTGACGGCGCTGGTGCGCGGCGTGCTGGAGCGCCTGTGACCATGGCCGACGGAACGACCGCCGTGCGCTTTGCGCTGCTGCCGACGGACCGGCCCGCAGACGAGGTCGAGCGCGAACTGCTGGCGCGCTGGACCGAGGAGCGGCTGTTCGAGCAGTCGCACGCGGCGCGCGCCGACGCGCCGCGCTGGGTCTTTTTCGAGGGGCCGCCGACGGCGAACGGCAAGCCGGGCGTCCATCACATCTTCTCGCGCGCCATCAAGGATTTGTTCTGCCGCCATCGGTCGATGAAGGGCTTCCGCGTGGACCGCAAGGCGGGCTGGGACACGCACGGCCTGCCGGTGGAGATCGAGGTCGAGAAGGCACTGGGCATCAGCGGCAAGCAGGACATCGAGCGCTTGGGCGTGGCCGAGTTCAACCGGCTCTGCCGCGAGAGCGTCTTCACGTACCGCGAGGAGTGGGAACGGCTCTCGAATCGCATCGGCTTCTGGCTCGATTTCGAGCATGCCTACGTCACGTACCATAATTCGTACATCGAGAGCGTCTGGTGGGCACTGTCGATGCTGCACGCCAAGGGGCTGCTGTACCTGGGGCACAAGATCCTGCCCTACTGCCCGCGGTGCGGCACGGCGCTCAGCAGCCACGAGGTGGCGCAGGGCTACGAAGACGTCGAGGATCCGTCGGTCTACCTGCAGCTGCCGCTGACGCAGCAGGGTGCGACCGGCGAGCGCCGCATCCTGGTGTGGACGACGACGCCGTGGACGCTGGTGTCGAACGCCGCGCTGGCGGTGAACGCGGACCTGACGTACGCCGAACTGCGGAAGAAGCAGGGGGCGGAGCACACGGTGATCCTGGCCGAGGGGCGCGTGGCGGGCGTGATGGGCGCGGACTGGGCCGATCGCTGGGACGTGGTGGCGACCTTCACCGGGAGCGCGCTGGTTGGCGCGCACTACCAGCGGCCGCTCGACTGGCTCCCCTACGGGGACGGCGCGCGCGAGATCGTGGTGGCGACCGACTTCGTCTCGGCCGAGGACGGCTCCGGCGTGGTGCATCTGGCGCCGGCGTTTGGCGCGGACGACTATGCCGCCGGGCAGCAGTTCGAGCTGGCCTTCCTGCAGCCGGTGAACGCGCGCGGTGAATTCCCGGCGGACCTGCCGGTGGTCGGTGGCCTGTTCGTGAAGGACGCGGACCCGCTGATCATCGAGGAGCTGAAGCGCCGGGGCATGCTGTGGAAAGCCGGCCGCTTCACGCACAGCTATCCCCATTGCTGGCGCTGCCGGACGCCGCTGCTGTACTACGCGCGCTCGTCCTGGTTCGTGCGCACCACCGCGTTCCGCGACGCGATGCTGCAGCGCAACGCCAGCGTGAACTGGAATCCGCCCGAGGTCGGCGCGGGGCGGTTCGGTTCGTGGCTCGAGAACAACATCGACTGGGCCATCTCGCGCGACCGCTTCTGGGGCACGCCGCTGCCCATCTGGGTCTGCGACGCGGACGGCCTGCATCGCGAGGTGATCGGCAGCTTCGCCCAGCTGGCGGTGAAGACGAGGCATGTGCTGGGCGAGGACTTCGACCCGCACAAGCCGCACATCGACGGCTACACGTGGCCCTGCGCCGAATGCAGCGGTACGATGCGGCGCGTGTCGGAGGTGATCGACACCTGGTTCGACTCGGGGTCGATGCCGTTCGCGCAGTGGCACTATCCGTTCGAGAACCGCGAGGAATTCGCGCGGCAGTATCCGGGCGACTTCATTGCCGAGGGTGTGGACCAGACGCGCGGCTGGTTCTACTCGATGCTGGCCATCGCCACGGGGCTCGGCGACGCGCTGCACGCCGAAGGCGATCGGCGGACGGCGGCCGAGGCGCACGCGGCCGATGACGAATACGGGTCGGGCGGGTACTTCCATCACGAACGTGCGCCGGCCGGCGAGCATCCGGCGGGCGGGCACTTCCTGCCCGAGGGCGCGGCCGAGCCGTACCGCGCCGTGGTGGTGAACGACCTCGTGCTCGACGCGAACGGCCAGAAGATGTCGAAGTCGAAGGGCAACACGGTCGACCCGTGGCAGGTGATCGAGCGCCACGGCGTGGATGCCGTGCGGCTCTTCCTGGTGTCCTCGAGCCAGATCTGGGTGCCACGCCGGTTCGACGAGCAGGTGATCCGCGAGACGGCCGGCCGGTTCCTGCTGACGCTGAAGAACGTCTACAGCGGGATCTTTGCCCAGTACGCGAACTTCGGCTGGTCGCCATCGGCGGCCGACCCCGACCCCGCTGACCGGCCGCTGCTCGACCGCTGGATCCTGTCGCGGCTGTGCGCGGTGGAGTCGGTGGTGGACGACCAACTGCAGCGGTTCGACGCCACGGCGGCGGCGCGCACGCTGATGGAGTTCGTCAGCGAGGACGTGGCGAACTGGTACGTGCGCCTGTCGCGGGCGCGGTTCTACGAGGTGGACGGGGCCGACAACCGGGCGGCGTTCGCGACGCTGCACGAAGTGCTCACCGTGGTCTGCCGCCTGCTGGCGCCGTTCGCGCCCTTCGTGAGCGACTGGATCCACCGGGCGCTCACTGGCGAGTCGGTGCACCTCGCGGACTTCACGCGCCGCGACGTGCCGGCGCGCGATCCGGCGCTCGAGTCGGCGATGGCCGAGCTGCGCGCGCTGGCCACGCTTGGGCGGGCGGCGCGCGAGGACGCAGGCATCAAGGTGCGCCAGCCACTGGCGCGGCTGGTCTGCGTGGCGGGCGCGGGCGACCAGGGGCTGCTCGACCAGCTCGTGCCGCTGCTCGTCACCGAGCTGAACGTGAAATCGGTGGAGTTCCTGGGCTCGGCCGATTCGCTCGTGCAACTCGAGGCCAAGGCCAACTTCCGCGCCCTCGGCAAGAAGTGGGGGAAGGAGACGCCGCAGGCGGCACAGGCGGTGAACGCGCTGCACTCGGCGACGCTGGCGGGCTTCGAGCGCGGCGAGGACGTGCACATCACCGTGGGCGGGCACACGCGGCCGCTCGAGGCCGACGACCTGACCGTCGTGCGCAAGGCGAGTGGCACACTGGTGGTGTCGCAGGACGGCACGCGATTCGCGGCCATCGATCCAACCCTGACCGACGAGCTCCGGCGCGAGGGACTCGCCCGCGAGCTCGTCAGCCGCGTACAGCGCTTCCGCAAGGACAGCGGGCTGCTGGTCAGCGACCGCATTGCGCTCTGGGTCGGCGGGCCCGCCGCGCTGTCCGACGCGGTGGACGCGCACCGCGCCTGGATCTGTGACGAAACGCTCACGGTCACGCTGACCGCGGGTGCGACGCTTCCCCCTGATGTCCCCTCCGGCACGACCGCCGACCTCGACGGCGTGCCCGTTCACCTCGCTCTCAAGAAGGTATCCTGACGATGTCGCAACCGACCGACGGTGAGAAGAAGTTCAAGTCGCTCACCAAGAAGCAGCTGACGACGCTCGAGAAACTGCTGCTCGAAGAGCGCAAGCGGGTGATGAAGGAGCTCGGCCAGTGGGACGAGACGATGAACAACACCGAGCAAGGCGTCGATGAGTACTCGTTCCACATGGCGGACCAGGGCACCGACGCGATGGAGCGCGAGAAGGCGTTCCTGTTCGCGTCAAAGGAGGGTCGCTTCCTGTGGCACGTGAACCAGGCGCTGCGCCGACTCTACAAGAGCCCGGAGACCTTTGGGCAGTGCCAGCACTGCGGCGGCGACGTGCTGTTCGAGCGCCTCGAGGCGCTGCCCCACGCGCGGTACTGCATTGACTGCAAGCAGCGCGAGGAAGATGCGAAGAAGTAAGCCGGGGCTCTTCTGGGGCGTGTCGGTGGGCGTGCTGCTCGCCGACGCGTTCACCAAGATCATTGCGGTCGACCGGCTGCTGCCCGCGTATCTCCCGCGCTCCGTCTGGGGCGACTGGGTGCGACTGACGCTGGTGTACAATCCCGGGGCGGCGTTCGGACTGCATCTGGGCGCGCAGTCGCGCTGGATTTTCATCGGCCTCACCGGGATCGCCCTGGTGGTGTTGGCCCGGCTGTACATGGAGACACCGCTCTTCGACCGGACGCGCACACTCGCGCTGGCGCTGGTGACCGGTGGAGCGGTGGGCAACCTGCTCGACCGGCTGAAGTCGGGACGCGGCGTGGTCGACTTTCTCGACGTCGGCGTCGGCGCCTGGCGCTGGCCGACCTTCAACGTGGCCGACATCGCGGTGAGCACGGGCGCGGTGCTGCTCGCCTGGGTGCTCTGGCGCGACGACCGCGTGCAGGCAACGACGGCGACGGGGCGTGCTGCCGCCGGACTGACGGACAGCCCGGCCGCCACGGCGAGCGACGCGGACGTTGCAGGCGGCGCGTTCGCCGCCGCGCTGGCGGCGGATCGCGATCGTTCGTCCGCCGGTCTCGGCTAGGCCGCCCATGGCCGCCACGCCGGGCGCGGTGACGCTGCACGACTTCTGCGTGGACGCCGACGATGCCCCGCGCCTCGACCTGCTGGTGGCGCGCGCCCTGTCGTTGACGCGCACGCAGGCCGCGACCCTCATCGCCGAGGGACACGTGCTGGTGGACGGCCGTGCCGAGCGGTCGAGCTTCCGCGCGGCGCGGGGCGCGCGCGTGGCGGTCGAGGTGCCGCCCCCCCCCAGGCCGCGAGGTGCTCGCCGAGGACATCCCGCTGT
>JBBQZD010000181.1:0-6161 GCA_038208045.1 Gemmatimonadales bacterium | reverse complement strand
CCTTCTGCAGGACGCTCTCGAGCATGGAATCGCGCTCGCCCCTGAGGGAGTGTACGGTAACCAGCGGTGGACGGCAACCGGCGCTCCTGTCGCCGGTGCGCGTGTTGCCGCGGTTCAGGAGTGGGGAGTGACTGGTCGGGGTGGTCATTTCCGCCGCCGCTTCGGGCGGGGCCCGGCTTGTCCCGTCTCCAACTCCGCACGCGACTGACGCAGTTCGAGTGTCTGGGCGGTGACGCGCTTCTCCAACAGGGCCTGCGCCTTCTGCAACACGCCTTCCAGCGTCTTGGCCGAAACGAGTTTCGCGGTCTGGTCGGTGAAGCGGCTTTGCAGGACGGATTGGGCTTCGCGCAAGGTGGCTTCCAGCGCCTTGGCCACGCTGATATCCGTAAAGGTGATCACCACGCCGTCAATGCGATCGTCCTGGGTTCGGTAGGGCATGGTGCGTATTCGGAACTAGCGTCCATCGCGTGTGCTCACCTGCACCTCGCGAAACACCAGCGTGCGCAGCACCTCCCGCGCATCGTCGGCGAGGGCGGGATAGTTGAGCGTGATGACGAGGTCGGTAATGGGCCGCCCCGTGTCGCCCGGAATCAGTTTGATGA
Source organism: Gemmatimonadales bacterium (assembly GCA_038208045.1). Taxonomy (GTDB): domain Bacteria; phylum Gemmatimonadota; class Gemmatimonadetes; order Gemmatimonadales; family Gemmatimonadaceae; genus PNKL01. The sequence continues at coordinate 5,559 of JBBQZD010000181.1, read as the reverse complement.
TGTCGCTGGTCTGGGTGGTGAAGCGCCGCACCTTCATGTCGGCGTCCAGAAACAAGGTGGCGATGTCGGTGCTGTTGAGCAGGTTGGCCATGTCGTCGCTGGCCAGCGACAACGCGTCCACCTTGGCGGTGAGTTCGTGATTCACCGTCTGCAGCTCTTCGTTCATGGACTGAATTTCTTCCCTCGAGGTGGTCTGCTCCTCGTTGGTGCTCTGCAGCTCTTCGTTGGTACTTTGCAGCTCCTCGTTGGAGGACTTGAGCTCTTCCTGCGAGGTCAGCATCTCTTCGCGGGTCGTCTGCAGCTCTTCGCGCGACTCCTGCAGTTCCTCGGTCAGGGCACGTATCCGGCCCGCGGAGGCACTGGCTTGCATCGCATTGCCCGTCGTCTTGCCCGTCGCCTTGCGCGTCGCCGTTCCGGGCACCTTGCCAAGGGCCTTGCCGGGGCGGGGCGTGTCCACGTCGCCGAAGACGACCAGCACCATGCCGCGCAGCGCCGCCGGCTCGGCCAGCGGCTGCACGGTGACGTCCACGGTGTTGGCTCCGCCGTTGCTGCCGACCGTCAGTTCTTTGAGCACGACCGTCGTCTGTTGTCGAAGGGCCCGGGCGAAGGCCTCGTTCAATGCGCCGGCGAGCCCCTCACGGGCCATGGCGAACAGGTTCAGGTTGGCCTTGCCGGTGGCGGGTTCGAGGTATTTTCCCGTCTTGCCGCTGACATAGACGATGTCGCCCTTGTCCGTCACGAGCACCGCCACCGGCGCAAAGCGCTGCAGCAACAGGGACTCGGTGAGCGCCTGCACATTGGGGGCGGGCGCTGGCGTGGTGGCGGCGACGGCGGTGCCTGTCGTGCGTCGTCCGGCAAATGCCGCGGGAAAGTCCACCGATTCGAGCGGGCGCACGAATTCGATGCGCCTGAATATCCGCGTCTTGCCGCGGAGCGGGGTAAACAGGTCGGTCGCCGGGCCGACCGTTTCCGCGGTGCCGAGCACGAGCATGCCGCCCGCGTTGAGGCTGTGATGAAAGAGCGACAGCAGCTTTGCCTGCAGGTCCTTCTCGAGGTAGATCAACAGATTCCGGCAGAGGAGCAGGTCGAGCTTGGTGAACGGCGGGTCCATCGTCACGTTTTGCGGCGCAAAGACTACCATCTCGCGGATTTCCTTGCTCACCCGGTATCCGTGCGCCGCCAGGGAGAAATAGCGCCGCAGGCGCGGCTCCGTGACGTCGGCGGTGATGGTGGCGGGGTAGACGCCGTTGCGAGCCTTGTCGATGGCCTCCTTGAAGAGGTCGGTGGCAAAGATCTGCAAGGAGTAGTGCGCCGCGGGTTTCTCCTGCTCCAGCACTTCGCGAAAGGCGATGGCCAGTGAATACGCTTCCTCGCCGGTCGAGCAGGCGGGGACCCAGGCCCGCAGCGCGCCGCCGTTCGGATATTTGGCCAACAGCGCGGGCAGGACGTCGGTCTCCATCTGCTCCCACACCGCCGGATCGCGGAAGAAGCGGGTCACCCCGATCAGCCGCTCCTTGAACAGCAACTCGCCTTCCTGCGGGTTGTCGCGAAGGTAGCGCACATACTCCGGCAGCTGGGTGAGCTGGTGCAGGCCCATGCGCCGCTCGATGCGGCGGTAGATGGTGCTCTTCTTGTACAGCGAAAAATCGTGCCCGGTCATCGCGCGCAGCAGCACGATCACCTTGTCGAGCCCGCTCCGATCGCTGTCGGCCCGATCCACCTCCGGACGGGCGACCAACAGCGGCACATGCTTGACGAAGGCAATGATCTGTTCGGCAAGCTCTTCCGGCGGGGCGACCACATCGGCCAGTCCGGCATTGATCGCGCTCCGCGGCATGCTGTCGAACTTGGCGGTTTCCGGAGACTGCACGAATCCCGCGCCGGCCCGTTCTTTGATGGCGCGCAGGCCTTGCGTGCCGTCCGAGCCCATGCCGGAGAGGATGACGCCCAGACTGTGTGCAGGCCGATCGGCGGCGAGCGATCGAAAGAAGAAGTCAATGGGCAGCCGCAGGCCGCGCGGCGCCGCCGGCTCCAGCAGGTGCAGGACGCCGTGCAGGATGGACAGGTCGCAGTTGGGCGGCAGCACGTAGACGTGGTCGGACTCGACCCGCATGCGATCGGAGATCTGCACCACCGGCAACGGCGTGCTGCGCTGGAGCAGCTCGACCAGCAGGTCCTTGCGGGATGGGTCGAGGTGCTGCACCACGACAAACGCCATTCCGGGCGCCGCCGGCACGCCCTTGAGGAACTGTTCGAGCGCCTCGAGCCCGCCCGCGGAGGCGCCGATGCCAACGATGGGCAATGGGCGGTCCGCACCGGTCGCGGGCGGCGCGACGACAGCGGCGGACGGTTTCTTGCCGCCGCGCCGCGGGGCTCGTTTCTTCATGGCTCCCACGGATTGGAGGTCGAGGAACTGCAGATGAAATATACGGTTTGTGCCCCAAGGGATAGGGCGGGGCACACGGGCGTTGACCGTTACGACCCCGGGTACGCACCCCGCGCCAATGCGGCGAACTCCTCCCGCGCAGTTGATCCAGAAGCCGTTCGTCCTGGACGATCTCCTGCGCCACGTGCACGCGGCGCTCGAACGAAGTGCGCTGGCGACGACCGCTCACGGCTGAGGCGGGTGACCTTCACGTTGAGCATCACGTGCCGATACTCCGGTGCTCAGCGCCGCCGAACCGCCCCGCCAGCGGCGCGGCGCAGTCGGGACAGCGGCCGGCAGCATCGAGCCGGTGCTCCAGCAGCCGATACCAGTCGCGGCGAATCAGCGCGCCGCCGCACGACGCACAGTACGTGGTGTCGCCATCCCGGTCGTGCACATTGCCGGTGTACACGTGCCGCAGTCCCGCTGCCCGCGCCTGCGCCCTGGCGCGCCGCAGCGTCGCCAGCGGCGTGCGCGGCACGTCGAGCATCTTGAAGTCCGGATGGAAAGCGCTGAAGTGCAGCGGGACCTCGGGCCCCAGGTGCTCCACCAGCCACTCAGAGAGACGGGCCACTTCGTCCTCCCCGTCATTGTGGCCCGGAATGAGCAGGGTGGTCACTTCCACCCAGACGGGCGTTTCCTTCACCAGGTACTCGAGCGTCTCGAGCACCGGCTGGAGATGGGCGAAGCTCAGCCGGTGGTAGAACTCCTCGCTGAACGCCTTCAGGTCCACGTTGGCCGCGTCCATCTTCGCGTAGAGCGCTCGGCGTGGCGCGGCGTTGATGTAGCCCGCCGTGACGGCCACCGTCTTCACGCCGCGCTCGCGGCAGGCATCGGCCACGTCCATGGCCCACTCGGCGAAAATCGTCGGGTCGTTGTAGGTGAACGCCACGCTGGCGCACCCTTGCCGGATCGCCGAGGCGGCAATGTCTTCCGGCGCCGTCGCCACGCCTGCGTCGTGCCACTCCCGCGCCTTCGAGATGTCCCAATTCTGGCAGAAGCGGCAGCCGAGGTTGCAGCCCGCGGTGCCGAAGGACAGCGCGCTGGACCCGGGGTGAAAGTGGGCCAGCGGCTTCTTCTCGATGGGATCCACGGCGAACCCGGAGGACCGGCCCCACGCCGTGAGCAGCATGCCGTCGCCCCGCCGCTCGCGCACGAAGCAGAAGCCCTTCTGCCCATCGTGCAGGCGGCACTCGCGCGGGCACAGGTCGCACTGCAGGCGGCCGTCGGGGAGCTGGTGCCACCAGCGGGCCGGCACGTCCACCCTAGACTTCCACGGTCGCTGAGGAGAAGACGTCCGCATCGAACCGGAACGCCTGCAGGTCGCCGGGCCATCGCCTGAGCCCCGCCTTGTGCAGCAGGGCTCCAACAAACGCGCGTGGTTCGGGGAGTTGCTTCCACACGCTGGGCAGAAAGAGCGCGCTGCCCTTCCGGCTCTTCAGCACGAGTCCGTCCACGCCCGGTCGCAGGCGGGCCAGCAGGTCCTCTTCGTCCACGACACCCATGGGCTCCAGCGGATGCAGCAGCGTGACCTCAATGTCGAGCGCAGGCAGTTCATCGGCCTGCACGGGCCACATGCGCGGGTCGTGGAAGGCCGCAGCCGTCGCCTTGTCCATCACCTCGTCGAACACGGACTCGCGTGCCTCGATGCTGCCGATGCACCCGCGCAGCTCGCCGTGACGATGCAGCGTCACGAACAGCGCGGCCGGCGCATCCAGCCAGCCGTCGTGCACGGGACGCTCCACCGTCGGGCCGCCCAGCGCCTCGGCGATGGCCGCCCGTGCCAGGTCGAGCAGTACGCGCCCCTGCTCGGGTGTCATGCCCACCCTCGCTCGTAGAACGCGAACGCGCCGTAGCCCACCACGCGCGAACGGTCGCCGGCCGTGTCTCCGGAGTTGCGCAGGTCGAGTTGCTCGACGCTGAGGCCGCGCCGGCGGGCGACCGCCAGCAGGCCGCGCAGCCCGTCCGCTCCGCAGGCCTGGTCGGGCGCGATGTCCCGGTCCCCGGCAAGAATCGACGCGGCCGTGGCGCGGTCGACCGTCCGTGCCTCGTCGTAGGGGAGATAGTGGGACAGGTCGGTGGAGATGATCACTACCGTCTCGTCGCCGCCCCACAGCGCATCGAGGACGGACTCCACCTCCTCCACCTGAACCTCGCCCACGGCCAGCGGCACCAGGGTGAATGTGGGCAGCACGCGCTGAAGGAACGGGAGCTGGACTTCGAGCGAGTGCTCGCGCCGATGGGCCGCCGGCTCCACCACTACGCAGGGCAGCGGCGCGAGGACGTCGACCGCCGCCGCGTCGACCGGCACCTCCCCGAGTGGCGTCGCAAATGAATCGGCGCCCGGCAGCGCCAGGCCGCGGACGTACTCGAAGTGCGCCGGGCCCAGCAATACGACGCGCGTGGGCAAGGGGTCGCGAAGCTGCGCGTACGCAGAGGCCGCGATGGCCCCGGAATAGACGTAGCCGGCGTGCGGCACCACGAGCGCCTTCGGTCGTCCGGCCCGCTGCACCGCGGCCCCGAGCAACTCGTCGACGGTGGCTTCCAGTGGCCGGCGATGACCGGGATAGAAAGTCCCCGCGACGGCGGCCGGACGCGTCGTGTGTGCGTCGCGTGTGTGAACGCGGAACTTGCCAGTCATGCCCGTTGGACTCCGATGCTCGCGACCTGCGTGTATCATAGATCATTGCGCCGTCCATTGAGATGCGCAATCGCGCGGCGAACCGTGCGGCGAGCGGAACTGATGCGCGCCGGCCAGCCGGCGCTCTCGTGGGCGGGCACGCCACCGGTGTCTCTGGCGACGAGACAGCGCATCTCCGACATTTCGCGGGTCACTTCTGCCCCGGCAAGATGCTGCGGGGGCCGATGCCCGCCTTCAGCCTCGAGTCCCATCATGCGACTTCGCGCCCATCTCTCCACCGCGGCCTGGTTCGCGCTCGTCCTGTCAACCGGCGCCACCCTCGCCCAGGCATCGGCTCGCGCGCAGGCGCCGGCCGCGTCCGCCAGCTCGGCCCGGTCCGAGCCTGCGCCGCGGCGCGCCTTCGTGGCCGCGGACGCGCTCGACATCGTCAGCTACACCATCGGCGACCTGACGGACGACGGGCGTTGGCTGGCCGTGGCCTCCTCCGTGCGAC
>JBBQZD010000180.1:0-6196 GCA_038208045.1 Gemmatimonadales bacterium | reverse complement strand
ATCTGGGCGCTGGTGCAGCAGCCGGTGCGACTGGCCGCGGTCGTCGAGACGCTGGTCGCCGAATTCAACGTGGATACCACGCAGTGTGCGGCCGACGTGCTCGTCTTCGTGGGTTCGCTGGTGGCCAAGGGGTTGGTCGCGCGTGTCGCCACTAAGCCGACTGCGTAGCTGGGCCGGCCTGCCACGCGCAGAGCGCGGCTTGGGGATTCGTGCGCTGTGGACACTCGCCCTCGTGCGTGCCGGGCTGTCGGTGCTTCCGTTCCACCGGCTGCGAGCCTTCGTCGAGCGCGCTGGTGACGCGAATGGCGCGGAGGACGAGCACTACGCGCGGGCCGTGCGCCGGGCCGTGGGTCGCGCCGCTCGTACGATCCCTGGCAGCGCCTGCCTTGCGCAGGCGCTCACGGCGGAGGTGTTGCTGCGGCGGGCGGGGCGGACCGTGCGCGCGTCCATCGGGGTGTCGCGCGAGGGGCGGCCGCTCGCAGCGCACGCCTGGGTGGAGAGCGCCGGCGTGCTCGTGACCGGTGACGCCGAGGACCTCGGCAAGTACCAGACGCTGCTCGTGTTTGGCGGCGCCTCCGCGAATGTCCGGCCGCCCGGGTTGACGCCGCGCGCAGCGCCGGCGGCGGCTCGCGCCTCGGGCAGCGCACCTGACTAGACACCGGCAATGTTAGCGTTCGGCGCCCTGGTGGGACTCGACGGCGCGCGTCCGCCATCCGCCGGTGTCGCGCGCTTGCGCGACGCGCTCGCCTCGACGCCGGGGCGTGTGTCGTCGCTCGAGGCGGCGGCACTCGGCTGTGTGCACGTGTCGCCCGCGGAACCGGTCGACTTCGATCACGAATTGCCCAGCACATCCGCGTCCGGTGTGGTCGTGATGGGCGCGCTTCGGCTGGACGATCGTGAGCGGTTGCGGCGCGAGCTGCGGCCCGACGCGCCCGGCGGCCTTGCCGGCGCCTCTGATGCCCGGCTGGCCGGCCTGGCGTACGAGCATTGGGGCGAGCGTTTTGCCGAGCACTTGATGGGAGACTACGCTTTCTGCGTGTGGGACGCGGCCGCGCGCCGGCTGACCTGCGTGCGTGACCACCACGGCAACCGGTCACTCTTCTGGGGGCGTGACGGGGAGCGCTTCGTGGTCAGCACGGCTATCGAGGGAGTACGTTCGCAGCCGGCGCTGGCGGGCCCGTTGCGCGAGGCCTCGATGGCGAGCTTCCTCCACGCGGGCTGGGTGCAGGATCCGCACGCGACGGTCTGGCGGGACACGTACCGTCTGCCGCGCGCCACGACCATGACGGTGACGGCGGGCGCCGCGCCACGGTTCGCGGCGCACTGGGCCTTTCCCGTGCCCTCGCCCATTCGGTATCGAGACGACGCCGAGTACGCGGCGCATTTCCGCGAGGTGCTCGGCGCGGCGCTGCGCGACCGGCTGCGCGCCCGGTCGGCAGTCATCCACCTGAGTGGCGGCATGGACAGCGCCACGATTGCCGCCACGGCGCAGGGGGCGGCGCCGGGCGTGACGCTGTTCGCACAGACCATCGTGTATCCGGCGCTGGCTCCAAGCGATGATGACCGGCTCGCGCCACTCGTGGCGCAGCGGCTGGGGATTGCCCACGATGTCCTGGCCTTCGACGACACGCGCGCCCTCGCGTGGCTCGATGACGCGCAGTCCTATCCCGCGCAGCCGGTCGATGAGCCGAACCTTGGCGTCACGCGCGTTTCGTCGCGCGACGCGGCACGGCGGGCGTCGATTGCGGTCATCGGCGAGGACGGCGACACACTGCTGCGATCGCCCACGCTGCTCGCGCAGTTGCGGTCGCAGCAGTTCGGCGAAGTCGCCGGCGCATGGTGGACGTACTGGCGCCGCACCGGCCACACGCCGTGGGTGGGGCTCGAGTGGCGCACCCGTCTGCGTCGCGCGCTGGGGCAGGGACCCGGTGACCGAACGCCGTGGCTGCGCGAACGTGCGCGGCGCCTGGCGGGCACCGAGCCGGCGCGCGCGATGCACCCGGTGCGGCCGCGCACGGTTGCGGCGCTGACGTCCGGTCTCTGGGACTCGTTCTACGAAGGGCTGTCGCCGTCGGTGACGGGGGCCGAGCTGCTGGTGACGCTGCCGCTCGTGGATCCGCGCGTCATCGCATTCATCTTTGCCATTCCCCCCGTGCCGTGGGGACAGAACAAGCAGATACTGCGCATGGCCATGCGCGATCAGCTGCCTGCCGAGGTGCTGGCCCGACCGAAGACACCGTTCGGGGGCTTCATCGAGGCGCGGGTGGCGCAGTGGCGCGCCGCCGGGGGCGCCGATGTGCAGCTGTCGGAGCGCGTGGCGCCGTGGGTGGACCGGGCGCAGGTGTCGGAGATCTTTCGCACCGGGCATCCGTACGAAGTGATCGACGCGTGGCGCGTGTTGATCCTCGACCGATGGCTGGCGCGCGTGGACAGCGATCATGCCTGAGTACACGCTGTACGGGCTGGTGGTACGGTCGGACCAGCCGCTGGCCGGACTCGACGCCGCGCCGCGGGGCGCGGCGGTGGACGTTGACGTCGTGCTGGGCGAGGGCGCGCCGGCGGACGCCAGCAGGGACCACCTGACGCCGTACCACGAGGGCGGCGCCACGGCGGCCAGCGAGGCAGACGTGCGCCGCGATGGCGCGGGGAATTTCTGGTTCCGGTACCCGGACGGCACGGGCTTCGTGCTCGACCACGCGGGCACGTCCATTCGCGGCTGGTGGGCTGAGTCGTCGTCGCTCGAGGACACCACCACCTACCTGCTGGGACCCTTGCTCGGCTTTGCCCTGCGCCTGCGTGGTGTTCTGGCCCTGCACGCGAGCGCCGTGCTCATCGGCGGACGCGCGGTGGCGCTGCTTGGCCCGGGGGGCGCAGGAAAATCCACGACAGCGGCGGCCTTCGCGGCGGCGGGCGTGCCGGTGCTGGCCGACGACATCGTCGCCGTGCGCGTGATCGGCGGGGTCGCGACAGCATTTCCCTCGTATCGGCTGCTGCGCCTCTGGGACGAATCGGAGCAGATCCTCTTCGGCACCACTGGGCAGTTGCCGAAGCTGACGCCGACGTGGGAAAAACGCGCGCTGCCGCTCGGCGCGGCCTTTCCGTTTCATCCGGCGCCGGCGCCGCTTGGCGACCTGTTCCTGATGGCGCCGCGCGCGGCCGACGAGCGGGCGCCCTTCGTCGAGGCGGTGCGCCCGAGCGAGGCATTCATGGCGCTGGTCGCCAACACGTACGCCAACTACCTGCTCGACGATGCCATGCGCGGCCAGGAGATGCGCGCACTCGACGCGCTGCTGCGCGGACGCCGCGTGCGCCGGCTCGTGCCGCACGCCGATCCCTCGCGCCTCGACGCGCTCGTGCGGTGCGTGCAGGCCGCCGTGGCCGAGGCGCACGGCGGCTGAGGCATGACGCGCGCGCGCCGGGCGGGCCATCTTTCGGGCATGCCAGAGCCGATGCGCCCTGAAAACGCGTTCCTGCTGTCTGCCCTGCGCCGCGACGCGGAGGCGGCCGGCGCGCAGCGCGCGGCGGCACGCGCGGTCGGCGACTGGCCTGCGGTGGCCGCGCTCGTGCGCGAGCACGGGGTGGGGTGGTGGGTGGCGCGCGCGATGCCTGCGGCCTTCGCGTCTGACGTGGCGTCGGGCGTGGCGTCGGGCGTGGCGTCGGGCGTGGCGTCGGGCGTGGCGTCGGGCGCCGAAGAAGCCGCTGCCGGGGCAACCGTCGCGGCCGTCGGTGCGGAGCTGGCGGCGGGCGTGCGCGCGGCGGCGATCGCCGGACTGGCCGCCGCGCGGCAGCTCGCCGAACTGCACCGCGTGCTCGACGCGGCCGGCGTGCGGGCCGTCGCGTACAAGGGACCGGCGCTCGCCGCGGACGTGCACGGCGACCTGGCGGCGCGGCAGTTCAGCGATCTCGACCTGCTGATTGGCGACGCGGACCGCGCGCTTGCGTGCGACGCGCTGCGCGCGGCGGGCTACGGGTCGCCGCACGGCTACACGGCGCGCGAGGAGCGCCTCTACTCGCGATGGGAAGGCGTGGCGCATTTCGTGCGCGGCGCCGACTGGCCCATCGAGTTGCACTGGCGGTGCCTGGCACCGCGGTATGGCGGGCCGCAGGATCCGGCGGCGGTCGTGTCACGTGCCGTGCCGAGTGCGCTGGGTGGCGGCTTCGTGCTCGTGCCCGCGCCCGAGGACCTCGCGGTGCTGCTCGCGCTCCACGGGGTGAAGCACGCGTGGGGTCGCCTGCTGTGGCTCGCCGATTTCGCGTCGGCGGCGTCGCGCCCGGGCTTCGACTGGTCGCGGGCGACCGAGCGGGCGCGTGCGTGGAACGTCATCGGCGCATGGCGGTTTGCCGTCCGCGTGGCCGGGACGCTGGTGGCCCTTCCGGTACCCGCCCCGCTGATGGCGGAGGCGCAGGCGGATAGTCGGCTGACGCCGCTGGTGGATGCCGTGTGCGCGCGCCTCGGCCGCAGCGCGGCAGTACCTGACCTCGGCACGCTGGCGACGCCGCGCTACCACTTGCGGTGGATCGACGGATTTGCCGCGCGAGCGCGTTACGTCGCACTCGGGGCGTTCCTGCCGACGCCGCAGGAGCGGAAGCTGGCGCACCTCCCGGACGCGTTGTTGCCGCTGGCGTATCCGGTGCGCGCCGGGCGGCTGGCGTCGCAGGCGCTGGGGCATGCGCTCCGGCGCCTGCGCGGACGGCGGCCGTGACCGCCCTGCGCGCCTTCGCGCGATTCCTGTGGCACGACCACCGCGTGGAGATGGTGGTCGTGGCGGCGGCGTCGCTCGCGCTGTCGCTCACGGAGGGCATCGGGCTGCTGATGCTGATCCCGATGCTGCGGCTGGTGGGCGTGTCGACCGGCGACGGCGCCACCGACCGCCTGGCGCGCGGCATCGAGGCGGCGATTCGCGGCGTCGGCGTGGTGCCGACCCTCGGCAGCGTGCTCGGCATCGTCATCGGGCTGGTGACGGCGCGTGCGGCACTGCAGTGGCTGCTGGCGTTCTGGGAGGCGCGCCTCGAGGCAGGGGTCGTCGGCCGGCTCCGGCAGCGCCTGTTCGCGGCGGTCGTCGCGTTGCCGTGGGCGCGCTTGACCGGCGAGCGGCCGGCGGCACTCGTGCACGCCATCGGGCCGCAGGTGGACGACGTGCACAGTGCGCTGCTTCTCCTGCTGCACGGGACCTCGCTGGCGGCAGCCGTGGCGGCCGCGGCCGCGGTGGCGGTGATTGTGTCACCGTCGCTGACGCTCGTCGTCGCCGCCTGCGGTCTGGTGCTGTTCGGCGTGGCACGGGTGATGCGCGCGCCGGGGCGCGCTGAGGGCGCACTGCTGCTCGCGGCCTCGAGCGGGCTGTTCGCCCGCATCAGCGAGCTGCTGGGCGGGCTCAAGATGGTGCACGCGCACGGCGCAGAGGGCCGGGCGACAGAGACCGTGGCCGCGGAGACGGCCGCCTGGACCGTGCTCACCCGCCGCACGGCGGGCCATCGGGCCCGGGTGACCTTCGCGCTCGCGATCGTGGCCGTGCTGCTGCTTGCCGCGCTCGTCTGGTCCGGGGTGCGCGTGGCGCACCTGGCCCCCGCGACGCTGCTGCTCCTGCTGCTGCTGTACTCGCGGCTCGTGCCGCGGGTGTCGTCCCTGCAGTCGATCAGCAGCTCGCTGTCGCAGATGTTGGCGTCGTACGATGCGGTGGCGGCCTTGCTGGCACGTTGCGAGCAGGCGCGCGCTGCCGCCGAACAGGCGGTGCGCTCGACGGCCTCGGCGTCCGCGCCGCAGCCGGTGCCGGTGCCGGTGCCGGTGCCGGTGCCGGTGCCGGAGACGGTGCCGGAGCCGGAGCGGGTGCCGGTGCCGCCGGCGTCCGTGGGCGCTCCGGTCATTGCGCCGAGGCCGCCGTCGCTCGAGGTTCGCGAGGTCACGGTGCGCTACCCCGGTGCGCACACGGCGGCGCTCGCGCAATTCAGCGCGCAGTTCCCTGCGGGGTCGGTGAGCGTCGTGATGGGACCGTCCGGGGTGGGCAAGACGACGCTGGCCGACCTGCTGCTTGGCCTGCTCGCACCCGAGCGGGGCGTCGTGCTGGTGGATGGACGGCCGCTGGCCGGGATGGTGCGCGCCCAATGGACGACGCGCATCGGCTACCTGGCGCAGGAACCGATGCTGCTGCACGGCACCATTCGCGAGAACCTGCTGTTCGCGCAGCCCGCGGCGAGCGAC
>JBBQZD010000179.1:0-6211 GCA_038208045.1 Gemmatimonadales bacterium | reverse complement strand
CCGGAACGGCGTGGTCACCGAGGGTTCCGCGCGCGTGGCCTGGGCCGTCCCCTGAGACTGGACCGCCAGCGGCAAGGCGAGCGAGCAGGCGGTGCATAGCTTGAGGGCGCGCACCAATTGGGCGGAACGGGGTAGCATCGGCCGGACGGGAATGGACAGGCGCGGAAGATTTGCCTGTCCTCGGACCTTGCCTTCAGACGGTCGCGGAGTGGAATATACGGACGGTCCGACACCCTACAACCCTCGGCGTGGCCAGCAGTTCCACCGCCGCCACGCCCATGGGCCGACCGCGTGAAGATCACTTCCAGATACATCCTGAAGGAACATGTGGGTCCGCTCGTGTTCGCCCTCTCGGCGCTCACGAGTCTGCTGCTGCTCAACTACGTCGCCAAGAAGTTCGGCGACCTGGTGGGCAAGGGCCTGCACTGGACCGTCATCGCCGAGTTTTTTGCGCTGTCGATTCCCTTCACGGTGGCCATGACGCTGCCGATGGCGATTCTCGTCGCCACGCTGCACGCCTTCAGCCGGCTCGCGTCGGAAAACGAGATCACGGCGTACAAGGCGAGCGGCGTCTCCATGCATCGGCTCGTGGCGCCGGTGCTGGTGGCCGGCCTCGTCTTCACGGCGTTCATGGTCTGGTTCAACGACCAGGTCCTGCCGCGGTCCAACCACATGCTGGCGACGCTCACCACCGACATCTCGCGCAAGAAGCCGACGGTGACGTTCAAGGAGCAGATCATCAACGAGGTGTCGCCCAATCGGCTGTACCTCCGCGCCGGGCGCATCAATCGCACGACGAGCATGATGCGCGAGGTCACCATCTTCGACCTCTCGCTGCCGCAGAAACGGCGCATCATCCACGCCGACAGCGGCCTGCTGGAGATGTCGGCCGACCAGGTGGACCTGCTGCTGACGCTGTTCAGCGGCACGATGACCGAGGTGTCGCTGCAGGAGCAGGCCAAGTTGCAGCGCAACTTCTTCCACACGGACTTCGTGAAGGTGCGCGGCGTTGGCAACCAGTTCGAGAGCGCCGGCGGCGAGAACTCGTACAAGAGCGACCGCGAGATGACCATCTGCGAGCTGCAGACGCAGGTGGAGCGCGCCGCGCGGACGCGGGACAGTTCGTGGCAGGAACTCTGGCGCCTCGACCGGAAGGCGGCGGGCAAGGTGCAGCCCGAGAAGCTGCGGCCCGGATTGGGGGCCGCGTACTGCGCGTTGCTGTCAGCGCTGTCGGTCAAGCCAGCGGCGGCGGCGGGCCTGCAGGCTGGGCAGGGCACGAAGCTGCCGATCGCACCATCCACGGGGCAGGTCGTGTCCGAGGATGCGCTGTCCCCGAGCATCCGCTCGGTGATGGCCGAGGGGGCGCGTATCCAGTTCACGAATGCGCAGGACATCGTGGACCGCAACTCGGTGGAGGTGGAAAAGAAATTCGCCATCGCCGTGGCCTGCTTCATCTTCGTGCTGCTCGGCGCGCCCGTGGCGCTGCGCTTCCCGCGCGGCGGCGTGGGCATGACCATTGGCGTCTCGCTGGCCGTCTTCGGACTCTACTACGTGGGCCTCATCGTCGGCGAGACGCTGGCCGACCGGGACTACCTGTCGCCGTTCTGGGGCATGTGGTCGGCCAACTTCATCCTCGGCACCATCGGGCTCTGGTTGACCGTCCGGCTCGGGCATGAAGGGACGACCAACCGTGGCAGCGAGACCACGGAGTCGATCTTCCGGATGCGCCAGCGCGTGCGCCAGCGCGTGCGCCGGCTGCTGCGGCGGGCCCACTGATGCGGATTCTCAAGCCGCTGGACCGCTACGTGCTCTCCGAGTGGATTAAGATTTTTTTCGGCACCGCGCTCGGTTTTCCGCTACTCGTCATCGTCATTGACCTGACGGAGAAGCTGGACAAGTACTTCGACCGCGGGCTCAGCGCGCGGGCCATCGCGCTCGCGTACCTGTACGGCGTGCCCGACACCATGTTCCTCGTGCTGCCGGCGGCGGTGCTCTTTGCCACCGTGTTCGCCGTGGGCGCGTTCACGCGTCACTCCGAGATCACCGCGGCCAAGGCGAGCGGCATCAGCTTCTACCGCTTCATCATGCCGATGGGCCTGGGCGCCCTGATGGCCACGGGCCTCGGCCTGGGCATCGGCGCGCTGACGCCATACACGAACTCGCAGCGCGTGGAGCTGCTGAAGGAGCGGCAGTTCGGCAATCGCTCGAACCGCTTCAACTTCACGTATGCCGCCGAGGGCGGGCGCGTGTACACCATCGCCGGCGCCGACGTCGCCAAGCGCACGCTCGAGGGCATCGTGGTGGAGCGCAAGGGAAAGGACGCCAGCTATCCGACGTACTTCGTGGCGGCGCGCACGGCCAAGTTCGACGCGCGCCAGCGGCAGTGGACGCTCCATGACGGCGTGGTGCACATCCTGCCGACCGACTCGGCCAGTATCGCCATCCAGTTCGACTCGCTGCGCGACCGCCGGATGCGCGAGGAACCGCGGACGCTCATGGCTGCGTCCAAGGTGCCTGACGAGATGACCTACGCGCAGCTCGGCGAGTTCATCGCGTCGCTCGAACGCTCGGGCAGCGACGTGGGCGCGTTGAAGGTCGGGCGGATGCTCAAGATCGCGATTCCCGCGACCTGCCTCATCATCATGCTCTTCGGGGCGCCGCTCGCCACCACGACGCAGCGTGGCGGTACGGCGCTCGGCGTGGCCGTCAGTCTCGGGACAACCGTTATCTTTTTGATGATGCTGCAGCTGACGCAGGCCATTGGCGCCAAGGGCATGGTGCCGCCAAACCTGGCGGCCTGGCTGCCGGGCATCCTGTTTGGCACCGTCGGGCTCGTGCTGCTGGCACGCGTCCGCACCTGACCTCCCTGACCGGCCCGCCGTGCTCGACGACCCGCTGACCACCGGACGACGCCCCACCGAGTCCTTCCCGATCATGCATCGGTCGGGGATCCGCGTCTTCCGGCCCATGGCGCAGCTGTCGCTGGGCACGCTGCGCGGCATCGGCGTGCGCGTCATGTTCCTGCGCGACATCTGGCGCGGCTTCTTGCAGCCGCGCACGTACCTGCCCCACGTCATGTCCCAGATGCGCGCCATCGGGGTGGACTCGGTGCCGCTGGCGATGATGGTGGCGGGCTTCATCGGCGGCGTCATCGCGCTGCAGATCCGCTACCAGCTGTTCCCGGGCATTCAGCTGTCCATCGTGGGGCTCGGAGTCCGGCAGATGGTCGTGCTCGAGGTTGGTCCCCTGCTCACCGGCCTCGTGCTGGCGGGCCGCGTGGGGGCGCGCATCACCGCCGAGATCGGCACGATGCGCGTGACGGAACAGATTGACGCGCTCGAGACGCTGGCCTACGACCCGGTGGCCTACCTCATCGTGCCGCGCATCATCGCCAGCGTCCTGATGCTGCCGGTGCTGGTGATCATCGCCGACATCGTGGGCGTGCTGTCGGGGCTCTTCGCGTCCGTCACGCTCACCGACGTGCAGCTCTCGTCGTTCGTCGAGGGCCTGCGGCTCAGCTTCGACCCCTTCCAGGTGACGTACAGCCTCATCAAGGCGACGATGTTCGGGGCGGCCATCGCGGTCGTCTGTTCGTACGAGGGCTATCTGACCACGGCGGGCGCCGAGGGCGTGGGACAGGCGACCGCCAAAGCGGTGGTCGTCAGCTCGATGTCGATTTTGGTGCTCGATGCGCTGACGGCCATCGTGCTGGCGCCGTATTTGCAGGGGTAGAGAACGACAGAGAACGACAGAGAACGACAGCGTACGACAGCGTACGACAGAATCGACCGGTTCCTTCAGCTTTTGCTGTGGCCGGACTGCGGGTGTCTTCTTCTTCTGCAAGCCTATGCGTCGCCGCAATGAAGTTCTCGTGGGCATCGTCACCAGCATCGCCGTGGTGGCGGGGCTGGTCGGTACCCTCTGGCTCGCCCGTGGCGGGCTGCAGCCAGGCTATCCGCTCTACGTCAAGTTCGCGTGGGGCTCCGGGCTCAAGCAGGGCCAGCCGGTGCTGCTGTCGGGGGTCAACGTGGGATACGTGCAGAGCGTCGCGCTGCAGCCTGACGGATGGCTGGTGGTGCACATGCGGGTGCGGAACGAGTACAAGGTGCCGCACGGCACCACGGCCGCCATCGAGCCCAACGGGTTCTTCGGCGACATGCTCATCGCCCTCAAGCCATCGAAGCCCAGCCTGACGTCGTTCGCGCCCAAGGACACGATTCCGTCGGGCACGCAGGCCACGCAGCTCGCCGATGTGCTGTCACACGTGGACTCCATCACGATCAACTTGGCCAAACTCACGGCGGCGCTCAACCGGGAGTTCGTCGAGCAATCCGGATTCCGCTCGCTGCACCAGACCATCACGCAGACCAACGACCTGATCGCACGACTCGGCCGGATCGCCGATCAGCAGAACGCGGAGCTGACCAGGACCCAGCAGTCGCTGCGAAAGGTGGCGAACGCCGTGGACAGCGCGCGGATCGACCAGGCGCTCGGCAGCCTGACGGACGCCGCACAGAGCACCAGCGACCTCGCGAAGGATCTCCGGGAGACGACGGCGAAGCTCGACGCGGTGCTGGCGAAGGTGGACAACGGCAACGGCTCGGCGGCACGGCTGCTGAACGACGACGGGCTGTACCGCGACACGCGGGCGCTGCTGCAGCGGCTGGACAGCCTGACGGCCGACTTCAAGACGAATCCGCGGAAGTACATCAAGCTGTCGATTTTCTAGATACGGAGTACGACGGAGAAAGACGGAGTACGACAGAGAAAGACAGAGGGGCTCGCGGGGGGACGCTCTTTCGATGGCGGGCGGGTTCCTACGATGACGATGGGTGGTCGTGGGGGATCATCATCGTGCATGCATGCGTACGAGCGGCTCGACCTCTGGAAGCGCGGGATCGTGCTCGCGGCGCGGCTGCAGCGCGCCGCCCGGGCGGCGGAGTCGTGGGCGGACCGGCCGCTCTGGACGCAGATCACGCGTGCGGCGGCGAGCATTCCCGCCAACGTCGCGGAGGGCGCGCAGCGAGGGTCTGAGCGGGAGTTCGTGCGTTTCCTCGGCATCGCGATGGCATCCGCGGCCGAACTGCACTCGCTGTTGCGCCTCGCCGGCGAGTCCGGGGCCCTCGCCGACGACAAGGCGCGCGCTTGAGGCCGAGGCCGTGTCCCTCCGCCGCATGACCTCCGCACTCCGGTCGCGCACGCTGGGCCTCCGCCCGCGCAGTCAACGCGGCGGCACATCGCACTAGCAGGCAAGACAAAACCCCCAGAGCCAACCGGCCCCGGGGGTCTGTCTTACTCTGTCGTACTCTGTCGTACTCTGTCGTACTCTGTCTTATTCTGTCTTATTCTGTCTTATTCTGTCTTACTCTGCCTCTCAGAACGCATACCGCATCGAGAACTGCATGCGATAGTTCGAGGCGACGTTCTGGTCATTCGCGAAGATGTAGCCGGGCGTCCAGGTGAACTTCGGACGCGCCGCCGTTCCCGTCGCGCCGACCATCGACCCGGTTTCCTTGGTCGAGTAGTTGAGCGACGGGAAGACACCGCCGAAGCCCGTGCTGCGGTACTTGCCCCAGTCCTTGTTCACGAGGTTGGCCAGGTTGAACACGTCCCACTGGAGCGTGACGTTGTTCAGCGCCGGCGCGTGCATCAGGTTGGCCAGGCCCATCTTGCCGAGGCTCTGGCGCAGCGAGAGGTTGATGACGTGGTGGAACGGCTCGCGGCAGCTGTTGCGGCCCATGATCTTGCCGCGCTGCGAGTTGAGGCAGGAGTTGCTGGAGATGAACTTGTCGAACGACGCCGCCTGATCGGCCGGCGTGTACGCGCCGTTCTGGACGAAGATGATCTCGTTGGCGTCGTTGACGTCCTTCGGGACATAGATGAGGTCGTTGCCGATGCCGTCACCATTCAGGTCGCCCGAGCTGCTGCCGCCGTACAGATAGTTGAACGGCTGGCCCGACTCGCCGGTGTAGATCACCGACACGTCCGTGCCGTGCTTGAAGCCGTAGGTGGCGTTGGCCACGATGCGATGCGGCTGCTCGAACAGCGACCCCGTGAGCTTGGTGCTTTCCTGCGGGTCGTAGCCGGCCGGCCGGCCAAAGCGATACTGCGAGAAGGCCGTCGACGAGCTGAGACTCTGCACGTCCAGCACCTTCGAGAACGTGTAGAACACCGACCCTTCCCAGTTGTTGCGCCAGCGGCGCTGCAGGCC
>JBBQZD010000178.1:0-6226 GCA_038208045.1 Gemmatimonadales bacterium | reverse complement strand
TGCTGGGATGGCAGATGGCGGATGGCGGACGGCAGAAGCAGCAGCGCTGTCAGCAGGGATCGTGCGGTTATCGCGCGCGACCGCGGCCATCCACCATCCGCCTTCCGCCATCCGCCATCCGCCTTCATGCCGGCTTCCCCGTGCGCGGATAGAACGTCGCGCCGCTCGCCGCCATCTCGCGCAGCCGCGCCGCCGGCTCGTAGCGGCCGGGGAACCGCGCGTTCAGCGCCTCGAGTCGCGTCACGAGTTCCGCCGCCCCGATCGTGTCGACCGCGCGCAGCGGGCCGCCGCGGAACGGCGGAAAGCCGATGCCAAAGACCGCGCCGATGTCGCCGTCGCGCGCCGAACGCAGGATGCCCTCGTCCACGCACCGCACCGCTTCATTGATCATGGCCAGCGCCAGCCGCTCCTGGATGTCCGCGGCGGCAAACTCCCGACGGGCGGCGCCCGTGGGCGTGAGGTCGTATACCGACGCATCCACGCCGCCCTTCTTGCCGGCGTCGTCGTACAGGTAGAAGCCCTTCTTGCCCTTGCGGCCGAGCCGACCGGCCGCGAGTACCTTGCCGAGCGTTTCCGACGGCTGCATGCGGTCGCCGAAGGCCTTCGCCATCACGCCGCCGCTCTTGCCGGCGACGTCGAGTCCCACTTCGTCGAGCAGCGTCACCGGGCCCACCGGAAAGCCGTAGTCGAGCATCGCCTTGTCGATCGCCTCGATGTGCGCCCCGTCGTCGAGCAGCTTGCCGGCCTCGTTGATGTACGGCGCGAGGATCCGGTTCACGTAGAAGCCCGGCGAGTCATTCACCACGATCACCGTCTTGCCCTGCCGACGGCCGAAGGCCACGGTCGTGGCGATCACGCCGGGCGCCGTCGCCGGGGTCACGATCACCTCGAGCAGCGGCATCTTGTGCACCGGCGAGAAGTAGTGCATCCCGATGACCCGCGACCCATCCCGCGACGCCGCCGCGATGTCCCGGATCGGAATCGTGCTCGTGTTCGACGCGAAGATCGCTCCCGGCGGCAGCACGGCCTCCACTTCACGCAGCACGGCGTGCTTCACTGCGAGGTCCTCGAACACGGCCTCGACGACCAGCGGCACGTTGCCGAACCCGCTGTAGTCCACGGTGCCGCTCACCAGCGACAGCTGGTCCTCGAACTGCTGCCGCGTGATCTGTTTCTTCGTCAGCTTGCCCTTGAGCACGTCGCGCACCGCGGCCAGGCCCTTGGCCACCTGGGCGTGCGACGTGTCCTTGAAGCGGACGGGCACGCCCTGCATGGCCGTGATCGCCGCAATGCCGGCGCCCATGAAGCCGGTGCCGAGCACGCCGATCTTGCCAATCTTCTCTGGCGCCGGCGCGTCACCGCTCACGCCCGCGTCCTTCTTGAGCGACGTCGTGGCATAGAACAGGAAAATCAGCTGCCGGCTGACCGCGCTCTGCGACATCTCGCCGAACAGCCGCGCCTCCGTGGCGAAGCCATCCGCCACCGACCCGTGGTACCCCGCCGCCACCGCGTCGAGCGCCGCCAGCAGCGCGGGGTAGTGCCCACGCGACTTCTTCAGCGTCATCTCGCGCGCCTGGCGGAAGACCACCGAGCGCCCGAGCGCGTTGTCCTCGAGCAGCATGTCCTTGGCGCCGTGCTTCCGGTCGCGCCGGCGCGCGATCTTCCCCGCGCCGAGCTCTCGCGCGCGCTGCACCGCCACGTCGCGCAGAATGCTCGGGTGCACCATCTCGTCCACGAGCCCGGTCTGCAGCGCCTTCCGTGCCCGCACGTTCTTGCCCGTGAGGATCATGTCGAGCGCCACCTGCAGGCCCACCGTCCGCGGCAGGCGCTGCGTGCCGCCGGCCCCGGGAATCAGCCCGAGTTGCACTTCGGGCAGCGCGAGCACCGTCTTGGGCGCGTCCGACGCAATGCGGTAGGCGCAGGCGAGCGCCGCCTCGAGCCCGCCACCGAGGCAGCCGCCGTTGATGGCCGCCACCCACGGCACGCGCCCCGCCTCGATCCGGTTCATGAGCTGGTGCCCGTCGCCGCTCGCGCGCGCGGCGTCGGCCGCCGTCGTGAACTCGAGGAACTGGTCGATGTCGGCGCCGGCAATGAAGACGTCCGGCTTGCCACTGATCAGCACCGCGGCCTTCACGCTTGGGTCGCGCTCGAGCCGGTCGAAGGTCGCCACGAACTCCGCGACGACGGCCGGCGAGAACTTGTTGACCGGTTCGCCCGGCAGGTCGAACGTGACGACGGCCACGCCGTCGGTGATGTTCACTGAGAGTGCTGTCATCGGCTCATTCCCGCTCGATCACCATGCTGAATCCCATGCCGCCCGCGGCGCAGACGGTCATGAGCCCGAACCGGCCGTTGCGACGCGCCAGTTCGTGCGCCAGCGTCGTCGTGATGCGCGCCCCCGTGGCCCCGAACGGATGCCCGATGGCCAGCGAGCCGCCCATGACGTTGAGCTTCGTGCGATCCACCGCGCCCAGCGGCTTCGTGAGCCCCGCACGCTCAGCCCAGTGCTGCGACTCGAAGCCGCGCAGGTTGCTCAGCACCTGTGCGGCGAACGCCTCGTGCATTTCCACCAGGTCCATGTCCTGCAGCGTCAGCCCCGCGCGCCGCAGCGCCACGGGCGCGGCGAGCACCGGCGCCTGCAACAGCTGCTCGCCCGGGTCAAGCGCGGCGTACGCGTACGACTTGATATAGGCCAGCGGCGTGTAGCCCAGCGCCTTGGCCCGCTCTTCGCTCATCAGCAGCACCGCCCCGGCCCCATCGGTGAGCGGCGACGAGTTGCCCGCGGTCACGGTGCCGTACCGCTTGTCAAAGACCGGCCGCAGCGCCGCCAGCTGTTCCAGCGTGCTGTCGCTGCGCACGCCGTTGTCCTCGGTCATCACCTGCGCATACCGCGGCGGCAGGTAGGTGGCGGCGATCTCCGCCGTCAGTCGGCCATCCGTGGTGCCCTGCGCCGCGTTGCGGTGCGACGCCAGCGCGAGTTCGTCCTGCTCGGCGCGCGTGACGCCGTTGAGCTTCGCCATCTTCTCGGCCGACTGTCCCATCGACTCGCCCGTCGTCGGTTCGGCGATCGCCGGCGTGATCGGGATCAGGTCCTTCGGGCGGAGCGTCGCGAGCGACTGCAGGCGCTGGCCGAGCGTCTTCGCCTTGCTCGCCGCCACCAGCGCGTCGCTGAAACCGCGCGAGTGCAGGATCGGCACATTCGACAGCGACTCTGCGCCGCCGGCGATGGCGATGTCCGCGTGCCCCAGGGCGATCTGGTCGGCGGCGTCGGTGATCGCCTGATTGGCCGAGGCGCATGCGCGGCTCACCGCCCACGCCTGCACGGACTTCGGCAGCACCGGCATCAGCGCGATCTCGCGCGCGATGTTCGGCGCGAGCACCGACGGGATCACCGTGCCGTACACCAGCAGGTCGATGCTGGACGGATCGAGGTTCGTCCGCTGGATCAGTTCGCCGACCGCAATCTTGCCGAGGTCGATTGCGCTGAGCGACTTGAGCGTCGTGCCGGCACGCGCGAACGGGGTGCGGACTCCCTCGATGATCGCGACGCGGCGGCCGTTTCCAAAGCTGGCCATAGACCGTGAAAGCTAGGCGGCGCGCCTGCGCCCGGCTATTGCCGCGCACTCTGTCGGCTGGTCCCGCCGGGCGCCAGATTCGGGTTGTCCCCTTCCCCGCCGCCCATTCCCTCGCCCTCCCGCTCCGCGCAGCTCCAGCGCCTCAGCCAACGCCGATTCGACCTCGTGGTCATCGGCGGGGGCATTTCGGGTGCGGGCATCGCGCGCGATGCCGCGCGGCGCGGCCTCGACGTCGCCCTCGTGGAACGCCAGGACTTCGCCAGCGGCACGTCGAGCCGGTCGTCGCGCCTGGTCCATGGCGGCGTCCGCTATCTCGAGCACGGCTACCTGCATCTCGTCTTCGAGGCCAGCCGCGAGCGCCGCGTCCTGCTGCACATCGCCCCGCACCTGGTGCGCCCGCTGCAATTCACCTGGCCCGTGTACGCGGGCGCGCGCATTCCGCGCTGGAAGCTGCGCGCCGGCCTCCTGCTCTACGACCTGCTCGCCCTGTTCCGCAACGTGGGTCGGCATCACGGTCTCAGCGCGGAGGGCGTCAGCGCCTGCGAGCCCGCGCTCGCCCGCGACGGACTGCGGGGTGGCGCCACGTACTGGGACGCGGCCACCGACGATGCGCGCCTGACGCTCGCCACCATGCTCGACGCGGCACTCGCGGGCGCCACCGTGCTCAACCACATGGAGGTCACCGCACTGCGCGTCGAGGATGGCCGCGCGGCTGGTGTGCACGCCACGGATCGGCTCGGCGGCGGGTCCATCGAGATCCGCGCATCGTGCGTCGTGAACGCCACGGGCCCGTGGACCGACGGCGTACGGCGCATGGAAGATCCCGGCGCCAAGCCGGCCGTGCTCGGCACCAAGGGCGTGCACGTTGCCGTGCCCGCGGCGCGCGTGGGCAATCACGGCGCCGTCACGCTGCTCGCGGGCGACGGGCGCGTGATGTTCGTGCTGCCGGCGGGAACCGGCACCATCATCGGCACGACGGACACCGCCACCGACGAGGGTCCCGACGACGTGCGTGCGGCGCGCGCCGACGTCGACTACCTGCTGGCCGCGGCCAACCGCGCCTTTCCCGCGGCGCGGCTCACGCCGGACGACGTGATCGCCGCGTGGGCGGGCATCCGTCCGCTCATCGCGCACGGCAATGCCGGAGATCCCGCCTCCGCCTCGCGCGAACATGCCATCGACACCGGTCCCCGGGGCGTCATCACGGTGTCCGGCGGCAAGCTCACGACCTATCGCGTCATCGCCGCCGACGTCCTGAAGGCCGTCTCTCGCGCCCTCGGCAAGCCGCTGGCGCGCGACCGCACAGCCGAGGTGCTGTTGACCGGGGGCGACATCAGTGATGTCGCCGCCGAAATCGCCGCGGCGCGCGCCGCCACCGGGGCGGACGACATCGCCCGGCGCCTCGTGCATGCGTACGGCGGCGCGTGGCATCAGGTCTGGGCGCGCGCCGAGGAAGATTCGACGCTCGGCGAACGCCTCGTCGACGGACTGCCGTTCATCGCCGCTGAAGTCCTGCACGCCGTGGAGGCCGAGTTGGCCTGTTCCGTGGCCGACGTGCTCATCCGGCGCCTGCACCTGGCGTTCGAGGTGCGAGACCAGGGCCTCGCCGTCGCGCCGCGCGTGGCCGCTCTGATTGCACCACTACTCGGCTGGACCGATCACGGCATCGCGGGCGCCATCAGTGACTACGCGCGCGAGGTACACCACATTTTCACCATCGAGCCATGACCCCCCTTCGCCCGCTCGCACTCGCCACGCTCGCAATTTCCACGCTCGGCCTCCTCGCGGGCGCCGCATGCCGCGACACCGCATCCCGCGTGCCCACGCCCCTCGTCGTCGCCGACACCGCGCCCGCCGCGGGAGCCGGCGCAAGCACACCGTATCTCGCCGCCGCCGCGGACGGGTCGCTGTGGATGAGCTGGATGGAACCAGGTGCCGACTCCGTCTGGTCCCTGCGCCTCGCGCACCGCCCGGTGCGCGGCGACTGGGCGGCGCCGGTGACGATCATCCGCGACTCGCTGCTCTTCGCCAACTGGGCGGACTTTCCGTCGGTCATCGCAGACGTCCGCGGACGGCTCGTCGCGCATTTCCTCCGCCGCTCGTCACCCGGCAAGTACTCGTACGACGCCTGGGTCACCACCAGCGCCGACGACGGCGCGACGTGGAGCGCGCCGCAGCGCCTGCATTCCGACACGAGCGCCACGGAGCACGGCTTTGCGGCGCTGGTGCCGCAGGCCGACGGCTCCACCCTGGCCGCCTGGCTCGACGGCCACGCCACCGATGGCGAGCACGGCGAGATGAGTCTCGGCGTCGGCGGTGTCGACAGCACGCTGCGCGTGCGGCCCGACACGATGGTCGACCTGCGCACCTGCGAGTGCTGCCAGGTAGCCGGCGCGCGCACGCCCACCGGTGCCATCGTCGCCTACCGCGACCGCTCGCCCGACGAGATCCGGGACATCGCCGTCGTGCGCCTCGAGCGCGGTCGGTGGACGGCGCCGGCCATCGTCTACGCCGACCGTTGGGTGACGCGGGCCTGTCCAGTGAACGGTCCCGCCATCTCGGCGCGTGGCCAGGAGGTGACGCTCGCCTGGTTCAGCAACGCCCGCGACACCGCCAAGGTGCAGGTCGCCTTCTCGGCCGATGCCGGCGTC
>JBBQZD010000177.1:0-6315 GCA_038208045.1 Gemmatimonadales bacterium | reverse complement strand
GTACTCGATGACGATCACCTCGACGGTGCTCTCGCCGACGAAGATGGTCTCCATGCCGCGGTACATGCCGACGCCGTGCTCGAGGTGCACCACGAAGTCGCCCGGCTTGAGCGCGCCGATGACCTCCAGCGCCGTGCCGCCCACGTACTTGCGCGCCCGGCGGATGCGGCGGTCGCGCCGGAAGATCTCGTGGTCGGTGAGCACGCGCAGCCCGCCCGGCGCGCCGCGCGGCGGCAGCACGAAGCCACCGCCCAGCACGCCGATGGTCAGCGCCGGCAGCAGCGTGCGACCGTCGCCGCTCATCAGCTCCTCCAGGCGCTCCGCCTGGCCGCTGTTGTCGCAGAGGATCACGGTGGGGGTGCCGTCGCTCACCACGGCGCGCAGGCGCGCCATGTCGCGGTCAATGGGCTCGGGCGGGCGCAGCGGAAAGCTGAGGCCGTCGTCGCCATCCACCGACGGCACGAGCAGGAGCGTCGCGAACGCACCGAGCGACCGCGTCACGGCGTCGGGCGTCTGCAGCAGCTCGTCGCGCGAGGCGGCATTCTCGCCGCGGCGGCGCGCGAGCTCCAGGTGGTGCTCGGCTTCGTCCCACGTGCGGCGCAGTTCGGGCGCCAGGTGTACGCCCTCGGGAATGACGACCAGCGAGTCGGGGGGCCAGAGCGCCGCCAGGGTCGTGCGCCCGGCCTCCGCCGCCGGGTCGTCCTCGCCAGCGGTCGCGCCGACGTCCACCGGCAGAATCACCGCGCGCTCGATGGCGCGCGTGGTGCGCTGCGACAGCAGGTCGAATTCGCGCAGCGCCTCGAGGTCGTCGCCCCAGAACTCGAGCCGGACGGGCGCCTGCATGCCGAAGCCGTACACGTCCACGATGCCGCCGCGCACCGAGAACTGCGCGACGTCCTCCACCATTTCCACCTGCT
The DNA here is from genome assembly GCA_038208045.1 of Gemmatimonadales bacterium. GTDB lineage: Bacteria > Gemmatimonadota > Gemmatimonadetes > Gemmatimonadales > Gemmatimonadaceae > PNKL01. The sequence goes on along the minus strand of JBBQZD010000177.1, from coordinate 5,398 downwards.
CGAAGCCGACGCGCACGAGATGGGCCGCCAGATCCTCGAGTCGCCACGTGGCGCCGCGCGCCATCTCCAGCCGCGCCTCGGCCAGTGCGCGCGGCAGCCGCGTGCGCTCCTGCACCGCGCGCGCGGTCGTCACCAGCACGCGGACACTGCCGCGGCTCAGCCGCTCGAGCGTCTCGACGCGCTCGCCGGCCACCTCGGCGTGCGGCTCCACCTCGCCGAAGCCCTCGCGCGACGGATACAGCGCCACCTGCCCGTCACCGAGAATGGCCTCGAGATCGGCCAGCCAGCGCTCCGCCTCGGGTAGCTGGTCGGCGAGCACCACGAAGAACCGGTTGGGCATGTCGGCGGCGAGGGCGGCGACCAGCAGCGCATCCCCCGAGCCGGCGAGGCCCGCGATGGGCAAGGGTGCGCCCGCACGCAGCGTCCGCGTGCGCAGCACCTGGAACTGGGGCAGCGCACTGAAGCGCTCGAGCAGCAGGGGCAGCGGCATCAGGCGTCCACGAGATCGCGGCGCGACACGTACGTCTCGGTCGCCAGCAGCAGCAGCGCGCCCAGCAGCAGGCCGGCGACGATCGGGCGCGGCGACCCGCCGGACCAGGCCGCGTTGGCAGCCGCGCCGGCATCGCGCACGCCCACCGCGCGTCGACCCGTGATGCGGGTGGCGAGCGCGCTGGCGTCCGCCCGGGCGAGGTCCGATTCCGCCGCTTCCGGCGCGACCACGACGGCGCCCGCCCGCTCGGCGCCGCGCCGCAGAAAGTAGACGCCCGTCCGGTCCGGCGCGCGGAACCGAGGCCCCGTCAGGGCCTGGACCGTGCCGTCGGGCGCCTCGAGTCCCGTGGCCCAGGGCTGGCGCTCCAGCATCGCGCCCGGCGCGACGTCGAGCGCCGGGCCGGCGTCGGCGGCGAGCCGACGCGCGATGGTGCGGTCGAGCCAGGGCAGGAACGCGGCGCGCAGGGGCAGGTCGGAGTCGGCGGGATCAATGGCAACAGCCAGCAGGACCCAGCCGTCACCAGCGACAACCAGCGGCTCAGTGCCAACGCGCACCAGCGTGTCGCCGGCGGCCGCGCCCTGCGGCTGCAGCGCGTACCAGCGCTGCACGGTGGTGCCGTCCAGGCCGTCGCCCCGGGCGATGGCGGGGCCGTCGCGACGCACGCCGTAGCGCCACGGAATGTGCCGGCGTTCGAGCGCGCGATTGGCGAGCGCGACGCGCGCGGGGTCGGCCGGCGCGGCGATCAGCGCCGGCAGGGCGCCGAGATTCTCGGCCGGCACGATGGCCACGCCGGCGGCCACGCCGCCGGCCACGCCAGCGACATCGCGAGCACGCCCGTCGGCCACCAGTGCAGCGAGCGCGGTGCGGGCAAACGCCCCAGCCGCCGGGTCCACATGGGCTGCCGGCGCGGCGCCCACGTGCAGCGCGAAGGGCCGGACATCGTCGGCGCGCAGTTCGTCGGGGGGCAGCTCGATGACGCCGGCCACCCAGCCGCGCGCGTCGGGCGCGGCGCCGGCCTCGATGGTGCCGCCGCCGGCGACCGTGCCGCGCGCGAGCGTGGCGGTGCCAAGTGCGGCGCGCCACGACAGCGGTTCGCGGGCGAGCACGGTGGCCCGCAGTGTTCCGCGCGGCGCCCAGTGCGGCGGGTCGGCGACGATGCGCGTCACGGCATGATTTGGCGGGGCGGCCGTTGCGGGCGCGAAGACGAGCACGTCCGCGCCGTCAATGCGCAGCCGTGCCGGCCAGGCACTCACCTGGCCGTCGGTGACGACGACCACGTGCGCGGCGGGCAGGCCGGCACCGGGGGCAAGGGCGGCGGCGCGCCGGACGGCAGCGGGCAGGTCGCCGGCGCCCGCCAGCGGCACCGCGCCATCGATGGCCGCGGCCACCGCGCCCCGCGCGCCGCCCATCACCTCACCATCCGCCGTTACCAGCCAGACCCGGTCACTCGCCGTCGCCCGCGCGAGCACGGCATGCGCCGCTTCCTGCAGGTCGACGAGCACCGACCGCCCGTTCACCACCGCGCCCGTGCTCATCGAGTTGTCGAGCACGAGCGCGAGCGCGGTGGGCCCGTGGCCACCGACGCCAAGGCGGGCCAGCGGGCGCGCCGCGCCGAGCGCGATCAGGAGCACGATGGCCACGCGCAGCAGCATCAGCAGGGCGTTGCGCACCTTGAGCTCGCGCGCATGCTCCTGTTCGGCCCGCAGCAGGTAGCGCACGGCCGGGAAGTCCACGCGCATCTCCACCTTGCGGCGGCGCAGGTGCAGCCAGAGCGGGACGGCAGCCGCGAGGCCGAGCAGGAGCGCCAGGGGCGCGAGAAAGCTCATGGCAGGCGCCGACGCGAGATGAACGCGCGGCGCACGGGGATGGCGAAGGGCTGGTCGGTGTAGATCGGCTCGTACGACGCGCCCGCGCCGGCCAGGCGCGAACGCCACTCGGCGATGGCCTCGAGCACCGTGGCGCGATAGGCCGCGCGCACGTCGCCGACCGACGCCTCGACCTCCCGGCCCGTCTCGGTGTCCACGAAGACCACCTCGGCCCCCTGCACCGACAGGTCGCGTTCGGCCGGATCGAGCAGGTGCAGCACGGTCACCTGGTGGCCAGCGCCGCGCAGGGCCTGAATGGCCTCGACGGTCTCCTGCGGCTCGATGAGCAGGTCGGAGACGATGATGACCATGCCGGGACGCGGCACGAGCCGCGCCGCACGCATCAGGGCGCCGTGGGCGTCGCTGCCCTGCCCCGCACCCGGTTCGGCAAGGGCGGCCAGGATGCGCCGGAAGTGCACGTCGCGCGAGCGGGGCGGCAGCACCGTCCGGACTTCGTCGTCGAAGCGGATGAGCCCGACGGCGTCGCGCTGCTTGAGCAGCAGCAGCGCGATGGCAGCCACCAGCGTCTCGGCGTAGGCCAGCTTGGTGAGCCTCGACGGCGAGCCCGTCCAGTCCATCGAGCGCGACACGTCCATCACGACGGTCGCCCGCAGGTTGGTCTCTTCCTCGAAGAGCTTGATGAGCCACTTGTCGGCGCGCGCGGCCATCTTCCAGTCCATGTAGCGCAGGTCGTCGCCGGGCTGGTAGGCGCGGTGCTCGGCGAACTCCACCGAGAAGCCCTTCTTGCGCGAGCGATGGAGGCCGGTGAGGAAGCCTTCGACCACCCAGCGCGCACGGATTTCGAGCCCGCCGAGCGCACTGAGCTGGGCGGGATCAAGGAGTTCGGCGCGCATCGAGGTGGCTGGTGACGTCATCGCAGGCAGTAATGATACGCGGGGGTCGGCCAAAACGTCGATTCGGGCTGTTTGGGTGCGCCATTTGGGGCTTTTTCAACACGGCCACACGGAGCGACGGCCTCCGTGTTGAAAAAGCCCCAAGGGCGCACCGGACCGGCTTGGACTCGGCCCTGCGGGCGGCTAACTTTAAAGGCTTCCCCCGAACAACAGGGCCCGTGGACCAGAGCCGCATCCGCAACTTCTGCATTGTCGCCCACATCGATCACGGCAAGTCGACGCTCGCCGACCGCCTGATCGAGGCCACGGGCATGCTCCAGAAGCGCGAGATGAAGGCCCAGGTGCTCGACACGCTGGACCTCGAGCGCGAGCGCGGCATCACGATCAAGCTGAACGCCGTGCGGATGACGTACACCGCGCAGAGCGGGGAACCGTACGAGCTCAACCTCATTGACACGCCGGGGCACGTGGACTTCACGTACGAGGTCTCGCGCTCGCTGGCGGCGTGCGAAGGGGCGATCCTCGTGGTGGACGCGTCGCAGGGCATCCAGGCGCAGACGCTCTCGAACCTCTTCCTCGCCATGGAAGCCGGGCTCGAGATCATCCCGATCCTCAACAAGATCGATCTCCCGGGCGCCGAGCCCGAGCGGCGGCGCGACGAGGTCGTGGGGCTGCTTGGCTGCGCGCCCGAGGACATCCTGCTCGTCAGCGCCAAGGAAGGCCTTGGCATTCCGGAGCTGCTCGAGGAGATCGTGAAGAAGGTGCCTGCCCCGACGGGTGATCCGGCGGCGGCGCTGCGCGCGCTCGTGTACGACTCGTACTACGACCGCTACCGCGGCGCCATTCCGAGCGTACGCGTCGTGGACGGCACGCTCAAGAAGGGGATGAAGATCACGTTCGGCACCAACGACGCCGTGTACGAGGTCTCCGAGGTCGGCTACAACCAGCTGCGGCAGGTCGCGACCGATGCGCTGACGGCCGGCGAAGTCGGCTACGTCGTGGCCAGCGTGCGCTCGGTGAAGGAGACGCGCGCCGGCGACACGGTGTTCAACGCCGAGGACCACGCCAAGGAACCGCTCCCCGGCTATCAGGCGGTGAAGTCGTTCGTCTTCGCCGGCGTCTACCCGACCGACACGCAGCAGTACGAGGACCTGCGCGACGCGCTCGAGAAGCTGCAGCTCAACGACGCGTCGCTGCACTACCTGCCTGAAACGTCCACGGCGCTCGGCTTCGGCTTCCGCTGCGGCTTTCTGGGGCTGCTGCACATGGAGATCGTGCAGGAGCGGCTCGAGCGCGAGTTCAACCTCGACCTCGTGACGACGGTCCCGAGCGTGGAGTACCACGTCTTCAAGACCGACGGCGTGGAACTGCTCGTCGAGAACCCCGCGCTGATGCCCAGCGCCGCGGTGATCAACTGGGTGGAGGAGCCGTACGTGCGGGCCCGGATCATGGCGCCCGCTGACTACATCGGCCCCATCATGACGCTTGGCACCGACCGGCGCGGCGTCTACAAGGGCATGCACTACGTCGACACCGCGCGCGTGGAGATCGCCTGGGAGTTCCCGCTGGGCGAGATCATCCTCGACTTCTTCGACAAGCTCAAGTCCATCTCGCGCGGCTACGCGTCGCTCGACTACGAGATGCTCGAGTATCGCCGCAGCGACCTCGTGAAGCTCGAGATGCTCATCAACGGCGACCCGGTGGACGCCTTCTCGGTGATCATTCACGCCGACAAGGCGTACGACTGGGGCCACAAGATCGCGGTGAAGCTCAAGGATTTGATCCCGCGCCAGCTCTTCGAGGTGGCCATCCAGGCCGCGATCGGGCAGAAGGTCATCGCCCGCACCACGGTGAAGCCGCTCCGCAAGGACGTGCTCGCCAAGTGCTACGGCGGCGACATCTCGCGCAAGCGCAAGCTCCTCGAGAAGCAGAAGGAAGGCAAGAAGCGCATGAAGAACGTCGGCTCGGTGGAGATCCCGCAGGAGGCGTTCCTGGCAGTGCTGCAGGTGGATTAGACGGTAGACGGTAGACGGTAGACGGTACGCGCATAGATGTATGAGGGCGGCTTCGGTATGTTCACCGGAGCCGCCGTTTCGTGTCGCTCCGCTACCGTCTACCGTCTACCGTCTACCGTCTACCGTCTACCGTCTACCGTCTACCGTCTACCGTCTACCGTCTACCGCCTACCG
>JBBQZD010000176.1:0-6316 GCA_038208045.1 Gemmatimonadales bacterium | reverse complement strand
CCTGCGCGCGAAGGACCGGCCGGGCTCGATCTTCGATTGGGCCCCGCGCGTCTGGTCGCGCATCCTGCTGGCGGCCGCCGGCGCGCGGGTGGTGGTGCACGGCGACGAGAACCGCCGCGGCGAGCGGCACATCTTCGTCGGCAACCACGTCAGCTGGTTCGACGTCTTCGCGATGGCGGCGCACCTGCGCTGGTTCAAGTTCGTCGCCAAGGCGGAGCTGTTCCGCATACCGCTCTTTGGCGCCGCCATGCAGTCCGCGGGCATGATCGCCATTGACCGGAAGAACCAGAAGTCGGCGCACGGCTCGATTCAGCGCGCGGCGGCAAAGATTCACGCGGGGGCGAGCGTCATCCTCTTTCCCGAGGGGACGCGCGGACCGTCGTACGCGCTGCGGCCGTTCAAGAAGGGCGCGTTCGTGCTCGCCATCGAGGCCCAGGCGCCCGTCGTGCCGGTCGCGATTCACGGCTCCATTGCGGTGCAGGCCAAGGGTACGTGGCGCGTTCGCAGCGGCCGCATCGACCTCCATTTCCTGCCGCCCATCGCCACCGCCGGGCTTACCTACGACGACCGCGAGGCGCTGGCGCGCACGGCCTACACACGCATCGCCGAGTGCCTGGAGCGCGAGTACGGCGTCACGAGTCCCGCGCCGCGCTGAGCGGCCGGACCTCGCGCGCCGGTCGGCCCGGCGCCCTGCGGCGGCCGTCGAAATCGGCTAAGTTGCATGGACGTGCACGGTCCCGGGATCCGTATCGCATTCCGCGTCCGTCTTCACCGTCCGTCATCCGCCATCCGCATTCATATCATGTATCCGATCCTCGGCATCCACGCCCGCGAGATCCTCGACTCGCGCGGCAACCCGACCATTGAAGTTGACGTCGTGCTCGAAGACGGCACCCTCGGACGCGCGGCGGTGCCCAGCGGCGCGTCGACCGGCGAGTTCGAGGCCAACGAACTCCGCGACGGCGACGCGAAGCGCTACGGCGGCAAGGGCGTGCGCAAGGCGGTGCAGAACGTCGAGAAGCTCATCGCCCCGGAACTGCAGGGCATGATCTGCACCGAGCAGATCGCCATTGATCGCGCGATGATCGCGCTCGACGGCACGCCGAACAAGGCGAAGCTCGGCGCCAATGCCACGCTCGGCGTCTCGATGGCCGTGGCTCGCGCGGCCGCCGACGCGCTCGGCCTGCCCCTGTACCGCTACTTGGGTGGCCCGCTGTCGCGCACGATCCCGGTGCCGATGATGAACATCCTCAACGGCGGCGCGCACTCCACCAACACGGTGGACTTCCAGGAATACATGATTGTGCCGGTGGGCGCGCCGAACTTCACCGAGGCGCTGCGCATGGGCGCCGAGGTCTTCCACGCCCTCAAGAAGGTGCTGGTCAAGCGCAAGCTGTCCACCGGCGTGGGCGACGAGGGCGGCTTCGCCCCCGACCTCAAGAGTGACGAGGATGCCATCAAGGTGATTCTCGAAGCCATCGAGGCCGCGGGCTACGAACCCGGCACGCAGGTCTGCCTCGCGCTCGACTGCGCGGCGAGCGAGCTGTTCGCCAAGGGCAGCTACACGTTCAAGAAGAGCGGCGCGGGGACGAAGAACGCCGACGCGATGATCGAGCTGTACGCCAAGTGGCTGGCCAAGTATCCCATCGTCTCCATCGAAGACGGCCTGGCGGAAGGCGACTGGGACGGCTGGTCCAGACTCACCGACGCCCTCGGCGACCGCGTGCAGCTCGTGGGCGACGACATCTTCGTCACGAACATGAAGTTCCTTGGCCGCGGCATCGAGGAGGACGTGGCGAACGCCATCCTCATCAAGCTCAACCAGATCGGCACGGTCACCGAGACGCTCGAGACCATCGAGATGGGACGCCGCAACGGCTACCAGAGCATCATCTCGCACCGCTCGGGCGAGACCGAGGACACCTTCCTCGCCGACCTCGCCGTGGCCACCAACGCGGGGCAGATCAAGACCGGCTCCGCGAGCCGCACCGACCGCGTGGCGAAGTACAACCAGCTGCTGCGCATCGAGGAGGAGCTGGGCGCGTCCGCCGAGTATCCGGGCGGGGCGGTCTACGGGCTCAAGCGGCGCTAGCGGCGACGTCGCGACGTGGGGGCGCCGCGGCGCAGGGGCGCACAGGAGAGCGGGGCGCGCTGTTTCCGACGGCGCGCCCCGCTCGTCTTGCATACGCACCTTCGCACCCGGATAGCCGTGGCCACCAAGTCGTCCCCCAAGAAACAGAAGTCTCCAGCGGCACGATTGGGCGTGGCCGGCTTCGCGCTCGCCGTGGCGTACTTCGCCGTGCAGGGCGGGGAATACGGCTCCACGGACCTCGTGCGCCAGCGCGGCCAGATGGCGCGGCTGCGGCACGACGTGGACTCGCTCCAGGCGCAGGTCGACTCGCTCACGCGGTTCCAGACGGCCGTCGCGCGTGATCCGCTGATGCAGGAGCGCCTCGCCCGCGAGCAGTTCGGGATGATCCGTGGCGACCGGGAGATCCTGTACCGCTTTGCCGACGCGCCGACGGCGACGGGCGCGCCGCACTGACTTAGAATCGCAGCAGCGTCGCCGGCATGGCGCCGGTGCGTGCGGCGGTCACGTCGCGCGGCTCCCGCCAGACGCCGAGCGTCCGGTCGGCTGAACTGAATCGCAGCTCGAGCCGCGACTCGCCGCGCGCCGGATTGACCGGCACCGCGAGATCGACGCGCAGCGTGCGCATGCTGCCGGCCGGATACGCGCCCAGCAGCGACACCCCGACCGCGCCCCGCACCGGTGTCGTTCCGCCGTAGGGCACGTCGCCTGCCCACAGCTTGCCCGCGTCCGCGAAGACCGCCACGGACATCGCCGTCCGCCGCGGCATGCCCGGCAGGGCCAGTCGGTGCTCGACGCGCGACACGAGGCGCGTTCCGCCCGACGCGGCCGACTCGCCGAATCCGCGGACGCCGCCATCCGCGTCGCGCAGCGAGAGCTGGGCCGGAAACGACAGGTCGTGCAGGGCGGCGCCGTCGATGGTCATGGTAGTGGTCCACGCCGGCGACACCCGGCGGTACCAGGAGAGCCGGGCGCTGGACACCGAGCCCTGCCAGGCACGCGGTGCCCGATGGCCGCGCGTCTCGGTCAGGACGCGAACGGCGACGAACGACGCGCTGTTCCCCGCGCCGGCGTACACGTCGCTCGCGAGCAGCACGTCCCGTGCGCCACGCAGCGACCAGACGCTCGGACCCGCGAGCAGACCGACTTGCACGCCGATGCCCATGTCCTGCCGCGCGCGGAGGGCATCGAAGCCGGTGACGGTCAGGTAGCGGAGGCGGCGCACGCCGGCGATGGCCGTGACGCGAGCCACCGCGTACGCCGGAAAGCGCGCCGCCAGTGCCGAGTCGGGTGCGGCCACGAGCCCGTCGTCCGTCACGCGCACCACGTCTTCGCTCGTGCGGATGTTTTCACCGAGCAGGAGCGCGCCGATCACGCCAACCGTGCGTCCCACGGTCGGGGGCCCGATCCGGGTCACGACGCCGGCGTTCCAGAAATTGCGGTGCGTGTAGAGCGCCACCGCGTCGCCCGCCGGCGGGACGAGTTCGGCCAGTTCTGTCACGCTGCCGCGCCCGGCATGAAACGCATGACGCTGCAACTCCGTCAGGAACGGCTCCGCCACCTCCAGGATGAGGTGCCCGCCGCGCTTCTCGCGCGCGGCATCGATCGAGACGACATCCGGGCGTCCAAACGCGCCGCGCTGGACGAGGCGCACGCCGTACGCGTCGCGATACACGAAGCCTCGCTGGTAGCTCAGCGCGGTGAACAGGCCGCGGCCGTCGAGATTCTGCGTGCCCAGGGCGAGCGCCGACAGCGTCCCGTGACTCACGCCGGCCCCACCGACGAATGGCACTTCCTCCACGACCTCCACCTGCAGGGTGACGCGTCCGGGACCTTCGGGGCGCACCTTGATGGCGGCCGAGGCGACGAACGGCTGCGCGCGCAACAACCGCTCCGATTCCGCTCGCCTCGTTTCGGTGCACGGCCGGCCCTCATGCACCTGCAGGAAGGCGCGCACCACCCGGTCTCGCGTGACCGGAAAGCGTATGCCGGTCAGTTCCGATGCCTTGTCCCACGCGTCCGTGGCCGCGCCCGCCGTGGATGGCCGGTGCACGAGGATCTCGATGGCGGCCACGATTTCGCCGGCGCACGCCACGGCGTCGCGCGGGGCGGTGACCGGCCGCCGCGGCCGCGCCTGCGCCGACGCCTCGGGCGACGCCGCGGGCGACGCCAGCAGCATCAGCGCCGCGAGCAACGGCAGCCCAAGCACGCGGCCGCCGCCGGTCAGCAACCGGGGGGCGCCTCGCCGGCCGCGATGCGCCGCGTCGGCTTGACTCTCCTCCGGCAGCGCATTAATCTCCTTGCATCGACGCGGGGTGGAGCAGCCTGGTAGCTCGTCGGGCTCATAACCCGAAGGTCGCGGGTTCAAATCCCGCCCCCGCCATTGACGCAAGCGGCTGGTCCTCCGGGACCAGCCGTTTTGCGTTGACGGCCGCCGCGCGCTTGAACGTGGCAGACCTAGCGTCCGAGCGCCGAGGCGATCAGCGCGATGAACCGGCCGTTGCTCACGACGAAGGACATGCCGGCTGGTGCGCGATGCGCCATGATGCTGGCCAGCCGCGGATCCACCCCGACGACGCTCACGCCGATCAGGCGAACGCCGCTGACGCTGTCGGCGGCGTACTCCCAGCCCAGATGGTAGCGGGGCCGGCTGAAGGCGGCTTCGCCGGGCAGGAACGGGAGCAGGGCCTGCGGCGCCTGGCCGAATCGTCCGGGCGCCGGCCACGCGCGATCGGCTGCCTGATACGAGATGAGCGCCGCGGTGCGAGCCGCCTCGACGTCCTGCAGCGCCATGCCGGCATCGCTCCATCGGCGCCAGCCGTCCGGTCTCGGCGCGACGAGCCGAATGCCAATGAGCGCGATGCCGATCCACGTGGCTTGCCGGAGTCGAGCGGCGTGGCGGACGAACCACGAAACGGGCGCGGCCGCGGGCGGCCGTCCGCGCTCTCCCGACGTCATTCGTCGCTGGCCCGTTTCGCCCGAGCGCGGTCCGGTCATCGGCCGGCCTCCCCGCTGAGCAGCGTGCCGAGCGGCGACGCGCTGTCGTAGGAGGCGGAGCGGTCGCCGTCGTGCGAGGACAGCGTGTAGCGCCGCGCGTCGACGACGATGTAGCGGACGTCGCGGCCGTCGCTGCCCGCCTCCACGAGCGACGTCGGCAGGCGCCCTTCCGTCGCGACGAAGGTATTGATGCGGGACGCCTCGAGTGCGAGAACCATGCGCACGCCGAGCGACCGCTGCTCGGGCGAGCGCTGGTCCTTCACGGTGACCGGCAGCCAGGCGGGCGGCGCCAGCCAGAGCCAGCCCGCCACGGTCACGGCGAGGGCGGCATTCGCCGCACGCAGCAGCGGTCCGAGGTCGCGCGGCGCCGCCGGCACTGCCGGACGTGACTGCTCCACCGAAATCGAGCGTGCAATTTCGTAGGCCTTCTGCAGTGCCTGCTTGCGCAGGTCCGCCTCGTCCGGCGGAACGTAGTTCTCGTCGGGAAACGGGCGCTTGAACGGGTCCTCTGGGGTCATCATCTAAAGACGATTCGGGGGCGTGGCCGTTGCACCGCACGGGTCGGCACGGGCAGGTGGGGGGAGGGCTTTGAGTCGGCGGCGCCCGTCCCTATATTTGGAGGTTTCGTGGCTGGGTAGCTCAGCTGGTGAGAGCGCACGACTCATAATCGTGAGGTCGAGGGTTCGATCCCCTCCCCAGCTACTGCATCACACGACGAGCGACGCGGGGACCTCTCCCGGCGTCGCTCGTCGTCCGTTGCGCCGGTCACGTCGCCGTCGCGCGCCGTCACTTCGCCGTCGAGTCCCGCACGGTCAAGTCGATGTAGGCACCGGTTGGCCTGACCCCGGGCTTCGTGCCGCGCGGAAGGCGCAGCGGCTGCGGGCCGAGCGACTTGGTGTACTGGTACATCGCCCGGAGGTCCTGGTCGCTGAACTTCGCCGCGTCATGCCACGGCATCGGCAGCTTGCCCTCGCCGCCGTCGGCCGTGCGCATCACCTCGACCCAGTGATCCTCGCTCTGGCGGTCGGCAATCTGCCGCAGGTTCTTGGCGTACGACGTCCCCCACGCGCCATAGAACCCCACGGGATTGCCGGCGAGCAGCGCCTCGGCGGGCACGTTCCCCTTGGTCTCGGTCCAGCCGGCGGTATGACAGTCGTGGCAGCTGGCCACGACCATCAGGTATGCACCAGCCGCGACGGGCGTGGCGGCCTGCACGAATGGGGTCTCGTC
>JBBQZD010000175.1:0-6332 GCA_038208045.1 Gemmatimonadales bacterium | reverse complement strand
GCTGTGCGCCCGGGAAGGACTCACCTTCGTGCCCCCGTTCGATGATCCGGTGATCATCGCGGCGCAGGGCACCGTGGGGCTGGAGATCGCGGAGGACCTGCCAAGCGTGGCCACGGTGCTCGTGCAGGTCGGCGGTGGCGGGCTGTCGAGCGGCGTGGCGCTGGCCATCAAGGCCCTGGCGCCGACGGCGCGGGTCATCGGTGTCGAGCCGGAGGGCTCGCCCAAGCTCACGCGCGCCCGTGCGGCGGGCGCACCCGTCACGATTCCGGCGAATCCTGGCGGCCTCGCCGACGGCCTCCTGGCCGTGCGCATCGGCACGCTGAACTTTGCGCATCTGGCCGCCGCCGTCGACGAGGTCGTGACGGTGCCGGACCGCGAACTGGCCGGCGCGATGCGTTTCCTGCTCGACCGGCACAAGCTGGTCTGCGAGCCGAGCGGTGCCATTGCCGTGGCGGCGCTGATGTCCGGGCGCGTGAAGGCCGAGGGCGACACCGTCTGCGTGCTCAGCGGCGGCAACATCGAGTGGGATGGCCTGCGGGAGTTGCTGGGCGATGGGTAGCGTCGGCGTGCTCGTGGCGGATGGCGACGCCGACCTGTGCGCCGCGCTTTCCTCGATCCTCGGCGACGCCGGCTTCATCGTCCGGACGACGGGTGACGCCGCCGGCCTGCGCCACACGCTCGACGAGTGGCTGCCGGACTGCCTGCTGCTCGCGACGCAGCTGCCGGACGCCGACGGCCTGCAAGTGTTGCAGGAACTGAAATCGCACGGCACGTGGCGGGACCTGCCGGTCCTGATGATCTCGGTGCGCACGCCGGACGAAATGACGGAACTGGCGCTCGGCCTGGGTGCCGCGGACGTGGTGCGCAAGCCGTTCCGGCCGCGGGAGCTCGTGGCGCGCGTGCAGGCGCAGCTGCGGCTGCATACGATGCTGCGCGCGGCGCAGCAGGCCCTGCAGGACGTGGAGGCGGAGCTCGAGCAGGTGCGCGAGGATTCGGAGAACCGGCGCAAGCTCGTCGACATCCTGCACGAGGTCACCGGCGACCTGTCGTCGGACGAGATCTACCACATCCTCGCGCGGCGCGTGGCGCGCGCGCTGTCGCTCTCTCGCTGCTCGGTGATCCTCGCGAAGCCGGGCGACCGGGTGGGCGTGGTGGCGACGGCGTTCGACAATCCGGCGCTGCGCAACTACGAGATCAACCTCGACGCCTACCCCGAGATCCGGGCGGCCCTGGAGCACGGACATCCCGTGCTCGTGGAGGACCTGCACACGAGCCCGATGTACGAGGACCTCCGGCGGGAGTGGGCGACGAATGGCGTGCAGATCCCGATCCGCTCGGTGATTGCGCTGCCGTTCACGCTGGGCAAGGTGCAGACCGGCGTCTTCTTCCTGCGGCGCATGGTGGACGAGCCGCCGCTGACCAACGAGGACGTGGAGTTCGCCGACGCCGTCATCAAGGCGGCGGTGGCGGCGATCCACCGCGCGCAGGTGATCGAGAGCGCCAAGGCGGACAATGCGCGGCTCGAGGTGCTGGCGCACACCGATCCGCTCACGCAGGTGCTCAACCGCCGGGCGCTGACCGTGCGCTTGGCGTCGGAGCTGGAGCGGGCGCGCCGCTACGACTCGGTCATCACGCTGCTGATGGTCGACCTCGACCACTTCAAGCAGATCAACGACTCGTTCGGCCACCTCGTCGGCGACGAGGTCCTGCGCGAGGTCGCGACGCTGCTGCAGAACGAGGTGCGCAGCGTCGACCTGGTGGCGCGCTATGGAGGCGAGGAATTCGTGGTCGTGCTGCCCGAGACGTCGCTCGTGGGCGCCACGATCTTCGCCGAACGCGTCCGCGAATACGTGCAGGCCACGCCATTCGCCGCCGCGCAGGGCGAGCCGGTGCGCATCACCGCGAGCATCGGCGTGAGCTCGTATCCGTCCACGACGGTTCAGTCGGTGGACGATCTCTTTGCCCGGGCCGACGAGGCGCTGTACCGCGCCAAGGCGGACGGGCGCAACAAGGTCTGCCTATGAGCATGCGCTGTCCGTCCTGCGGCACCACGTTCGAGGGCGAGGCGAAGTTCTGCACCCGCGACGGCACGCGGCTGCAGCCGCTGTCCGCCCCGCCCGCCCCGCCGCCCGCGCTCGGCGATGCAGGCGCCGGCTCCCCGGGCACGACGCCTCGCGCCATGACGCCGCCCGTCGGGGTGCCGCTCCAGTTCAACCCGGCGGCCCTCACCGGCCAGCTGCTGGAAGGGCGCTACACGATTCTCAAGAAGCTCGGCGAAGGCGGGATGTCGTACGTCTACCTCGGCGAGGACATCGCGACGAAGGACCAGTACGCCATCAAGGTGCTGAGCCCGACGCTCGTGAAGGACACCAACGCCATGGCGCGCCTGCGCCGCGAGGCGTCGCTTGGCATGCGGCTGGCGCACCCGAACGTCTGCCATATCGTGCGGCTCGGCGAGACGGAGGACGGCATCGTCTACGTGGTGATGCCGTTCGTGAAGGGCGAGATCCTCAGCGATCGGAACAACCGCAAGGGGCAGATGCCGCTGGCCGAGGTGATCCCGTTCGTGCAGCAGATCGCCGCCGGCCTGCAGGTGGCGCACGAGCTCAAGATCATCCATCGCGACCTGAAGCCCGAGAACATCATGGTCGTCAAGAATGCCGACGGCAGCGAGAAGGCCGTGGTGATGGACTTCGGGCTCGCGAAGGAACGCAAGGCGGGGGGCGAGCTGGAGAAGCTCACGGCCACCGGCATCATTCTGGGCACGCCGGAGTTCATGAGTCCCGAGCAGCTGCGCGGCAAGCCGCTCGACCCGCGCACGGACGTCTACTCGCTGACGCTCATGACTTACGAGATGCTCACCGCGAAGCTGCCATTCGAGGGCCGGAACCAGCAGGAGATGATGATCGCGCGGCTGCGCAACGAGCCCATTGCCATCCGCTCGCGCCGGCCGGACATCCCGGAGGCGATGGAGCAGGTGCTGGCCAAGGGCATGGCGCGCGACGCCGACAACCGGTACGCCTCGACGGTGGAGTTCGCCAATGAGTTGACGGTCGCGGCCGGTGGAAGCGGTGGTGGTGGCGTGCTCGGCAAACTGTTTGGGCGCTAGATCCGCAACCATGACGCGGTGACATCGCCGCGCTCACCAGGGGCCGCGGGAGCGTGCGCGGAGGGGGCATGATGCGTCTGCGGATCACCGTCAGTCTGGCTGCACGCCGTGGAACGTTCGGGATGCTGGTGTCGCTGTGCTGCGCCGCCGGCCTGTCCGCGTGCCGCAAGGGTGCGGCGGCCCCGCCACCGGTGCTGAGCGAGGTTGCTGCCGCGGAGTCGCTGGTGCCTGCGCCCAGCACACCGGACCTGCGCGTGCCGCCCGGGTACGACATCCGCAAGTTCGCCACGCTCGATGGGCCGCGCGTGATCCTGCCGATGGCCGACGGCTCCATGTTCGTGAGCCTTACCGGGCGCGACGAGTTGGTGAAGCTCACCGACGCGAATGGCGACGGCACGGCCGAGGTGACCTCCGCGCTGCGCAACCTCGACAGCCCGCACGGCCTCGCGCTGCGGGACGGCTGGCTGTACATCGCCAACACCGGAGCGGTGGTGCGTGCGAAACTGGGGGCCGACGGCCTGCCGGGCCAGGCGCTGGAACGGCTTGCGACCTACAGCAACGGCGGCGGGCATTTCACGCGTAGCATCCTGTTTGGCGCCGACGGGGGGATGTACGTCTCCATCGGGTCGTCGTGCAACATCTGCGTGGAGACGAGCGCCGATCGCGCCACGGTGATGCGCTTCGACGCCGACGGCTCGCACGGCCGCGTCTTCGCCCGCGGCCTGCGCAACGCCGTCGGCATGGCGCTCCACCCGACGACCGGCAACATCTGGGTCTCGCAGCACGAGCGGGACAACCTCGAACCCAACCACGAGAACTTGCCGCCCGAGGAGATCAACATCCTGCGCGACGGCGGTGACTATGGCTGGCCGTATTGTCACAGCGACCGGGTGCCGAACCCGGAGTTCAACGACCAGGCGCGCTGCGACCCGACCATCCCGCCCGCTCTCAAAATGCAGGCCCACGCGGCCCCGCTCGGCATGACCTTCCTCACGAAGGCGGCCGGCATCCCCGCTGAAGGGCGTGGCGACCTGCTGCTCGCCTTGCATGGCTCGTGGAATCGCGACGTGCCGACCGGCGCCAAGGTCGTGCGCATTCGCGTGAAGGACAACCTGCCGGTGAGCTACGAAGATTTCGTGGCCGGCTGGCAGCGCGCGGACGGCAGACGCTGGGGCCGTCCGGCGGACGTGCAGGTGTCGCCGAAGGATGGGTCGATTCTGATCGCCGACGACGCGGGCAACGCCGTGTGGCGGATGTTCAGGGTGCCATGACCGGGTCCGCGTCACGGATGCACACGCAGTCGCGCCGGGGATTCTCGATGCGAGCGATCGTCACGAACGCAACGGCGTGCCTGACCTTGGCCGCTGCGCTCTCGGCGCAGCAGCCGACCGTGCAGCGCTACACGTATCGCATCGAGCTCCCCGACAGCGGCCGGCACATCAGCGTCGACGCGCAGGCCGCGCTCAGCGCGCCGCTGATCGCGAACACCGTCGCGTTCGACCTCGACGGGGCGATGCACGTGCGCGCCGTGACGCTGGGCTGTGGCGAGCAGAGTGAGAATGCGCGGTTCGAGCGCACCGCCACGCAGGTGCGCGTGGCGATCCCACCGGCGCCGTCGCGCGAGGCGGCGCGCGAGGCGGCGCGCGAGGCACCGCGCGCCGACGCGATGCGTTGCGTGCGCCTCGCGTATGACGGCGAGCCCGCGGACGGGTTGTTCATCAGCACCGATTCTGCGGGCCGTTGGACGGCCTTCGGCGACAACTTTCCCAACCGCGCGCGCTACTGGCTTGCCGGTCTGGACGATCCGTCGCACAAGGCGCAGGTGACCTTTGTCGTCACGGCGCCCGCCGGACGCACCGTGGTGGCCAACGGCGCGCTGCTCGGCACCACGACGGACGCGGCCGGACGCGTGACGACGACGTGGCGGGAAGACCGACCGATCCCGACGTACGGCATGGTGATTGCCGCGGCGCCCCTCGTGCGGCACGACCTTGGCCCGACGGCCTGCGGCCTGGCCGAGGTGGCGGCGTGCGTGCCGCAGATGGTGTGGACCGCGCCGGAGCAGGCGCGGTTCATGCCCGGGCACTTCGCACGCGCCGGCGACATCGTGGAGTTCTTCGCGCGCACGGTTGGGCCATTCCCGTACGAGAAACTGGGGCACCTGCAGTCCACCACACGGTGGGGCGGCATGGAAAACCCGTCGGCGATCTTCTACTTCGACCGCGCGTTCCGCACGCCAAATGGCGCGGGCGAGGGGCTGATTGCGCACGAGACCGCGCACCAATGGTTCGGCGACGCGGTCACGGAGCGCGAATGGGCGCACGCCTGGCTCAGCGAGGGCTTCGCGACGTTCTTTGCCGCACTGTGGACGCAGCACGCCCACGGCGACTCGGCGTACCGTGCGGAGCTGGCGCAGATGCGCGCCCAGGTGATCGCCGCCCCCGTCGTGGCGCAGCGCGCGGTGATCGACAGCGTCGAGACCGACCCCAACGCGCTCCTCAATGCCAACACGTACCAAAAAGGCGGGTTCGTGCTGTCCATGCTGCGCGAGCAGTTGGGTGACAGCGCATTCTTCGGCGGCGTGCGCGCCTACTACGCGGCGTACCGCCACGCCAACGCGATGACGCAGGACCTTCAGCTCGCCCTCGAACGGTCGTCTGGCCAGCCGCTGGGCTGGTTCTTCGACCAATGGCTCCGTCGGCCCGGCTGGGCCGAGGTGCGCACGTCGTGGATGTGGGATGCGGCCTCGGGGCGGCTGACGCTCACGGCGGAACAGGGCACGCGGTTCGGGGCCTATCGCCTGCCCGTGACCGTCGAAGTGACGGACAGCACCGGCGTGCGCCAGCGCGTCACCGTGCTGCTCGAGGCCCGCGAGCGCCAGTCGGTCATCCTGCCTGGGCTCTTCCGCGCGGCGCCGACGTCCGTGACGTGCGACCCGGCGCGCACGCTCTTGGCCGTCTTCAGGGCAATGTGATGCGGATCCCGTCTTGCGGGGCGCCTTTGCTGGTCTGCCTTGCGCTCGCGACGTCGTCACTGGGCGCGCAAGGGGGAACGCCGACGGTGGCGCCGTCGCCGGCGGAGACCGCGCTATCCACCGGCGACTTCGACGCCGCCGAACGCGCGCTGTACGCCGCCGCGCGCCGCGCCCCGCGCGATCCGTCGGCGCGCGGCGCGCGGGGCGCCTGGCGGGCGGCGCGCGGGCAGCAGCCCAGCGGCGCCGGGC
>JBBQZD010000174.1:0-6335 GCA_038208045.1 Gemmatimonadales bacterium | reverse complement strand
GATGGCGCTGTCCATCTCGGAGAATCACCCCGAGGTGACGCTCATCGTGCTGCTCATCGACGAGCGCCCCGAGGAGGTCACCGACTTCATCGCCTCGGTGCCGGGTGCCGAGGTGGTTGCCAGCACGTTCGACGAGCTCGCCTCGCGGCACGTGCAGGTGGCCGAGATGACCATCGAGCGCGCCAAGCGCCTGGTGGAGGACGGACGCGACGTGGTGATCCTGCTCGACTCCATCACTCGGCTGGCGCGCGCGCACAATACGGTGATTCCGATGTCGGGCAAGCTGCTGTCGGGCGGCGTGGACGCGAAGGCGCTGGAGCGGCCCAAGCGTTTCTTCGGCGCCGCGCGCTCCATCGAGGGAGGCGGCTCGCTGACCATCGTCGCCACGGCCCTCGTCGAGACGGGCTCGCGCATGGACGAGGTGATTTTCGAGGAGTTCAAGGGCACCGGCAACATGGAACTCGTGCTCGACCGGGAAATCGCCAACCGGCGCATCTTCCCGGCCGTGGAGATCCAGAAGTCGGGCACGCGCAAGGAGGAGTTGCTGTTGACGGCGGAGGAGAAGAACCGCATTTACCTCATCAGGCACTTCCTGGGCGACATGCCGCCGGAGGAGCAGGTGCTGTTCCTGGCCAAGCGGATGAAGCACACGAAGACCAACGCCGAGTTCTTCCGGAAGATGGCGCAGGGGGAAGCGTGAGACGGCAGACGGTGGACGGGAGACGGTAAATGACGACGCATCCGGGGCGGATTCTCGCCATCGACCTGGGCGACCGGCGCGTCGGGCTGGCGATGAGCGACCCGATGCGCATGATCGCGCAGCCGGCGGGCTTCGTGGACCGCCGCCCGGGCAAGCGGCCGCCGCTGACGGCGATCCTGGCCAAGGCGTTCGAGATCGGCGCCACGGGGTTCGTGGTGGGCCTGCCGCTCGACGGCGGGGGCGAGGAGACGCCACGCTCGGCCGAGGCCCGGCGCCTGGCGGAGGAACTCGAGAAGCGCACCGGATATCCGGCGCGGATGCTCGACGAACGCTTCACGACGTCGGCGGCGCTGCGTGCGGTGAAGGAGATGGAGGGCTCGACGCGCGGCCGAAAGGGCGACGTCGATGCGCTGGCGGCCACGATCCTGCTGGAGCAGGCGCTGGCCTTCGGCGATCGCCTATGGTCGGGCAAGACGACGGAGACGGCGGAGACGGCGGATGACGCCGGCTCGCCCGACTAGGGAGCGCCGGCACATGATGCACTCGGTCAGCGCACGAATTCGGATGGCGGCGCTCGGCGCCGCGCTGCTCGCGGCGGCCGCGTGCGGCGGTCCGCGCGGCGTCGTGGAGAGGGTGACCATTCCCAAGGGCGTCTCGTTCCGCGTCGCGGCCGAGTCGCTGGCTGTTCACGGGCTGGTCGCCAACTCCCGGATTTTCGGGGTCTACGCCAAGCTCCGCGGCCGGGACCGATCGATGCGCTACGGCACGTACGTGCTGGCGCGCGGCGCCAGCTGGAACGAGCTGCTCGAGGACCTGCGCCGTGGGCGCGGCATCGTGCATACCGTCACGATCCCCGAGGGGTACGACCTCAGGCAGATCGTCCCGATGCTCGTGGAGGCCCTGGACGTGCCGCGCGACTCCGTGCTGGCGGCCGTGCGCGACTCGTCGCTGCGCCGAGCCCTCGACGTGCCCACGCCGACGCTCGAAGGGTACCTGTTCCCCGATACGTATCAGTTCGCCGACCGGGCCACGGCGCGCGAGGCCGTGACCGCGATGGTCAGACGGTTCGAGCAGATGTGGAAGCCCGAGTGGCAGTCGGCACTCGACAGCCTCAAGCTGTCGCGTCACGACGCGCTGACGCTCGCGTCGATTGTCGAGAAGGAGGTGCGCCGCCGCGAGGAGGCACCCGTCGTGGCGGCCGTGTACCTGAACCGGCTGAAAGCGCACATGGCACTGCAGGCCGACCCGACAGTGACGTACGCCCTTGGCAAGCGGCCGGGCCGCGTCTACTTCCGCGACCTGCGGGTGAAATCGCCGTACAACACGTACCTCCATGTCGGCCTGCCGCCGGGACCGATCGGGTCGCCGGGCGTGTCGAGCATCGACGCGGCGCTGCATCCTGCCAACGTGCCGTACCGGTTCTTCGTGGCGCACCCTGATGGGCACCACGAGTTCCGGCGCACGTACCGCGAGCATCTGGAGGCCATCCGGTTCGTCCGCGCCGCGGCCGCCACCGACTCCGCCACGCGCGAATTCAACGCGATACGTGCGGCGCGCGACTCGGCGGCGCGCGCGGCGGGCGCACCGCTCGAGTCGCTGCCTCCGCTCATCGCGCCGCCCCGCAAGAAGAAACCGTAGGCGCCGGGCGCACTGCGGCGCACTGCGGCGCACTGCGGCGCACCGCGGCGCACTACGGCGCACTACGGCGCCGCGTCCTCCAGGTCGCCGCGCAAGACCGACGCCTCGCGAAGGTACGCGTGGCGCGGAGCGCCTGGCACCGCCCGCTCGACGTGCAGCAGCACGCGGATGCACCGCGGAAGCGCGCCAGCCACGGGAAGCTCCGCCGCACAGAGCATCGGCACGTGTCGCCACCCGATGTCGCGCGCGGCCTGGGCCGGATAGGCGCTCACCAGATCGTCCGTGCACGTGAAGAAGGCGCTGATGACCTGCGTCAGATTCAGCCCGTTGCGCTCGAGCAGCGCGGCCAGCAGTTCCTGCGTGGCCTCCGCGAGCAGCGTCGGATTGTCGGCGGCCACGGTGGTGGCGCCGCGCAGGGCGATGAGCGTAATGGATGAAAGGTACGCGCGCCGTCCGCCATCTGCCGTCCGCCATCTGCCGTCCGCCGTTCGCCGTCCGTACCTTCTGTCCATGCCCTCCCCACTCGCCGTCGTCAGCTCGCGCGGAGCCAAGCGCCTTGCCGCGGGTCATCCGTGGGTCTTCCGCAGCGACGTCGCGGCGGCACCGGATGCGGCCGCCGGGCCGGTGCGCATCGCCGACCCACGCGGACAACCGCTGGGATGGGCGTGGTGGAGCCCGAATTCGGAGATCTCGCTGCGCCAGGTGGATCGCGATCCGGATGCGGCCATCGACCGCGCGTGGTGGCGCGCCAAGCTGGCGCATGCCATCGCGCGCCGCGCGCCGCTGGCGACGGTGACGAACGCCTGCCGCCTCGTGCACGGGGAGGGCGACGGCCTGCCGGCGCTCGTCGTCGACCGGTTCGACACGTCGCTCGTCGTGCAACTGCTCTCGGCGGCGGTGGAGGCCCAGCGCGGCGTGATCGTCGACGTGCTGCAGGAACTGGTGGCGCCACGCGGGATCCTGGCGCGCAACGACGCGTCGGTCCGGGCGCGCGAGGGGCTGTCGAAGGACGTCGAGCTGCTGGCCGGCGAAGTCGCCGAAGAGATCGAGGTCAATGAGCACGGCGTGCGCTACCTGGCCGCGCCCTGGACCGGGCAGAAGACCGGCGCGTTCCTCGACCAGCGCGAGAACCGCGTGCTGCTTGGCGCGCACGCGCGCGGCCGCGCGCTCGACGTGTTCAGCTACCACGGCAGCTTTGCGCTGCACCTCGCGGGTCGGGCGGAGCAGGTGACGGCCGTGGACGCGTCGGCCGCGGCGCTGCAGCGCGCCGGGGCCAATGCCGCGCGCAACGGCTTCGACAACATCGCGTGCGTGGAGGCCGACGCATTCGAGTGGCTGCGCGAGGCGGTGGCGCGCCGGGAGACCTATGACGTGATCGCGCTCGACCCGCCGGCGCTGGCGAAGAACCGCGGGTCCATTACCGGCGCCCTGCGCGGCTACAAGGAACTCAACCTGCGCGCCATGCGGCTGCTGGCGCCGGGCGGCATGCTCTTCACGGCCAGCTGCAGTTACCACGTGACGAAACCGCTCTTCCTCGACATCCTGCGCGAAGCTGCGGCCGACAGCGGCCGGTCGATGATCCTGCGCGCCGTCACGGGCCAGCCGCTCGACCACCCCGAAGTGCTGACGATCCCGGAGACGGGATACCTGAAGGGGGCCTTGCTGGAGTGCGGCGAGCGGTAGGCGCCTGACGAGCGTCCGGGTACGCGCTGCGCTGCTACCGCTGGCAGCCGGGGCAGAAGCAGGTGCTGCGCCCGGCCTGGGTAATGCGCACGATCGCGCCGCATCCCCGACGGCACCTGAGGCCCTCGCGATCGTACACCTTGAACGCGTGTTCGCGTGCGCCCTCGCGATACCGTCCCTGCCGCGCAAAGCCGTCGGCAATGGCGGCCTTGATGCCGGCAACCAAGGCGGCGAGCCGCGCCGAGCCCAGGGCACTGGCCGGTGCACGCGGATCGAGGCGGGCACGCCACAGCGCCTCCGCGGCGTAGATATTGCCGAGTCCCGCGATGACCTTCTGGTCGAGCAGGAGGTGCTTGATGGGCACGCGTCGCCTGGCGAAGGCCTGCTGTAGCCCGGCGGCGGTGAGCTGGTGTGGCTCGGGGCCGAGCTCGAGGTGTGGCGGCGAGCCCGGCGCGTGATAGCTGACCGTGCACAGCGCCCGCGAGTCGACCAGGCAGAGCCGGGTGCCGCCGCCGAGCGTAAGGGCGACGCGCGCGTGGGGCGGCAGCGGAGCGTCCGACGCACCGACATGCCAGTCGCCATTCATCCGGAAGTGCACGAGGAGCACGGCGCCGTCATCGAAGTGCACGAGCTGGCTCTTGCCTCGCCGTTCGACTGCCACGATGCGGCGCCCGGCGAGGCGCGCGGCGTGGCGCGGGGGGAGCGCGCGTCGCTGCGACGGGTGATGCGTGGCAATGGCGACGAGTTGGCGTCCGACGAGGACTCGACGGGCGACGATGGCTGCGGCTTCGACCTCGGGGAGTTCGGGCATGGCGGATGGCGGATGGCGGATGGCGGATGGCGGATGGCGGATGGCGGATGGCAACCGAATGGTGCGCAATACGCAAGCAATTGCTTTGTAGCGGTGGAATTCTATCTTGTGGTACCCTCCTGCACCCGGCCATGACTGCCCGCCTGCCCCGTTCGCTGCGCCACGAGTACGAGCTGTACGTCGACCGTGAGATCGAGGACTACAAGAACTCGGTACCGCGTGCGTACCTCATGGGCATCGCCGATGACGCGATGCGCCAGATCATCGCGGGCGACCAGATCGGCATGTCCGAGCTGCTGCTCGCGGCGGAGGTGGACCGGTTGATCACCAAGCGCCTGCGGCTGCCGGCCTATGCGACGTGGCGCAAGCGCCGCCAGCGCAATGCGACGGAGCTGCAGCGTCCGGAGCACTGGGGACTGCGCGCGGATACGCCATTGAAGGCGGCGATTCCGGGCATTCCCTCGGTGCCGGGCTCGGCGTCGGTGCTGGTGACGGGGGCACGCGTGGAGGGCTCGGCGCTCTTCCTGGCGGCGAACGGCTGCGCGGTCACGGCCGTGGAACCCGAGCGCGACGTGGTGGAACGCATGCTCGAGAGTGCGCGCGCCGCGGGCCTCGACGAACGCGTACGCGCGCACGTGAGCGACCTGCACCACTGGGCGCCGGATGGACCGTTGACCGCCGTCATCTGCACCCCGGCCGCATTCGACGGACTCGCCCCACATGAGCGGGCGCGCGTGATTGACTTGCTGAAGAGCGTGACCGCGGATGGCGGGGTGCACCTCGTGGAGACCATCGTCGCCGGCCAGTCGATGTTTGACGAAGTGGAACTCCGCCAGCAGTACGATGGGTGGGTGATCTCGATCGTTCCGGATTCCGGCGCGTCAAAGACGTTCATGGCGCGAAAGGCTGTTGCGTAACGAAACGACACACATGGTACGGAAGCGCCGTGTCAGTATGCGACAACCACCTTCTTCGAGGGTGGTTGTTTTTCTATCAAGTGCTTTTCTGGCAACGCGTTAGACATGGCCTGGAACTGGCACCCCGTGTGCAACGTCTAATAATCGTACTTCCATATGATGGAAGCGGGCGTTGCCCGAGAAGCGAGCAGTTCACCCCCGGCGTTGGGACGCAGCAATGGAACAGATCTTTCAGTTGGACGCACAGGAGCAGGAGCCGTTGGGCATCATCATCTCGCGCGGTCCGCGCGCGGAAGAGACACCCCGGTTTTCGGCCTACATCTGGGGCCCGGTCCCTGGAATGGAGCTCCCGGAAAAGAAGGGCAAGCCGGTAGCGGCGTAGCGAGCGGGACCGAGATCTCGAAACGGACGACCAGAGGCCGCGGGGAGCATTCCCCGCGGCCTCGGTCGTTTCTGTGGTGCTCGGTCGTTTCTGTCGTCCCTGTCGTTACCAACCCACAGGGGAGTTGGCATGACGCAAGCTCCCCTGTGGGGTCCGAAGACCGAAAAACTACATCTTATTCGCGGCCTTCTTGGTGGCCTTCTT
>JBBQZD010000173.1:0-6356 GCA_038208045.1 Gemmatimonadales bacterium | reverse complement strand
GCACCGACGTGGGCATCACGATGGTGCACGACACGCCGAACATCCGCGCGGCGAGCGCCACGGCCTGCCCGTGGTTGCCGCTCGACGCCGTGATGACGCCGCGGGCGCGCGCCTCGGGGCTCAGTGCCGCCAGGTACGAGTAGCCACCGCGGAACTTGAACGCGCCGCCGCGCTGCAGCATCTCGGGCTTGAGCCAGACCGGCGCGCCGCAGCGCGCCTGCAGCTCGTCGGAGGCCAGTAGCGGGGTGCGCACGGCGACGCCGCGCAGCACGGCGGCGGCGCGGCGTACATCGTCAATGGTGACGAGCGTCGGAGGGGCGACGGTCATGGGCGTGAGAGAGTCAGACGCGTCGCCGCGATGCTTCACGGCATCAGCGCGCGCTGGCCTCCCAGCGCGAGATGGCGGCGCCCTTGGCCTGCAATTCCATCGAGACCAGGGACACCGCGGGAGACCGCGTGTCGTCGCGGCGACCCACCACGAACCGGGCTACGAGCGTCATCGGTGTGTGCAGCACGTCCACTGCCCGAGCCGTCGCGCGGGGCACGCGCCACAGGTCCGTGCCGTCGTACTGCATGCCGGCTTCCGGACTGCACCAGAACACCGGTCGGGTATAGCACGCCACGCTCAGGTCCACCGCACCGACCGCCGCAAAGGTGCGCGTCGTCGGCAGCGCGACGGCGTCCACGCCGAACTCTACCAGCTCGCGGTCTGCGTCGTACGTGGCGTCCTTCACGGGAATCGACACCACGAACGTGCGGGTGTTCTTCGCGTAGAACTCCGCGTCGCGGCGCTGGAACAGCGCATACGCCTGCGCCACGCGCGTCTGGTGTTCCGCCGTGCTCTCGTACGGATCGCGCGGCAGCTCGGGCATCTGCGCGTTCGTCATCTCGAGCGCCGAGGCCACGAAAGCACTGAGCCGCGCGGTGAACTGCGCAGGCGACAGCGCCTCGGTGACGCCCGCATCCGCCGCACCGCCGGCCGACCGCGTGTTGGCCAGCGCGGTGCTATTGGAGGGCGCACGCGAGGGCAGGATGGACACCAGCGTCGGCACTGGTGCCGACATCGGCTCGAGAGCCGCCCGCCGCGCGGGACGTCGATTCACCACGACCTGTGGTGGCGCCTTTGCGGGTGCCGGCGTCGTCGCAACGACCGCCGGCTTCGTCGCAACAACCGTTGGCCTGGGCGCAGCGGGCGTCGGCGCCTTCGCGGCGGGAGCCGCCGCGGCCTGGCGGTTATCCGTCGTCTCCGAGCAGAACGGCAGCGCCTTGTCCGCCGCGCTCGGCGCCCCCGGCTGCGAGACGACGATGAAGCACGTCGTCGGCGTCAGGGTCGGGTGCGCCGCGTTGGCCGCCCAAGAGCGGGCGGAGGCGTACGACATCGAAATGCTGGCGCCGCTCGTCGGGGTGAACCCCAAGGCGCGCAGGTCGGTGGTGAACGACCGGCTCTTCTCGTACCAGGCGCGCTCAAGGTCGGAGAGCCGCGCGAGGTCGGCCTTCACCGCCTCCACGACCTTCGCCTTGTCGCCACCCTGCGCGGCGAGCGCCGCACTGAACCCGAGGGACAGGACCGCACAGGCCGCCGCACGGACCAAGCCGCGGGTCAGGCGTGAGGTGCTGCTGCCTCGAGTGTCGATTGCCCCGCAGGATTCAAGCGCCATATGTCCGGATCTCCAACCATAAATGGAGAAGGTGTAGCAACGATAGAGAATGCACGGTCGAACGCGACTAATCTGCTTAGGCGCAACGAGTTCCGCAACGTCAGAGAGTGATTCCGCACCGCGGCGCGCCGGCCGGCTGTCGCGGCCGGAGCGCCCCCCTGCGGCTACTTCGCCGCTTTCGTGCCGTTGGGCCGGAGCAGCGCCTCCACGGCCTTCACCGCGCGACCGCGCACCTCTTCGGCGCCATCCACGTGCTTCGTGATGGCCGAGATCTCGCGCGGGGTCACGCCGAGCGTGCGCGCAAGCAGGCGCCGAGCCGAGCGTACGTCGGGGAGCGCGGCCAGCCGTCCCTTCAGGCGGCCCCGGCTGCGAACGAGCATGTTGGCCACGACATTGAGGACGCGCGCGGCCTCGACAAGCGCCGATGGCCGCACGCCTTCCTTTTGCAACTCGCGGCGTAGCGCGAACCGTGAGCCGTCGGCCTGCTTGGCTGCCCAGGCGGTCACCGACAGGTCGGCGCTGTCGTTGAGCAGCAGCTCCTCGAGAAACCGATGCAGCGGCTCCGGCGCGCTCTGGTGGGCGAGGCGAAGCGCCTCGACCTTCCGGCGACAGCGGTCGGGATGCAGGCTCCAGGCGGCGACCAGGCACTCCACGCGTTCGGTGTCGAGGTGCACGACGTCATCCACCTCCTCCAGCGCGATGAGCTCGGCGGCACGTGCCCAGGCCGGCTCCTTCGACGAGGTGAGCACGACCACCGGTGCCCGCGAGCAGCTGGCGCCGTGCCGCAGTCGCGATGGCAGGCGCGCATCGGCAAACGGCGGCGCCCCGTGAATCACCACGAGGCGCGCCGGCCGCAGCATCCGCGCCACCAGTTCCGCCTCCGACGCGACGAAGTCGACCGGCGAGAACGGCTCCAGCGCGGCCCGAAGGCGCACCTTCATGGCCACGTGATTCGAGAGAATCAGCACCGGCCACCCGGCACCTGCCTGCGGCGTCATACGTGCTCGCGTGTTGATGGACGACAGGGGGCGTCCAGAGACTGCTGCCAGATAGTACCTCGCGGGACACTGTCACGCCACGTCACCAATCCCGCGGCTGGCGCGCACACGGCGTCTCGCCCACCCCCCGCTACCCGCGCCGGCCGCGGTCGCGTGGCCGGAACGCGGACGCCGGGTGTACCTTCAGGCAACCCCGCCGGAGCCCCCCAATGCGCCACCCCATCTCGATTGCCCTTGCCGGGCTCGTGCTGTCTGCCTGCGGTAGCGGCGACGCCACCGCGCCCAGCAGCACCGCGACGGTCGCCGCCGTCTCCCTCAACGTCACCGCCGCCCAGCTGGGCGTCGGGCAGACGCTGCAACTCACCGCCACGCCCCTGACGGGCACAGGGACGGTGACATCCGCGGTGGTCAGCTGGAGCAGCAGCGCGGCGAACGTGGCGTCGGTGTCGACCACGGGCCTCGTCACCGGTGTCGCCGTGGGCACCGCGACCGTGACGGCCTCGGCCGGTGGGCGCACCGGCAGCGCGGCCATCCAGGTCAGCGGCTCTGGCGGCGGACTGCCGCTGGCCGCCGAAGTGACCATGCCCGGCAACACCTTCTCGCCCTTTCTCACCACCATCGCGGTGGGCGGCACCGTGACGTTCCGATTCGGTTCGGTGGACCACAACGTCATCTTCGGCGCCGTGGCCGGAAAGCCCACCGACATCCAGATCATCAAGAACGCCGATGTGGCACGCACGTTCAACACCAAGGGACTGTTTCCCTACGATTGCACCGTGCACCCCGGCATGAGCGGGCAGGTCGATGTGAAGTAGCGCGGAGTGCGCGCTACTTCGTCACGCCCTGGAACGTCGGCGTGTAGGCCGGGAAGATCAGGTCGAGGTTGGGATTCGACAGTCGGTTCTTCACGATCTCTGCCAGCACGTCGCGGTGGTCCACGGTCACCTTCACGTCCTGGCTGTCCTGCAGGTTCTCTCGCGCCAGCGGCTGCCAGTTCTTCGTGTAGACGCGCCCGCCGGCAATCTGCTTGCCCATCACGAACATGGCGCTGCCGCGTCCGTGGTCGGTGCCCGCTGATCCGTTCTCGCGCACGTTGCGCCCGAACTCCGACATCGCCACCAGGGTCACGTTGTAGTTGCCGTTGCCCTGCATCACGTCGGCCCAGAAGGCGCCGATGCTGTTGGACAGGTCGGTCATGGACGTCGCCATCAGGCCATTCAGCGGATTCTGCGTCTGGTGCGTGTCCCAGCCGCCGATGTCGACCTGCACGGCCTCGACGCCGACATTGGCCTTGATGAGCGCCGCCGTCGACTTCATGCCGCGCCCGAAGCCGGAGTTGGGATACGTCGCCCCGTTTGACGGGACGTAGGCGCCGATGTTGAGCGACGCGAGCAGGTTGAGCGTCGCATCGGCGTCGAGCGCCGCGCTCCTCACTGGTTCCTCCGCCTGGCCATAGTCAGTGCCGAGGAAGGCCTGTCGTGCCGCACGCGTCGAGGCGCTGCCGCTGAGCGTGTAGTTGCCCGGGTCGGGGATCGGCAGCGTCTTGGGTGCCCCCTCGAGCGCGTTGGGCAGGCCCTGCGAGATCGCCAGCGCCCGCAACGTGGCGGCCGTGCTCAGCGGCGGCACGGTGGCCAGGTGCCGCCCGAGCCACCCCGTCGAGATGGATGGGTCGGCCGCCTTGCCCACCTCAATGAAACGCTGCGCGTCAAAGTGCGACCGCGAGCTGTACGCGAGGCCTGCCCCCTGGATCACGAGCAGCTGGCTGGCCTGGTAGGCCGGCAGCATGCCGAGCATCGCCGGCGGGAATCCCCACATCGTCGAGTCGAGCGCGGTCGCCTTGAGCGTCCCCGTCGCGTCGGGCCGCGGAATCGCGATCGTGGCGCGCCCGGCGTAGTAGTTGGCGTCGCCCCACGGCACGCAGAGCGACAGCGCGTCCGCGCCGCCGCGCATGAAGACGTACACGATGATGTCACGGGTGCTCGCCGTCTGCGCCAGCACCACGCGCGGCAGCCACGAGGGCGCCACGGCCCCCAGCACCGCGGCACCAGCCGCCTGCACCACGAACCGGCGGCGCGAGAGCGCATGGTACTCCTGGCAGCCGCTGTCGTCCTGTTCGAAATCGCTCATCCGTTGCTCCGGGGGGCTGGGCTCAGTACCACTGGAACGCGCTCGACGACATGGCCAGCGACAGGGTCTCGCGGATGCGCGTCGTGTTGATGGTGCCGCCGCTCAGGTACGCCGTCAGTTCGTCGCGCGTGCGCTGGTTCATCTCGCCGCCGAACGCCATCGTGTTCATGGTGTCGACGATCGCCGCCGCCGTGCTGCCGAACCGCGTGAAGTTCGTGTCGGCCACGGCGTACTGCCCCGCTGTGGCGGTGGAGATGCTCGTCATCGCGTTCCACCGGGGCAGGATGTTGCCCGACCAGTACTCCACGCGGTCGGGATACCCGTCGGGCGTCTCCCACGCGAACGGCACGTGGCCCATGCTCGAGAGCAGGCCGCGGAGCGTGCTGAGCGTCGTGCTCGTCGGAGCGATCACGGCCCCGCTGCCGCGCAGCGCCGAGAGCATCAGGTGGTGCGGGCGCTTGAATTTGGCCGGCGCGGCCATGAGCCAGCTCTCGGTAAAGACCACGCGCAGCATCGCCTTGATGTCGCCGCCCGTCTTGGTGTACGCATTCGCGACCGCGGTCACCTGCGCCACCGAGGGGTCGGGCCTCAGGAAGAACATCAGCAGCTTGGTCGCGATGAAGGTCGCGGTGCTCGGGTGCGCGATCAGCACGTTGAGCATGTCCTCCATGTCCTGCTGGCCCTGCCCGCCCGACGACGAGCGGGCCGGGATGCTCACCCCGAGCACCGTCTTGGCCCCGAAGTCGTGCTGCGACGCCGTGAACGTGAAGGCACCCTGCGCATTCAGCGTCCACCCCGTGAGGCAGCGACTCAACTCGGCCACGTCGTTTTGCGTGTAGCCGCCATCGACGCCGAGCGAATGCAGCTCCATGATCTCGCGGGCGTAGTTCTGGTTGGGCGACCCGTTGCGGTTGACGTTGTTGTCGAGGTAGGCCAGCATCGCCGGGCTGTGCGCGCTGGCCTTCAGCAACGTGCCAAAATTGCCGAGCGCGTTCTTGCGGATGACGTCGCGGTGGTCGGCGATCTGCAGGTAGCCGACCTTCTGGAAGTAGATGGTGAAGTGGTCGTTCCAGAACTCGACCATCCGCTCGAACAGCTGCCGCGGTGACGTCGCCTGGCGGTAGAGCATGCCGTCCGTGAGCTGGTTGTTCAGCGTGCCCTGGTTGGCCTGCACGAGGGCCGACGACGGCTGGGCCAGCAGCGGATAGTTGGTGCCGACGACGCTCTCGACCGTGGAGTTGTCCAGCGCGGCGTAGTTGAGCTGGTACTCGAGGTAGCTCTTGTAGCCGAGCTTCGAGGCCCGCTGCGTCTCGGCGGGGTTCAATCCGAAGGTGAGGCGCCGCGCGAGGCGCAGTGCCGACTGGTTCCAGTTGTCGGTGCCCGCCACGACGGCCGAGGCGGGCAGCTGCGGACCCGCGGCGGGGGTCTCCGTGAAGAGGCGCTCGCGGGCAGCGGCCGTCAGCGTGACCCGGCGCCCCGGCGCCCGCGCCGCCCCCGGCGCGCCCAAAGCCCGGCCCCCCCCCAGCGCCGGAGGACCGCCCCGGAAAAGCACAACCGCAAAGCCGGCCATGCC